>JBEBXQ010000085.1:0-22307 GCA_040391535.1 Telluribacter sp. | reverse complement strand
GTTGCCTGACCAATTAAATTAACTGTTAAAGATAATCTGACAAATGGATGCTGTAAGCTTAAAACCTGTGTTAAAAGAGCAAATTATTCAATATCTGAATTTGCTGGATATAACACCGGATGATATTAAAGATGATGAACCGTTTTTTGGCGGAAGTCTGGAACTGGACTCGATAGATTCTCTGGAGCTGGTTGTTTTGCTTGAGCGGGAATATGGTATAAAAATTAAAAACCCGGCTGAAGGACGTAAGATCCTGATCGACGTAAATCACATGGCAGAATATATCCTTAAGAATTCTCCAAAAGTCTGACAACATGCAGGAAGTGGTGGTGACAGGTATGGGAATAATTTCTGCCATCGGTACTAATCTCCCCGAAAACCGGCAGTCATTGATACAAGGGAAATCAGGCCTGAGAAAGCCTGTTTTTTTTCAATCTGTTTATGCTGACCAGTTCCCGTTTGGTGAAGTTGATTCAGATGACGCTCATCTGAAAGCACAGCTGGAAGGAGTTTCTTCTGCCGGACTCACCAGAAGTGACATGCTTGCCTTTATTGCTTTCAGAGAAGCGGTTAAGGATGCGTCGCTGACACCTGAAGATATTGCTTCCCGTTCAACGGCGTTTATTTCGGCCTCGACAGTAGGCGGGATGTGTCTGACAGATCACCTCTACAATGATGCCAACAGAACAACTACCAATCCTGAATTCCTGTTTTCCTATCCTGCAGCAGCCCATAGTCTCCGCATCAGCAGGCATTATAAGATGAAAGGGTTCAGTGATACCATTAATACAGCTTGCTCTTCATCTTTGAATGCCATTTTATTCGGGAGCCGCCTGATCCGGTCGGGAAGGGTTGAGCGGGCTATTGTTGGTGGCACCGATAGTCTGGCAAAATATACAGTAAACGGTTTTAACTCCCTTTCCATTTTATCAGAGGTGCCTTGCAGGGCATTTGACAAAAACCGTTCCGGACTGAACCTGGGCGAAGGTGCTGCATATGTGGTGCTGGAATCTGCTGAAGCAGCCCGTAAAAAACGGAAGTATGCGGTGGTAAAAGGATATGGGAATGCCTGTGATGCTTATCATGCTTCGGCATTATCAGAAGAGGGTATAGGGGTAGTGAGATCAATGAAGGATGCTTTGGAAAATGCGGAAATCACACCTAGTGAAATCAGCTATATTCATACGCATGGTACCGCTACAGAAAACAATGATGAAGTAGAATCGCGCGGAATGATTCAGGTCTTTGGGGATGTGCCGCCTTTTAATTCTACAAAAACCTATACGGGACATACACTGGGAGCTGCCGGTTCTGTCGGTGCGATTTATACGGTCATGTCACTTTTCCATAATGAATTGTATCCGAGCCTTCATTTTAATGACCCTATAGAAGGGACAAATCTGATTCCCTGTCTGCAATACCAGCCAGCCTATCCGGTCCGGTATGCTTTAACCAATGCGTTTGGGTTTGGGGGGAACTGTACCTCACTGGTATTTGGCAATGCCTGAACCGGAAATGGTTTCCGGGAGTATAGAAACTGACTTTAAATCCTGACTTTGAAATGTATATTGTTGATCTGGCCTGTATTTCCCCACAACACACTTTTTCCGGCAACTTTTTATCCGGAGACCCTGTGTCGCATTCAGGTACTCAATATGAAGCTCAGGAGCCTGATTATAAAGGTATTATATCGGCATCCGCATTGAGAAGGATGGCAAAAGCACTCAGGATGGGAGTGGGTGCGGGGGCTTTCCTGCTCAACAGAAACCCCAAACCTGACGGGATCGTTTTCGGAACGGCCTACGGTGGGCTTGATCACTGTCTTAAGTTTCTGAATCAGATTGTAGAGTATAATGAAACTACACTTACACCCACCAACTTCGTACAAAGCACTCCGAATAATATTGCGGCACAGCTTTCATTAATGTCTTCCAATTCAGGATATAACATGACACACGTTCATAAGGGACTGGCTTTTGAGGCTGCGCTGATGGATGCGATGCTGTTTCTGGAAGAAGACAGAAACAGGTCTTTGCTGATTGGGGCCACTGAGGAAATTTCAGCGTATAACTTTTCCATTGACGAGCAGGCAGGACTTTACAAAAAGGAAAACACCACGTCAGCGTCACTGCTGATATCAGGCACGCCGGGCACGGTTTGCGGGGAAGGGGCATCGGTTTTTATGGTGCAGGGCAGTGGGTCATCAGGTTACATGGCAAAGGTCATGGACGTGGCTCAGCTGACGTATCCTGAAATGCCGGATCTGGAGGAAACTGTTCATACGATGCTGAGGAAAAACGGTTTAACACCGGCAGATATTAAAGGTTATATCGCTGGTTTCAGCGGGGATGCCCGTACCGACTTCTGGTATCAGCAATTAAATGATAGCCTTTTTCCTCAGTTGAAGCCTGTGGCTTTTAAGCACCTGACGGGTGATTACCCGACTGCCAGTGCATTTGCCTTATGGCTTGGGTGCCAGTTACTGCACGGGACCATACCGCCGGGTTATCAGAAACCTGACGGTCCGGTGCTGATTTATAATCATTATTCAGGAATCCAGCACGGACTGATCTTACTTGATTCCTGAACAAGTGAAATTTACGCTGTTTTTTCTCTTTCCTTAATTCTGATGACCTGGGCAAGTGTCGCCAGAATTGAATCATGCTTTTTGACAAAAGGATTTGTTTCGTCCCAGACATATCCTGCCAGTACTGAGCAGATCTGCTTTTTGATTTCCGGATTAATATTTTCAGTAAATATGATGGTTTGAAAATCTCCGTTATACCAGCCGGCTACATAAGTCCTGAAAACATCAATCCCTTTCCTCAGCTTATCTTCATACTCGGTCTGCCAGTCCACCTGCTCACCTCTGAGCTGACGGTCAATCAGCTTGGCACTGAACATGCCCGAAGCCGTCGCAAAAGTAACGCCGGAAGAAAAGATGGGATCGAGAAATTCAGTACTGTTACCTGCCAGCACATAACCCTCTCCGAAAGTGGATTTCACACCCACAGAATAGCCCAGTATAGTTCTTGGTTCAAACAGGTAGGATGACTCGTCAAACCTGCCGTTCAGATCTTCAAAAGTCCGGATAAACTCCTTGAATTGTACGGCCCCGTCAGAAGCCATGTCCTGTATATATTCCTGATCACCGACAATACCGACTGAGGTAGTCCCGTCAGAAAACGGAATAGCCCATATCCAGGAGGAGTTATTGTTAAAAGAATGCACGAAAATATTGGAACTGGCTTCCGGCGTTCTTTTAACATCAATAAAATGAGAAAACAATGCCCCCCGTGCTTTGAATGAAGAAGGTTTGCCTAAATCAAAAAGCCGCGGTAACACACGTCCGTAACCGCTGGCGTCGATGATAAAAAGTGCCTCTGCGGTTTTCAGCCCGCCGTCTTTGGTTTTGTACTGAACAGTTTGTTTTTCTTTAGAGCATTGTACGGCCGTTACTTCGCATCCGTACCGGAGATCTGCCCCGTTTTTAGCAGCCTGTTCTGCCAGAATCTGATCAAATTCAGCCCGCTTCACCTGCCAGGTCCACGTCCAGCCTTTTGTATACTGGTCGTCAAAGAAAAACTCACACCGCTTGTCTTCACGATAAAACCCGGCACCTGATTTCACCTGAAATCCCCTTTCTTTTACAGCGTCTATCAATCCTGCTTCATCCAGATATTCCATGCAGCAGGGAAGAAGGCTTTCACCGATAACAAACCTCGGAAAGGTTTCTTTTTCAAGAATAAGTACTTTATAATTCAGCCGGGCCAGATAGGAGGCCGCTACAGCTCCGGAAGGGCCGGCACCCATTACGATAATATCAAATGATTCCGTCATAAAAGTGTAGGAATAAGATTAGGTAGTTTTGTTGGCTTGCTTAATTTTTCTGATAATGTTTTCTCTTCCGATAAAAGGGGCACAGCTTACAATGGCTCCGATGGTAACGCCTAATATACCATGAAGAATAATATTCTGTCCGGTTAATGATAAATTTGGAATATGCGTTTTGGTATTCACGAATGATTTCAACGGATTATCTGCTTTTTTCATGATACCGTACATACTTCCGTCAGGTGTCCCAAGATAATCCCGCCATGTTAAAGGTGTGGAGCTGTAAACGGATTTTATTTTACCCCTTATACCCGGAAAAACCTGTTCCAGCCGGTTAATTACTTTCTGCTCTTTTGCCTTCTTAAACTCCTCATATGATTTACTGCGCTCAGCCGGTGTTGTACGGGTATTGAAAGTAGTATTCCACTCAGCGGTTTCTTCTGCACGCATATAGGCCATCACAGACATTGATTCAGCATATTGAGGGTGACGTGAACCAGCCGGTGTACAGATGAAATACTGCTCCGGCCAGGTGTCTTCATTATATTCCGGTCCTGACCATACATTCTCATTATGGTATTGATAAATATTGTGGTTCAGGTAGCCAAAAGCTTTTTCATGAAAAATAATATGGGTCAGGAAACAGGATAATGAATTTTCAAGGCTTTTGATTCTTCTAGTAAATACTTTCAGAAACCGGTCTTCTCCAAAAATACCAATAGTACCCAACGGGTGAATATTGGAAATAAACTGTTTTCCTGTAATGGCTTCACCTGAAGCCAGCAGTACGGCACTGATTTCACCGTTTTCATGATAAGCCGCCTTTACAACCTCACTTCTTTTCAGGATAACTCCTCCTTTTTCCCGGATTCTCCTGCTCAGCAAAATCGCCAGTTGTGAACCGCCGTCAATCAGCCGGTAAGCCCCTTTCAGATAACTGTTCTGTACAAGCGCGTGTACATGCAACGGTGTAATGCCTGCTACTCCGGCATACAGGAATGAGTTGGTTCCGGCCAGTACACTACGAAGGCGCTCATTGGTTGTGAGGCTATTGATAAATTCCGATGCCGGAACTTCCATGTGCGGATATACCTCTCCGTCGTAGTCATTTTCGTCCAGATTATACAGAGGAAAATCTTCACAGATTTTCCGGATGGTTGCAATATACTGATCAATTGCAGCTGCCTCATCAGGAAACTGACCAACGAGACTTGTTCTGAAATGGTCATATCCTTGAGCATAAGGAAAAACAGAACCATCTTCAAACCGGATTACATCAAAACCATCTTCGTCCATCCGTTTTAGTTTCAGGTCTTCCAGAATCCCGAAATACCTGAAAATCTGATCCAGCGTTTCTCCTTTATCCAGGCTGCCGATATAATGTACTCCGGTATCAAGTACCGCCTTATCACGGCTGAAAACCTGCAGCGCGCCCCCGATCTGATGATTTTTCTCCAGTATGCATACTTTGTAACCTTCAGAAGCAAGCATATATGCGCAGGAAAGTCCGCCTAATCCGCTTCCGATGATCACAAAATCAAATTCAGGGTTCTTCATGGTTTTCGGAGTATAAATAAAACGTTTGAAGTTGTATCAGAATGCCTGATCATCTGGTAGTCCATTTGGTTTGCACGAGCCATTTCCTCAATAAAACGCGCAGAAAAGAAATGGAGGTCATTTGCTGTTTTATTAAAATTAAATACTCCTGTCGATAGCTTTTCGGTTTTCAGAGTCGCTTCATGCTGGCCGGCAAAATCGGTGATGCCATCCCGGATAAATAGAATGCCTCCGGCGTTCAGTTTGTCAATAAACTTCTGTAAAACAAATGCTTGTGCTTCTTCCGGAAGGTAATGTATAACATCGTTAAAAAATATTACATCACTAATTTCAGGATTATATTCTTTAAGATCGCCGTGCCTGAAAGTAAGGCTGTCTGTTTTATCATAACAATGGGCTGCAATCTGAATTTTTTCCTCGTCATAATCAATACCTGTAATCAGACGCTTCTGATCTTTATAATGAAGGTAGAAGGAAAGATAGCCATACCCGCAGCCCATATCCAGAATACGGGTACGATCACCAATCTGCTGATGGTAGAATTCGTAATGCGTTTTTTCCAGTTCCCATTTGGTTTTGAAATACCATTCCAGCACAGGGCCTTTGTAAATATAGTTACTCATGATCCGCTGTTTGAGCAGCCAGGTATCTTCACGTTCCTGCCGGTAACCGGCATATTCTTCTTTATACCATCGGGTGATTGATTTTGCTCTTTCCTGATAGGTTTTTCCCCACGATAAATCTCCTGCTTTTACTCTGGGAAGGTATCGGATATTCAGTGCACCTTTTCTGATATTGTGAACACCTTTGGGCATGACAAAAGAGGCTCCGTTAAGAATCATGGGCTGTATATCCATTCCCAGTCTTTCGGCCAGATAGAACGCTCCTTTATGAAAACGATGCAGCAGCCCGTCGGGAGATCGGGTACCTTCCGGAAAGATCAGTACAGAATAACCGTCACTGGCAAGCTGCCTTATTTTTTCAATATTTTTTTCGGGATCGTCTCCTGTATGCAGATACCCCGCATACCGGACGGCCAGACCGAAGAACGGCGAATTGTAAACCCAGCCTTTTACCATCATGACCAGCTTGGGATGTTTCATGATCACCAGCAGGTTATCCAGCGAAGAGCTGTGATTGGCGATATAAAGCGCGGGCCTGGAAGTGTCAAGATTTTCGAGACCGTCATATCGTTTCCTGACGTGTACACCTGAGTAAATAATCAGCCTTGCAAAAAAGGATAACAGCTGGTTGACCAGATTCCGCTTTTTCTTACGGGATACAGGAAGCAGCATAATAAACGGCAAGGACAGCGTAGTGAGAATGCTCGTAAATCCATATAAAAAAAAGGACAGAATGCTTAACAGAAAAGTAGTGAACGTAAAGGGCGCCACACCTCTGTCTACCCGGTCCTGTACAAACAACCTGAAGAAAAGCGGCTGGAATATGATGGAAAAAAGAACAATACATGAGATGCCCAGCACACTTAATGCAGATATGGAATGAATGGCCGGATGGACAGCAAAAATGAGAGCTCCCGTGCCAATGATAGTGGTTAAGGCAGATAGGATAATGGCTGAAGTATAGGAAGCAAGGCTGTTTTTGCCGTATTTGTATCGGTTCAGTAAACCATCGGTGGTAAAAATACTGTAGTCGTCTCCTAAGCCAAAAATAAAAGTTGAAACAACCACATTTACAAAATTGAAACGAATATCCAGCAGTCCGGAAATACCCAGAATCCATATCCAGCTCAGTGCCATCGGCATAAAGGAAAGCAGGGTAAGTTCAATACGCCCGTAAACGATCAGTAGTGATATAAAGACAAGCCCTGCAGTAATGGAAAGCAGATAATTGAAATCCTCCTTTACATTGCTGATCATAGCACTGGCAATAGCACCCCGGTCAAACACTTTGATACCTTCAATTGCAGAATAATACTGTTTTACTTCCTTCAGATATTGATTGGGAACGGTAATCGGAGTAATGAGTGTATATTTCTGAAAGCTGGTATCAATCAGGTTTTCCATACCTGATGCCTGCAGCAGCGTGGCCAGATCCTGATCATCAAATGTTTCCGGTTCAGTGATTAATTGTTCAAACTGGTTGAATGTATCGGGTTCAAATCCTTGTATATCAGATTGTTCATTGATGTATTTGAACGTTTTTTCTTTTCGGTTATCCTCATTCCAGAACTGATGCCATGTTTCGTATTTCTGTTGTGATACAGATAGCGGAATCAGATAAGGTGCAGCAGAAACAAACTGACTTACTTTTCGCTGGTGAAAGTCTTCTTTCAGTTTTTCATAGGCCCGGAAATTACGCTCCATAGCCTGATTCATGGAACTTCCTGAAGCAAACAGGTAAATTTTCTTTTCATTTACAGGGTCCAGGTGCGTAAGAGACTGCTCTTTCTCTGCCAGGTCACTCGTGTATAAGCTCAGGTTGTTCAGATTGTCTTCAAATCTGACGCGGTCTGAATGATACAAAAAGAAGGTTGTAAGCAGAAACAGCAGGAAAGTAAGCGGGAACCGCAGTTTGCCGACGGTTTTATCCAGCGATGCAAACAGAATGAATGTCCGCTCTTTTTTCAGGCTTTTTTCAAAATCAAAATGAAATATTTCCAGTAAGGACGGTAAAATCAGGATGGTAAAGATTCCTGCACCCATCAGTGCCAGACATGCTACCAGGCCGAAATCTCTTAAAACCGGAGAATTGGCAAACAGCAAGGCAATAAAAGCAGCAATGGTCGTAAAACTGCCGGTAAGCATAGGTGCGGTGATCTCACTGATGGTTTCACGGACAGAGCGGGTATGTTTAAGATGTGTAAAGAAATGTAACGCATAATCAAGCGTTATTCCCATCAGAACAGCACCTGTGGCCAGTGAAATACCCGAAACGGATTCCTTTATCCATCCGATGATTCCCAATGCAAATAAGGCACCGAATAGCGTGGGGAGTAATACAAAGACCGGAATAAGCCATTTGCGGTAATACATAATCAGAATGCAGATGATGATAACCAGTGCAATGACCATCGTAAAGGTCGTGTCCTTCTTGACCTGCGCTGCATTCCGGGCGGCAATTTCGAAATTACCGAAATAGATTAACTTTATACCGGGATGATTGCTTTCCCATTGTTGCCTGAATTCTTCCAGATGTTCATACAATTCACCGCTTTTTCCGGAATCGCCACTTTCGAAGGACGGATAGGCAGTAATGAGAACCGTTCTGCCGTCTTCCGATAACAGCATCCCGTCCTCCATCCTGAATTTCCCCTGTCCCTGCTGTGCCCCGGTTTCCTGAAAAAAACGACTGCTTAGAAAGAGCGGGTCATTCAGCAGATAATCCTGTAAAAAGGTTGCCCCCGGTACCAGCAATTGCTTTTTTACACGACTGACCGATGCAGCAATGCTGTCGGGTTCAGTTTTTCCTTCAATATAGCGGTAATAAGAAGAGTCAATCAGAAGCGGGAATTTCTGATATAGGTACTGGTATATATTTTCCTGAGCGTTTTCCCGTCTGAATATAACTTCTGTAAGGTTTCCGGCTGTTGCAGTTTTCAGGGAGTCTGCGAAATCAGCAATAACCGGCTGGAGATCTTCAGTTGAAGGTGCTTCATCAAATTGCAGCGATATGAAAACCTGATTGGATAGTTTTTTGCTTTCCATTAGGGTGGAAAGTTCTTTAAAGTCTTCGCTGTCAGGAAGGGCTGACAGAATGCTTTCGGTAATATTCAGTCTTGCAACACCCGTGAGGAGTATACCCGCCAGTACTGCCAAACTTAAAAAAAAGACTGTTTTTTTTCTGACGAATAATGAAATCAGTTTTAAAATAAGGCCTCTGGACATTAAAGATCAGTATTTATTTATTATTCGGGCCACTACCGGTGAACCGTCTTCCACAGCTTCAGAAGTGGAAGTATCTGTTATATGTTCTCTGCAAAATGCTGCAAAGCTACTGACTTGTTTGCCAAATTAAAACAACAATGGTTTACCGGACAATTTCCCGTGCTTGCCAATACAGGAAAAAAGACGTTATTTTACGCAAATTTTTCTGGTTAGTTTACGCAAATGAAACAACTTTCGCTGGCTCAGATTGAGCGATATGCTTTTAATAAAAGTACCATTGAAGTAGATGAGGAAACGCTGCAATACCTTTCAGATTCTTATCAATTCTTAACGGATTTTTCAAAAGATAAAATTATATACGGTATCAATACCGGTTTCGGGCCAATGGCTCAGTTCCGTATTGAAAACGGTGAGTTGAACAATCTTCAGTATAATCTGATCCGCAGTCATGCTTCAGGGTTAGGGAAACCCCTGGATGAAGTGTATGCCAGAAGTGTAATGGTAGCGAGATTAAATACTTTTCTGCAAGGAAATTCCGGTGTAAGCACGGGAGTCATTAATCAGTTAAGTGCTTTCTTAAATGCAGATATCGTTCCTGAAATTTATGAGCATGGCAGTGTGGGTGCAAGTGGCGATCTGGTGCAGCTGGCCCATCTGGCGCTGAACCTGATCGGTGAGGGGTTTGTCACTTATAAGGGCGAAAGAAGGCCCGCTGCTGATGTGCTTGCTGAACTGAACATTCCGAAACTGGAACTACAGTTGCGGGACGGACTGGCATTGATCAACGGGACTTCGTGCATGACCGGTATCGGTGCCATTAACCTTATTTATGCGAAGCGGCTACTGCATTGGGGCATTGCGGCGTCTTCGGTAATTAATGAGATCGTTAATTCATTTGACGATTCATTTTCCCAAGAACTTAATGCCGTCAAGCAGCATAAAGGACAGCAGTCGGTGGCTGCATCCATGCGTGAATTTCTAAAAGACAGTGGCCTCATTCAGAAGCGGGAAGAGTTGTTCAAAGACAACGCCATTATGAATGACCGGGAATTTAAAAAGAAAATTCAGGAGTATTATTCCCTACGCTGTGTCCCTCAGATTCTGGGCCCTGTACTGGAAACACTGGATTTTGCCACGCAGGTAGTGGAAAATGAACTGAATTCGGCCAATGATAATCCAGTAGTGGATTTACAGGTCGAAAATGTCTTTCATGGTGGTAATTTCCACGGAGATTATATTTCCCTGGAGATGGATAAAGTGAAAATCGTTATTACCAAGCTTACCATTCTGATGGAACGTCAGCTGAATTTCCTGATGAACAGCAAGCTGAATGAGAAATTTCCGCCGTTCCTGAATGCCGGTATACTGGGTCTTAATTTCGGTTATCAGGGGGTGCAGTTTACCGCTACATCCACTACTGCGGAAAGTCAGTCATTAAGTACGTCGGTTTATGTGCACAGCATTCCGAATAATAATGATAATCAGGATATTGTAAGCATGGGAACAAACAGTGCTCTGATCGCGAAAAAAGTAATTGATAATGCTTTTCAGGTAATGTCAGTACATCTTGCGGCTCTAAGCCAGGCAATTGATCTGTTACCGGAAAGCGAAAAATCCCGGCTGTCTTCCCAGACCAGGAAATTCTATTCTTTGATTCGCTCGAAAGTACCTTTTGTGTTGGAAGATCGTCCTCATTTTGATAAATTGAGTGCTTTGGGTGAATTAATCATGGAAACGGATTTTGAAATATGAACTGTGCATTGGTAACAGGAGCATCACGCGGGATAGGAAAGGCGGTGGCAATACAACTGGCTGCTGATCACGGATATCATATGCTGATTAATTATACTGCCAATACGCAGGCCGCTCAGGAAACGCTGGAAACGATCCTTTCCCAGGGGGGGACAGCCGAACTGTTGCAGTTTGATGTCAGTAATAAAGAGCAGACGGATCAGGTACTGAATAACTGGAAAGAACAGAATCCGGAAAAAAACATACATGTCCTGGTTAATAACGCCGGGATTACACGGGACGGATTACTGATGTGGATGCCTGAAAAGGACTGGGATGAGGTAATGAATGTTTCTGTGAAAGGAATGTTTAACGTGACGCAGAATGTTATTCAGTCGATGCTCAGAAAACGGAAGGGCAGGATCATTAATATGGTATCCGTGTCAGGATTAAAAGGGGTTGCAGGTCAAACGAATTATTCGGCGGCCAAAGGCGCCATCATTGCGGCTACTCGTTCGCTGGCTAATGAAGTAGCCAAACGGAAAATCACCGTAAATGCAGTAGCCCCGGGATTTATCAGGAGTGATATGACCAAGGATCTTGATGAAGCTCAATTGATACAGATGATTCCGGCCAACCGTTTCGGTGAACCGGAAGAAGTAGCGCATACTGTTAGCTTTCTGGCTTCTGATAAAGCGGCCTATATCACCGGAGAAGTCATTAATATTAATGGGGGGATTCACTCCTGACAATTATGAAAAACAGGGTTGTTATAACAGGAATCGGCATTTATTCGTGTCTGGGGACTTCACTGGAAGAGGTAAAGGAAGCACTGTATAAAGGGAAAAGCGGGATCGTCTTTGACCAGGAAAGGAAGGACTTTGGTTTTCGTTCTGCGCTGACAGGCATGGTTCCGGAGCCTGATCTGAAACCCTTTTTGTCCAGAAGACAGCGCATGGGGCTGCACCAACCGGCCATGTATGCGTTCATGTCTACGAAAGATGCCCTGGAAATGGCCCGTCTGGATATTGACTTCCTGGAAAAAACGGAAACCGGTATTATTTTCGGAAATGACAGTACGGCTGCATCTGTGATGGAAGCCATCGACAAGACCCGCGAAAAAAATGACACTACATTGATAGGAAGCGGTGCCATTTTTCAGAATATGAACAGTACTGTCAATATGAATCTTTCAACCATATTCAGGTTGAAAGGGATCAATTTCACCTTGAGTGCGGCATGCGCGTCCGGTTCTCATTCAATAGGAATGGGTTACCTGATGATCAGCCAGGGCCTGCAGGAGCGCGTCATTTGCGGAGGTGCACAGGAAATTAATCCTTACGGAATGGCCAGTTTCGATGGTCTGGGTACTTTTTCACTGAACGAATCTGCTCCTGCCAAAGCTTCCCGGCCATTTGATAGAGGCCGTGACGGCCTGGTACCCAGCGGCGGAGCGGCTACGCTGGTGCTTGAGTCGTATGAGGTAGCCAAAAGAAGAGGCGCTCCGATTCTGGGTGAAGTGATCGGGTATGGTTTTTCTTCAAACGGAGATCATATTTCCAATCCTGATATTGATGGTCAGATCCGTTCACTGAATATGGCCCTTCGCCAGTCGGGCATAAGCAGCAGCGAGATTGATTATATCAATGCCCATGCGACTTCTACTCCGGTAGGAGATACTATGGAAGCACAGGCGATTTACGAAGTTTTTGGTGCACAAACACCGGTCAGTTCTACCAAATCCATGACAGGTCACGAATGCTGGATGGCGGGTGCCAGTGAAATTGTTTATTCGATGCTGATGATGCAGAATGATTTCATCGCACCTAATATTAACTTCGAAAACCCGGATGAATCTTCTGCCAGAATCAACGTGATAGGCGAGACTAAAACCGCATCTATTGATTGCTTTTTATCTAATTCATTTGGTTTTGGGGGCACAAACTCTACATTGATTGTCAGGAAGGAAGTAAAATAATCAGGTTAAAATTTATTGAGTGGTATGCCAAACTTGAAAAAAGTAATACAATTTTGTATACTTTTGCAGTGTTAAAACAGAATAATTAAGTAGCCGAGAATTAATTGATGGAGATTAACGTAGCCTTTACCGATACAATTGAATTTATCAGAGATTTCTTGTCAGAAGAATTCGAGATAAACAAAGACCTTATTCAACCGGAGAATAACCTCAGAGAAACGTTGGATCTGGATAGTCTGGACTATGTGGATCTGGTAGTACTGATAGAAGAGAATCTCAGAATTAAAGTAACCGGTGAAGATTTTAAGCAAATTCACACCTTCAATGATTTCTATTCTTTTGTGAATGCCAAGCAAAATGCCTGACCTATGGATCAATGGGACGGGAAAAGCAGAGGAACCCCATTAGGTTACAGGATTTTTATTTTTCTTATCAAAAAAGTGAGACTGCCTGTCGTATACAGGGTCCTTCGCCTCGTAACCACTTATTATTACTTTTTTTCGCCGTCTTCACGCAGGGTTCTGACCGATTTTTATCAAACTGTTTTTAAGGATACTCTTTCGGATATTAAACCTGTTATCAGGAAAAATTTTTCTCTGTTCGGACAAACGCTTGTTGACAGGGTTGCTTTTTTGCTGGGAAAGGAGGAGCAGTTCAGCCATACTTTTGAAAACGAGCAATACCTTATTGACATCAAAGAGCAGGGAAAAGGAGGGGTGCTGCTGAGTGCGCACCTGGGTAACTGGGAAACGGCAGGTAATTTGCTGAAAGGCCGGATTACCCCCACCATCAATATCCTTATGCTGGATGCAGAGCTGGCAGGTATCAAATCACTGCTTCAGCATGAAACCGGTGGCTCACGGTTTAATATAATTCCGATCAAAGACGACTTGTCGCATATTTTCGAAATCAATAAGGCCATCGCCCGTAACGAGCTGATTGCCATGCATGCCGATCGCTATGTGAAGGGTATGCGTTTTATAGAGTTGCCGTTTTTTGGACGGATGGCCCGTTTTCCTTACGGCCCGTTTGCGCTTGCCACTAAGTTGAAAGTACCGGTAACTTTTGTTTTTGCTGCCAAAGATGATACATTTAGTTATCATTTGAGTGCAACCCGGCCACTTGAAGGAATACGAAAACCCGAAGATATGGCCCGATTGTATATTGAAGAGCTTGAAAAGAAAGTCCGGGAATATCCGGAACAATGGTTTAATTATTTTAATTTCTTTTCCGAAACACGTGAATAGTGATTAACTCCCGGCTTGAAATGAATTGCAGAAATGAAACAAGAAATCAATAGTATTAAAAATCCGGCGGATTACCTGCCTCACCGTCCGCCGTTTCTGCTGATTGATGAACTGGAAGTTACAGATCCGGACCACTTTTGTTCAAAAGTAAATCCTGCCACAAAACCATACCTGACCCGTAACGGGATTCCTGAAGAAACGTTTCTGATCGAAAATATAGCGCAGACCTGTGCTGCAGCTTTTGGTTATTTTGCAAAAAAGGACAACGGAGAGCCACAAATGGGGTATATTGGGGCAGTATCAAAATTAGAAATGCTCAGGGTGCCTGATTCTTCAGCAATCATGACTACTTCTGTGAAAGTTTTGCAGCGCTTCGGTGCTATTACGCTGGTGGAAGGCAGCTGTTTTACTATTTCAGGCGAACTACTGATGAAATGTGAAATGAAGATTGTGCTGGCGCCTTCGGAAGAATAGTGTTTCCTGTATTTAATGATCACCATGTTAATATCCGAATTAGAAATAAACGTAAGGTTCAGCGAAACAGATGCCATGGGGGTTGTATGGCATGGTAATTATCTTAAGTTTTTTGAAGACGGCCGCGAAGCTTTCGGAGAAGAATTCGGGATCCCTTACCTGACAGTTTATAACCACGGTTATTTTATTCCTATTGTTAAAACTGAAATGGATTTTAAAGCTCCTGTCCGCTTTGGACAGCGCGTGAGAATACGAACCCGTTTTGTGCCTTCAAGAGCCGCCAAAATCGTTTTTGAATATGAGATTTTCAATGTAAATACCGCTGAACTGGCAGCCAGAGGAAAAACGATACAGGTATTTACATCCAGAGAAGACGGGGCTCTTCAGTTACTGATGCCCGATTTTTATACGGAATGGTTACAATTACATAAGCTGGTGGAATGAAAACCCGTGTAGTATATATAGGTGCTGAGTCTTCTGTAACACCCATCGGAAAATCTGCGGATGATAACTTTTCAGCCATGGCAAAGGGTATTTCGGCGGTGCGTATAAGAACCGAAGCAGGTTTTCATAAGCAGGATCTCCCTTTATCAGCTTTTGAAAAAAAGGCTTACCGGTTACCGTTTGAGGAACTCGTCATGGAAGCGTTTGACGCCTCATTGAAAGGTATTGACGCACATATTCTGGAGTCGGAGAGAACCATCGTGTTGATTAGTTCCACCAAAGGTGAGTTAGCTGTGAGTATTACGCATCCGTTCAGAAGTACGCTTCGTCACCTGACAGGTAAGTACCTGCTGAAAAATGAGCCGGTTGTGATTTCAAACGCGTGTATTTCCGGGGTCGCTGCCTGTAATATTGCTGCCCGTTATCTGACTCAGGGGTACTTTGATCATGCTGTTGTAATAGGCTGTGATGTTTTGTCTGATTTTGTCATCTACGGGTTTCAGTCACTTTTTGCCATCAGCCAGGATGTATGTAAACCTTTTGACAAAAACCGCAGTGGCGTTGTGCTGGGTGAGGGAAGTGCTGCGGTGGTCTTGTCAGTAGAAAGAAATATTTTTAAGGAGCATCCTCTTGAATTACTCGGCGGAGCCATTTCCAATGATGCCAATCATATTTCAGGCCCTTCCCGGACAGGCGAAGGTTTGTTCCGGAGTGTCAGGAAAACATTAGACAAGCATGCGGTTAATCCCGCTGAAATCGGTTTTATCTCGGCTCATGGAACGGCCACTTTGTACAATGATGAAATGGAATCTATCGCATTTTCAAGATTGGATATGTCGGATATTCCGCTGAATAGTTTTAAAGGGTATATCGGGCATACACTGGGAGCTGCGGGGGTGCTGGAAATCGCTTATACCATGCAAAGTTTAAGAAAACAGCTGCTGATCAGAACGCATGGTTTTCAAGAAACCGGAACTTCCGGTAAAATCTCTGTGATCAGTGAGACCGCCCCGGCATCATTTTCATTGTCTTTGAAAACGGCCTCCGGTTTCGGAGGCTGTAACGCTGCTTTGTTAATCAGGAAAATATGAATGCTGTAATCACCTCATTTGCTGCCATCAGGCCCGGTTCCTGTTTTGTAAACGGCACGGAAGTGTGTTCGTTTGACACGGAAACAGGCGTGAGCTGGTTCAGACAGATTTATAAATTTCTTCAGCCCGACTATCCCAAATTCTATAAAATGGATCAGTTGTCGCAAGCGGCTTTTCTGTCTGTTGAATTGCTGAAGCAATACGGAAACCGGAGTATTGAGGTTCAGCAGGAAGATGCATTGGCAATGGTATTTGCCAACAGTGAATCGTCTTCCGTCACTGATTTACTTTTTCAGGATTCCTATCAGCATCAGGGTAGTCCCAGCCCTTCGTTGTTTGTGTATACACTTCCCAATATAATGCTGGGCGAATTATCCATCAGAAACAAATGGTATGGAGAAAATATGTTTGCTGTTTTTCCTAAATTTGCGCTGGATTTTTATAGTAAGAATGCGGTCTTGCTTTTAAATGAAACGATCTCAATGGTGTTATGCGGCTGGATCAATGTCAGCCCTGAGAAACAGGAAATTCTGGTTTTTACTATTGAAAAAGAGACCTCAGGGATAAACTGGACTGAGGAACAGCTGAAAACCTGGCTTTAAACAGGAAAATAGAAATTTGTATCAATTGAACAGCGGCTTTAACAGTCATAAATTAAAATGGAGGAATTAAAAGAAAGTTTGAAAAAGCAGATTATAGAACAGCTTAATCTGGAAGAGATTGAAGTATCCGATATTGCTGACGATGCCCCGTTGTTCAGCGAAGATGGCGTAGGGCTGGATTCGATTGATGCGCTGGAATTGATTGTTCTGCTGGAAAAGTATTATCAGATTTCACTTACGAGTCCTGAAGAAGGCAAAAAAGCATTTTACTCTATCAATACCCTTAGTGAATATATCCAGGGCAGAAGTAACTGATTAATATGGCAAATGACGTCTTTGTAACAGGGCTTGGGGTTATTTCATCTATCGGAACAGGTGTTGAGGCCAATTGGGATGCTCTGGCCGGGGGGATTTCCGGTATTACAAAATCGTCGGTTTACGGTCTGGATGAAGGTTTTCCGGTAGGAGAGGTAAAGCTGAATAATCAGCAGCTCTGTGAGAACTTTGACATTACCATTTCGCCGGTTTCACGGACAACCTTACTGGGTGTGGCAGCGGCAAAAGAAGCCTGGGGAAATCAACAGGTAATCCCGGGCATCCGGACAGGCGTTATAGCGGCTACGTCAGTGGGCGGAATGGATCAATCGGAACGCTTTTACAGTCAGTGGTTAAAAGGCGACGCCTCGGAAATGGGATTACTTGCCTGTCACGACAGCGGGATTTCTGCTGAGATCATTGCGGGTAGGTTAGGAATCAGCGGATATGTAACTACGTTGTCAACGGCCTGTTCTTCCGGAGCCAATGCGATTTTGCTGGGCGCACGTCTGATCAGGAGTGGCCGGCTCGACAGGGTGGTGGTAGGGGGAATGGACGCGTTGTGCAGGTTTACGATTCAGGGATTCAATTCGCTGATGATTTATGACAAGGAATGGTGCCGGCCTTTTGATGCTGGCAGGGCAGGACTTAACCTCGGTGAAGGTGCCGGTTTTCTGTTGCTTGAAAATGAAAAGTCAATGCAAATGTCCGGTACAGTACCTTATGGTTTGTTTGGTGGAGGGGCCAATGCGGCAGATGCATACCATCAGACAGCTTCATCGCCCGATGGAAAGGGAGCAACGCTGGCGATGGCAGAAGCACTGCAAAAAGCCGGCCTGCAACCTTCCGATATTGACTATGTGAATGCGCACGGTACCGGCACCCAGAATAATGACTTATCTGAATCCGCCGCACTAAAGAATATTTTCGGCGAAAAAATACCGGCCTTCAGTTCCACGAAGGGGTATACAGGTCACACACTGGCTGCTGCTGGAGCTGTGGAAGCCGTTTTTGCTATGTTATGCCTGAAAAACTCAGCGGTATTGCCCAATATTAACTTCAGAAAACCGATTGAAGAAACAGGCCTGGTGCCGGTAACGGAATGGCAATCCATGCCCGTCAGGGCTATTTTATCCAATTCCTTTGGCTTTGGAGGTAATAATACGGCTTTAGTTTTTACCCGGTTATAGATATGTTTTATATTAATGCAGCTTCCACACTTTCGCATCAGCCTTCTTTTATGAATCCGGGCTTCTCTGCATCTTTGGTGCCTTTGTCGGGAGAAGAAATGATGCAGCCCGTTGCTTATAAAGACTATATTGAAGGAAATCTGCTCAGACGGATGAGCAGGATACTACGCATGGGTGTTGTTTGTGCAAAGGAGTGCCTGAAGACAGATCATAACCTGGAAAAGCTGATTCAGCCGGATGCTATTCTGGTAGGAACAGGATTAGGCTGTCTTGCTGATACAGAAAAGTTTCTGAATACCTACCTCACTGTGGAAGGCATGCTGCCGCCGACATCCTTTATTCAGTCTACCCATAATACCATTGCCGGTCAGATTTCGCTGACGCTCGGTAATCACAGCTATAACATGACCCACACGCAAAACAGCCTCTCTTTTGAACATGCCATGCTTGACGGGATGGTAGGCCTTACGGAGGGAAAGGGTGATTTGCTGGTTGGTGGCGCTGATGAAAAGATAGAATTACTGGATACTGTAGCAGAGGCATTCGATTTTTCTGAATTTCCACTTTCAACCGGAGTTTCATTTTTCAGGTTATCCTCCCGGAAAAATGAAGAGACCTTAGGAAGGGTTGCTGATGTGGAAGTCGTGACGGGAGTACAGGATCCGGAAAAGGCCTTGCACGAATTTTTGTCAGGGAATAATTGTGCACCTTCCGATATTTCAAAAATATTCTATCAGGCACCCCGTCATGATTATCTGATGAAGAATAAGAGTGGAATGCCAGGCGAATGGATCAATTCCATAGCCTTCAGCGGACTATATGCTACGGCTTCCGCATTTGCATTTCATATGGCGCTTGATGAAATGAGCAGAGCAAAAGATCATTGTAAAATATTGATTTATAATCATCTGAATCCGAATAATCTGGGTTTGGTTTTACTGGAATCCGTTGAAGCATAAAATCATATCTTTCCTGTTTCTGGTGTTGGGGTGCTGTCTGCTTTATTTTATAGGGACAGGTGAGACGGGTATTGCATGGCTGATCGTATTATGTCTGATTTATGGAGCAATCACAGCTGCCGGCAGCGCAAAGATCGGGCTCAACTATTTTCTTAAGTCACAACTCACCATTCATGATAATGATGAGGTATTACTGACTTTTGACGACGGACCGGATGAAAAACATACGCCGGTTGTACTGGACGTTTTAAATAAGGAAGGAATTAAGGCGGTTTTCTTTTTAATCGGTAAAAATGCGGAGCAGCATCCCGGACTTGTCAGAAGAATAATTGCCGAAGGCCATGTTATCGGGAATCATTCTTATAGTCATGCCGGTCAGCTTCCGTTTTTTTCGCGAAAAAATTTTCAGCACGAAATAATACATTGTTCAGAAGTATTCAGGAATATTACCGGGCTGAGACCACGGTTATTCCGTCCGCCTTTCGGTGTAACCACACCGCGCTATGCCAAAGTTCTGAGCCGGATGGATATGGTTTCAGTGGGTTGGTCGTTAAGAACCATGGACACGGTAATGAAAGAGGCTTCGCAACTGGCAGAGAAGGTAGGAAACAGTGTAAAAGGAGGAGATATTATACTGCTGCATGATACCCGGTCTGTAACCGCAGAGGCTTTGCCGGAAATCATCAGACAGATCAAGGGAAAAAGACTGAATTTCGCGTCGCCCCATTTATGTTTTGAAGTATTATATGAAGAAAGTTAAAGGGATTATCGGGCTTTTCAGTTTGTTTTTGAGTCTGAGTAACGCTCTGGCACAGCAATTCAGTATTTCAGGCAATCCTGAGCAGATACTGGCATTGATTAAGAAACAATCAGAAGTTACAAATTCTATCCAGGCTGAATTCAAAGAAGAAAAGCATTTATCTTACCTGAAGGAACCGCAATTGTCAACCGGGTTATTCTATTATCAGAAAAACGATAAAATGCGCTGGGAGCAGCATAAACCATTTGATTATGCATTGCTGATCAACGGTGACAAAATGATAGTACGGGACAATGGTGTTACTAAAGATATTTCTTCCTCGGCCAGAGTGGCAGGCAGAATGCGCAATATGCTACTGGACCTGGTCAGAGGAGATTTTCAGTCTCCGGGTACTTTTACAACCAAAGTCATGGAAAATAAGGATGCTTATCAGATTATCCTTATCCCCAATGACAAGCGTATGAAAAATTATTATGAGGAAATACAGATGATATTTTCAAGGAAATCATTACTGTTAAGGGAATTGGCTTTTCTTGAAAAAAAGGGGAATCGTACGGTTACGCGATTCTACAATGAAAAAATAAACCAGAAAATCAGCAGCGATTTGTTTTCTGCGCTTTGAAAATATTACTCAACTTTATGTTATTGAACGATTTTTTTGAGATTACCAGACAGGAATTTCACACAGACCGGTTATTGTCTGAAGTAAAATTGCAGGCTGACCACCCCATTTTTAAAGGGCATTTCCCGGACCACCCCATCGTGCCCGGAGTAGTGCAATTGCAGATTGTCAAAGAATTGCTTGAAAATTTTTTCGGTAAGAAAATCAGATTAACAGGCCTGAAAACCTGTAAATTCCTGAAAGCGATCAATCCGCATGAGCATCATACGCTCCGTTTTGAAATTTCTGTTAATATCCAGGACATTATTTATGTAAATGTGAAAGGCTGGGTAGCAGAAGAGAGCTTTCTGAAAGCAAATCTTGATTATATTGACCTGCATTTATGACCTAATTATATGCAATTGCTGATCTGAACCCCTTTAATGCCATAAAACGGAAATGTCGCCTGAAGATATAAATGCCTGTGTGCTTGTTCCTACTTATAACAATGCCAAAACACTGGGTCGCGTACTGAGCGGGATTCTTGCTTATACCGGCCCGGGGAAAATACTGGTGGTTAATGACGGATCTACGGATCATACGAAAGAAGTCCTGAACGCTTACGGAGACCAGATTGTCGTCTTGCATAATACGGTTAATAAAGGAAAAGGGTATTCATTACGAAAAGGATTTAAGGAAGCAATTCACAGAGGATTTGACCGTGCTATAACGATTGATTCGGACGGACAGCATTTACCGGAAGACCTGCCTGTTTTTATTATCGCTGCTTTAGAAAACCCCGAGGCATTGCTGATGGGATCAAGGGATATGAAGCAGGAGGGAGTACCGGGCGGAAGCTCTTTTGGGAATCGTTTTTCGAATTTCTGGTTTCGTTTTGAGACCGGTATTTCTCTGCCTGATACCCAGACGGGCTACCGGCTTTACCCACTTGCTCCTTTGAGGACAATGCGGCTTTTTACGACCAAGTTTGAAACGGAAATTGAGCTGATCGTAAAAATGGCCTGGCGGGATATTCCGATTATTCCGGTTAAAATCAATGTGATTTATGATAAAGATGAACGGGTTACGCATTTCAGGCCGTTTAAAGACTTTGCCAGGATCAGCCTGCTGAATACCTATCTGGTCTTGCTCACTTTGTTATATTACCTGCCTCTTCGTCTATGGAAAGCAGCTACTGCAAAGGGTTTCTGGAATATCCTTAAAAGTGAAATCACTGCACCGCATCAAAGCAGTTTTACCAAAGCATTATCTATTGGTTTCGGCTTTTTTATGGGTATTGTTCCGATCTGGGGATTCCAGCTTCTGATCGGGATACCGCTGGCTGTGTATTTCAGGATGAATAAAATACTTTTTCTGCTAGCTGCCAATATCAGTATTCCGCCCCTGATCCCGCTTATCATTTATGCCAGTTACCTATTTGGCGGGATTTTTTATCATAATGAAGATGCGGTAAACGGCCTGTCACTCAATAATATGACGCTGGAAAGTATCCATCTCAATTTTGTTCAGTACGCCATTGGAGGCGTAGGATTGGCTATGGTTACCGGATTGGCCGGATTCATCATTTCATTACCCGTTTTCCGTTGGCTGGGTACGAGGTATCTGAAATCATCTTGATGCTTTTCTGCAGGCTGCTTCCTCATCAATAATCCCGA
>JBEBXQ010000084.1:0-22421 GCA_040391535.1 Telluribacter sp. | reverse complement strand
TTTAAAAAAGAAGTAAATACAGAAGGCGACAATCCGCCGATAGGAATAGTTTTGGGAGCATACAAAGACCACATTTTGGTGGAGTATGCAACCGAAAGTATCAGTAATCAGCTTTTTGTAAGTAAATATCAATTATATCTGCCCGACAAAAAACAACTTGAAAATGAACTGAACAAATTATTAGGCGAAAGCGAATAAGAAAACCCATTCATAACAAAAAAATGCGTTGACAGACAAAGAAGATAGGTTAGTTGAATTTTTTATTAAAGATATCGGAAGAAAAACAATGGTTTTTTGCTTAATTCAGTCTATTCCGTCGCAAAAGGCAAAACCTTTTACAGTATGGTTGGCACAAATAGCATCTGAACGTCTGTGCGAAATACAGGACGCTGAATATCCCACAAAAGAATAAACCCCCACAAACTGACATGTAATGATAAAGGATACTGGGAATGTCTTATAAATCCCGATCGGCTGTCAGTTTGGGAACAAGACAATACCATGAGGTTTATTACATCAACAAGAACAGGTATACACCGCGATCTGCTTTAAGCCTCTTTTATAAGTATCAAAGAAAAAAAAACAAAAAACCTCGATTTCCGGAAAAATGCATCTTTGATTACGTTGAAGCAATATTTTATATCTCTTCCAGACCGGATAGGAGCATATTAATCCAGCCTGGTTATACCCCTGTTAATTGAATTTACGTTACTTTGTGGGCAGGTTTGATTCGAAACGGGCAATTTTATTCAAAACTTTAAACAGAAAAACAGCTAATGGATTACTTAAGTGCTGAAACCGGAAAATCAGAAATATTCAGACTAATCAGTTCTTATATTGAGGAAAAAGGATTTACAGTTGTAGATAAAGACGATGCCCGTCCCTGGGGAGGTTTTTTTGTTATAGATGAATCTCAGGCACCTGAATTTATCAGAACTTTTTTTCCGCATTTATCTCCTGATGATTTTGCAGGTTTTGGCAAATTAAGTCCTAAGGTATTGGTTGTGGCTCCTGAAAAGCGGTTATCATGGCAATATCATCACAGAAGGGCAGAGATATGGAAAGTAATCGGCGGAAAAGCCGCCGTAGTAGTGAGCGACAATGATCAGGAAACACCTTTGAGAATGCTGGCAAACGGGGATGTGATCAGTCTCAGACAAGGTGAACGCCATCGTCTTGTAGGTTTGCAGGAATGGGGAATTATTGCGGAAATATGGCAACATACTGATGCATCTGCTCCTTCCGACGAAAATGATATTGTAAGGGTGCAGGATGATTTCGGACGCTGAGCAATGCAAAATACCATGACGCAACCACTTTTTCTTTCAGGTTATATACCTTCCGAAGCGACCGGTTACTGCTTCCGGTTATGGGAAAAGTGGTTGTTTGACTTTAAAATTGTGAAGCCCAGGAAGAGCCGTCTGGGGGATTTCAGGGTAGGCCCTGGCAAAAGGCCGGCGATTACCGTTAATTCAGATCTCAATCCTTACGGCTTTCTGATCACCTATTTACATGAAGTAGCACATTGTGTGGTTTTCAGAACCTATCCGAAAAACCCGGCCCCGCACGGGAAAGAATGGAAGCAGGCCTTTAGTGACTTATTGCAACCGGTGCTGACTTCCGCAGTTTTTCCCGAGAATGTCCTTCATGCCCTGAAACGTTACGCCGTCAATCCCAAAGCCTCTACCGGAGCCGATGCGGCACTTTTTCTTGCTTTGCAGGAATATGACCGGGAAGTGAAGCATGAAGGGAAAGAAGTGTTGTTCAGACTGAGTGAAGGCGCATCTTTCAGGTTTAAAAACAGGGTCTTCCTGAGAGCTGAATTGCGGAGAACACGTGTCCTTTGCATTGATCAGAAAACAAGAAGAAAATATACATTACCTTCTCATGCGCTGGTTGAAATTTGCTGATAAATCCCGGAATATGATTTTGGCCGGGATCCTCTTGCTGAACTTTTTCTGCGTTCAGGCACAACAGCAAAACAGTGTTTTAAGGAATGGTAACTGGCTTAAAATTGCCGTTACGGAAACGGGTGTCTATCAGCTGGATGCCGCTGCGCTGGCGGGCATGGGCTGGAATGTCAGCCAGATGAATCCTGCCGGTTTCAGATTGTTCGGTAATGGCGGACGTATGCTCCCTCAGGCTATTGCTGATTTCAGGGAAAGTTATCTGACAGAAAACGCAGTCTGGGTAACAGGACAGGAGGATGGTAAATTTGATGCAACCGACCGGATTTTCTTTTATGCCGAAGGCACCGGCACCGTGCATTTTGACCAGCATACCCGGCAGCTGTTTCATGAAACCAATTTTTATTCCGATACTTCTTATTACTTCCTTACTTATACAGACACCCCCGGTTTGCGTATTGCTCAGGCTCCCGTGATCGAAAGCCAGTCCGCCGCTGTTACTATAAGTGAATTTACAGATTACTGGTATTATGAAAAAGAATCGGTCAATCTGCTTGAATCCGGCAGAGAATGGTGGGGCGATTATATTGCAGCCCGGCCCACTGGCTGGCAGGTAAAGCTTAAAGGTATAATTCCAGGTAGTCAGGCGATGCTGACCAATCAGCTGATTGCCGGAGCACATACTGCCACGAGCGCTTCCTGGCGTGTCAACACAGAAAGTCTGGGAAACCAGGCCATCAGCTCTGTACCGGAAGGACGCTATGCGCAGAAGGCCCGTAAATCATTTCAGAAGTACTCATTTCAGGCTAATCCTTTAAATGATATTCTCTATTTCGAGGTAATGTACGATAATAAAGGGCAGGGCAGTGCTCAGGCTTATCTGGATTATTTTTCCGTACAGATGCAACGGTATCTTGATGGGTATGAAGAGCAGCAAAGGTATTTTTTTCTGCCGGCTGAAAATGATACTGTCCGTTATGCCTTCGGAGAAAATACGCTGGCTGACTGGATCGTATGGGACGTGACGGATCTGCACAGACCAACTGTACTCAGCTGGGAGGCTACCGGAAAGACTACCCGAAAAACCAAGGGAGGAATGCGGTTCCGGAATCTGCATGGTTTTGCGCAGAGCGGAGCCCTGAAGCCTGTCAGGATACACCGGATAGCTAATCAGGATATCCGGAATTTAAAAACACCGGAACTGCTGATTGTGACCGCACCCATGCTTAAGACAGAGGCTGAACGCCTGGCCGCATTCCGGAGAAGCCATGACAACATGGAGGTTGAAGTAGTGAGTACTGCGGAAATTTATCATGAGTTTTCATCGGGAAAGCAGGACGTTTCGGCCATACGTGATTTTGTCAGATGGCTTTATCAGCAGAATCCTGAGGCTCTGAAGTACCTTCTTCTGTTCGGTGATGCAAGTTTTGATTTCAGAAATCTGAAAAATGTAAATCAACCATCCTGGCAACTGGTTCCTGCGTATCAGAGCCGTGAATCACTTGATCCCGTATATTCGTACGCTTCAGATGATTATTACGGATTTTTAAAAGAAACGGATGGCAGCTGGGCTGAAAACCCGTCAGGTGATCATTTGCTGGATATCAGTGTCGGTCGGCTTCCGCTGAAAAATCCATATGAAGCAGGTATCGTTGTGGATAAGCTGATTCATTACGGATCTTCTTCCCGGACATGGGGAAAGTGGCGTAACAAAGCAGCATTTGTAGCTGATGACGGTGACGGGAATCTGCATCAGGGACATGCGTCGTCCCTGGCGTTACTGGCTGAAGAAACTTTTCTGCCAGAGTTGCTTTTCAGCGATGCCTATCCGTCTGTTACGACAGGTGGCGGCAGAAAAATCCCGGCCATGAACAGCGCCATTCTTGATCTTGTGAAGCAAGGGGCTGCTATTATTAATTTTTCAGGACACGGAGACGCTTCCGGCTGGACCCAGGAACAGATTTTTACATTGGAAGAAATCCAGAAAGCCAGAGGATATGATAATTTACCGCTGTTTATGACGGCTACCTGCGAATTCGGAAGGTTTGACAATCCGTGGGTAGTTTCCGGAGCTGAACAGCTGGTGCTTAGCCCCAGAGGCGGAGCTATTGGTGCGGTAACTACCACGCGGCCCGTCTATGCCAGTAACAATTTCGCACTGAATCAGGCTTTTTATACATCGGTTGCTGAAGCCGGGAGGCAGGCAAGAATCGGAGATATTGTCAGAAAAACAAAAAATACCAGTTTAAAAGGGAGCCTCAACAGAAACTTTACGTTGCTGGGCGACCCGTCGATGCGGCTTGCGCGTGCTGCTTATGAGGTACGCTGGGTAACAGCAGAACCTGATACGCTGAAACCACTTGAGATGGTTATGCTGGAAGGAGGAATTTATGAAGAAGGTTCAGATACACCGGCTGACTGGTTTAACGGAACAGCAAGGGTATCGGTATTTGATCAGAAGCAATCATTCAAAACCCTGGGAAACGGAGGCGATCCCGCGGCGTCGTACAGCCATTTTGTCAATCAATTGTTTGAGGGTAATGTTACCGTCATCAATGGTAAGTTTACAATTCACTTCCGTGTCCCCGCTGAAATTACAGAGACCTATGGGCCAGGCCGTGTAAGCGTATATGCCATCGATGAGGACAGCCTTTCTGACGCGTCTGCCCAGCTGATGGTAATCACCGGAGGAAACACCGCAACTGAAAATAAACCGGCTTCCTGGATGATCAATGGATATGTAGATTCCCCCCAATTCATAAACGGAGATAAAGTTGCTGATAATCCTGTATTATTTGTGACGATTCAGTCTGAAGGCGGGCTTAATTTAACCGGAAAAGGAATCACAGGGCTGTTGAATGATACTACCGAAATACAATTCAATAATTA
Organism: Telluribacter sp.; assembly: GCA_040391535.1. Classification (GTDB taxonomy): domain Bacteria; phylum Bacteroidota; class Bacteroidia; order Cytophagales; family Spirosomataceae; genus JBEBXQ01. The sequence continues at coordinate 17,625 of JBEBXQ010000084.1, read as the reverse complement.
TTATAGCGCCAATGCGGGTGATTTTACAAAAGGTACCCTTCAATATCAGTTCGGGAGCCTCGCGGAGGGAAAATATACACTGAAATTATTATTGACAGATTTATATAATAACAAAACTGAAAGGACGTTTGAATTCTTAGTAGGTAAACCTTCCGGGATTGTAATGAAGGAAGCAATCATTTACCCCAATCCATTTGAAGTTACTGTAGGCTATCTGTTTACGCATAATCGTGAAGGGGATGATATCCAGGCAACGTTTAAAATTTTTAACCCCTCAGGGGAATTATTATTTACACACTACCAAACGTATTATAATAGTGCAGAAAAACTTGGCATTTCGTTTCAACCCTTTGGTAGCAATCAAAAATATCTGTCTTATTTATATGAACTCTCGATTCAGTCCCTGACTGACGGTACCCGAAACCGTCGTTCCGGTTGGCTGTTACAGAAACTCTGAACTGTTTTTTGTGAAATATTTATTAATATCTATTACTTTCGTGCCAAATTCCCTTCCCGCCATTATTGGCAACAGCAGGGTGTCGAAACAATATATCCTATGAAACGAATTTTTGTTGGAATTGCCATTTGCTTAATGAGTATTGGAAATATCGCTCAGGCTCAGTCTGTCCCCGATACCAATAGAGTGATTACTACTGTCGTCCCCTTTTTGAATTTTGCTCCTGATGCCCGTATTGGTGCGCTGGGAAATGCCGGTGCCGCTTTGAGCGCTGATGCCAATGCCGCTTTTTTTAATCCGGCCAGGCTGGTTCATCTGAAAGAACATTACGGTGGTGCTGTATCTTATACGCCCTGGCTGAGAAACCTGGTGGATGATATGTTTATTGCCAATATCTCCGGTTATCATAAAGTGGGTAAAGGACAGGTTGTAGCCCTGACACTGAGCTATTTCAACAATGGGGAAATCGATCTGAGAGATGATCGGGGCGGATCCAATGGGAAATTCCATGCCAATGAATTCATGCTGGGTGGAACCTACAGCCGCCAGCTTTCTCAGAACTTCTCAATGGGGGTAACCTTAAAGTATATTAATTCCAACCTGGCCGGTAACGCTGTTATATCCGGGCAATCTGCACAGGCTGCCAGAACAGTGGCCGGTGATATCAGTGCCTTGTATCGTAAGGAGTTCGGCGACCCTGAAACGGGTAAAAGCTTTATCTGGTCATTAGGTGGAGTACTTTCCAACATCGGAGGAAAAATCGGTTATGGCGGAGATCAGACTTATTTCCTGCCTACTAATATTAAACTGGGAACAGGGGTGTCAATTTCTAACGATGGTCTGAGCAGGTTTAATTTCCTTCTGGATCTGAATAAGCTGATGGTACCTACCAACCCGATCTACCGCAGGGATGCCAATGGAGACTGGATTATTGAGCAGGGCCGTGATCCTAAAGACCTGTCATTGTTCTCAAGCATGTTTGGGTCATTTGGTGATGCACCGGGCGGCTTCAGTGAAGAAATAAAAGAAATTAATCTGAATCTGGGTGCAGAATACTGGTACCGTGAAATGTTTGCGCTTCGTGCAGGATATTCCGCACAAAGCCAGATGAAAGGTAATTCCAAATTCTTTACAGCCGGTGTGGGTGCAAAGCTTCAGGACCGGTATGGCCTTGACTTTGCCTACCTCATTCCCACAACAAAAGACAATCCGCTTGCCAATACGATCCGTATTACATTATCAGTTAACCTGAACAAAAAAGCTTCAGAAGTGGACGATGAGTAGTCGTTACGGCAATTTTAAATAAATTTTAAAGGAATGACGTTCTCCCCGGAGGATGTCATTCTTGTTTTCAGACCTTGTTATGATGTTAGATCGTACCCAATCTCCGGAATATCAGATTATCAGATCCGTTTCACTTCCTTCCGTACAAACCGTACATCTGGGAAACGGATTACCCCTTCATGTGATTAATATCGGTGATCAGCCGGTATTGAAACTGGAATGTCTTTTTGAAGCCGGGAACTGGTATGAGGATAAAGCTGCTCAGTCTTTTTTTACTATCAAGATGTTGCAGGAAGGCTCCGCTTCGTTTACTTCGGCGCAAATCAGTGAACAGCTTGAAAAAGCAGGAGCGTTTATGGAATTATCCCATTCTGTTGATAAAGCGGGTGTGGTGGTGTATTGTCTGTCCCGTATGCTACCCCAGGTGCTGACCGTCATAAAGGAAATGATTTATGAAGCGACCTTTCCGCAGAAAGAATTTGACGAGCTGAAAAACATTACTTTGCAACATCTCAAGGTGAATGAGGAGAAAGTCTCATGGCAGGCGGGCAATCATTTCCGTGCGTTTTTGTTCGGAGAAAATCATCCTTATGGCCGCTTCCAGACCGCAGTGCATATTAACGGACTGGAGATAGAGGACCTCAAAGTGTTTTACAGAAAGGTTATTCAGCCGGGACCGGTTTGTATATTCCTGTCCGGACAGGTAGGGGATGAGGAAGTGAAGGCGGTTGAGCAAACATTCGGAAACAGGGAAGCGTGGGTGGGTGAAGCCATATCCCTTGCTGACAATCCTGTAAGTACAGCAAATGCATCAGCCCGGACATTGATAGAAAGGGCGGACAGCATTCAGTCGTCCATCAGGATGGGGAAACGAATGTTTACCCGCCAGCATGCTGATTATTTCAAAATGCAGGTTGTGAATGAAATTCTAGGGGGGTATTTCGGTTCCAGGCTTATGAAAAATATCAGGGAGGAAAAAGGCCTTACGTATGGAATATCTTCAATGATTTATACTTTCCGGCATGAAGGGTTTCTGACCATCGGAACGGATGTAAAACGTGAATTTACAGAGCAGACCATTGAGGAAATCTTTAAGGAAATCAGATTATTGCAGGAAGAGGAAGTGACGGATAATGAATTGCAGAACGTCAGGAATTATATGGTAGGAGAATTCGCCGGCTCATTAAATACGGCATTTGAAGTAGCGGAAAGAAGGAAAATACTACTACTGGAAAACCTGCCGGATGATTTTTTTGAGCAATATATTAATGCCATTCATGCTACTACTGCAGAAGAAATAAGAGCACTTGCCAATAAGTACCTCGCCGCTGATGAAATGAAAGTGGTGGTTTGCGGAGGCTATTGAAACAAGTAAGAGCAGTAAAGCATATACAACCGAAAAGGCTACCCATTGTACACGGATAGCCTTTTTTATTGCAGTTGAATATAAAACGGATTTATTGTTCAAATAGTTTACATACTGAAAAATTATCGGATAATTTTTCAGTATATTTAAGTTCTTTCCCACTCAGCTGCCGCTGACCTGAAAAATTATTATTACTGATATGTCATGCAACATATTTATGAAGTAGCGATACAGTCTGTCCCAGTCAGAGGGCTTGACTGGCAGACGCAGCCTGAATTAACCTATTTCTCCAATCTGAAAAAGGTAATAGAGATGATCAATGTAGCACTCGTTACCCAGGACTGGCCGGTAACGATCAGTTATTCATCAGTATACAGAGGATTGCTGAAAGAGGGTTTTTACAGAAAGGTATTTGAAACAGAAGGGGTCAGGTATTTCAGGATTACCATAACCCGTAAAATACTTAACCCCCCATTGACAACGCTGGGTATTGATAAAATGCCTCAGCTGAAAAAGTAACCGTTTTTACCGGATACCTATCGATTCTTTGTACAATGTTTCATGTAATGCCTTCAACTGGCTTTCCGGAATTTTAATAAATTTCCGGTCATAAGTCATCAGACCATTGGTTTCAATTTCAACATCGGTAGTCTGGGTATATACTGCGGCAGATAACCCCCGTCGGATCAAAGGGCGCAGATCAGTCATCAGTTTGGTATACCGGGTAGCCAGTTCATCTTTGTTTTTAAAACTCTGGTATCCCCAGTTATTTTTATCCTGCCAGGTATGGTTTTCAACCGGTAGGCCCAATCCGCCGAATTCTCCCAGTACAATCACCTGAGTTTTGCCAAACAGATCAGGTTTTGGCATCACCGGGTCAGGGTAGTTATGCATATCAATGATGTGTCCGGTGGGGTAGAAGTTTCCTCCGCTCGCACTGTTTACCAAGCGGCTGGGATCATATTTCATCGTCCATTCGGTAATTTCTTCCGTTTTAAATTGCCCCCATGCTTCATTAAAAGGCACCCAAACAACGATAGAAGGGAAATTATAGTTGGCATCCATAATCGCCTTCCACTCTGTTCTGAATATTTCCTCTGATTCAGGTGTGCGGTTTTTGTCGGTTTCCTTGCCTGTTATACCAGGCCGCTGCTCCCAATGATTTCCCAGGTCACCGCTCGGCATATCCTGCCATACCAGCATCCCCAGCTTATCACAATGGTAATACCATCGTGCAGGTTCAACTTTTACGTGCTTCCGGATCATATTGAAGCCCATTTCCTTTGTTTTCTGAATATCAAAAAGCAGCGCTTCATCGGTTGGGGCGGTATATAAGCCGTCAGGCCACCATCCCTGATCCAATGGGCCATACTGAAATACAAATTCGTTATTGAGATACATCCGCTGAAGGCCTTTTTCATCCGGTTTCATGGAGATTTTCCTTAACGCGGCATAGCTTGTTACTTCATCAACGACCTTGTTTTTTCTCAGAATACTAACTTTAATACCATACAAATGCGGACTGTCAGGTGACCATTTTTTGGGCTGTGCAATCTGTAATCTGACGGCTTCGTTGGTTTGGGTAACCTGAGAAGCAATAGCCTGCCCTCCATCAGTCAGCTCCACTTTGATCTGATCACCGTTTGCAGGATTAGTCACCTGCGGAATCACCGTAATGGTAGAAGCATCCAGATCAGGAGTATTCCTTAATGCTCTGATATAAGTTGCAGGAACACCTTCCAGCCATACGGTTTGCCATATACCCGTTACCGGTGTATACCAGATGCCATGCGGTTTGTTGATCTGCTTACCGCGCGGCTGCGGACCGTCATCTGTCGGGTCATAAACTTTCACGATCAGTTCCTGCGCTCCTTTTTTTGCAAGATATGGGGTAACATCGAAGCTGAACGGGTCATAGCCTCCTTTGTGCTCACCGGCTTTCCGGCCGTTCACAAAAACCTCTGTATACCAGTCAACAGCTCCAAAATGCAACAGAACCTGTTGATTTTTCATACTGGCCGGTACTTCAAACGTATTTTTATACCAAAGCAGATTATCTTTTCCTACCTCTTTACCAACACCGGAAAGAGAGGATTCAACAGGATACGGAACCAGGATTTTCCCTTGCCAGTCTGATGGCTTGGCGGCGTCTTTGGGTTGAATTGCATAATCCCACAGACCGTTCAGGTTTACCCAGTTTTTTCGCTCCATCTGCGGGCGGGGGTACTCGGGCAAAGGTTGTTTCGGATTAATATCAGCTACCCATGCGGATTTTACCTTATCTCCGACCGGTTTCCAGTCTTGCGCTATACCCAGAACCGGAATAAAAAGACTAAATAATAATGCTTTAAAGAAAACTTGTTTCATAAAGTTCAGATAACCGGCCAGGATTCCTGACCGGAAAGTGAAAAACAGAAAGTTATTGTTTTACAAACGTAAGCTTGGCATTTACTTCACCAATCCCTGATACAGTTACCGGAACTACAAAACTTAACTGATCTTTATCTGACGCATCTTTACCGGTGGTATAGGCAAATTCCTTTGAATCTGTAGCACGTGAAATAGTCAGTTTGTTGTCTTTGGTTTCCCATTTGGCACCGGCCCCGATCGGGAAATACTGGTTCAGGAATACAATGGCTTCAGCACAATTTTTTCCGTTCAGGGTAAAATCCTGCTTGAATTCAAACACAAGGTCATACATACACGGAGCTGCAGTTTCCAGTTGTTCAATTCCCGGGAATTCACTGCCGTCGGCCTGGGTAAGGGAAGTGAACTTCCAATCTCCCACAAATGCATGTTCTTCTGTTGGTTCAGGTTCTTTATCGTCATCATCTTTACAGGAGACTGCTACAAACAATAGGGAAAGGACTGACATGAAAAAAAGAGACCTGTAAATCATCGAGGATGTTTTCATTTTCGATAGTGGTTAAATGAGTAAGAAAAGATTTGAATGCCAAAAATACAGTTTTTCAACTATTCAGTCCGATTTTTTTGAACATGGTTACGGAATGCTCAGAGAAATACTGCTTCCGGCCATGGCTCCCTGCGGAAGATCGACCTGAATTGGCTTCTTACTAACGTTTCCTTTTTGCTTTATATTTTCATGCAGGGTAACTTCTATATTTTTCAGATCATGTGTCGGATCGGTCAGCGTAATTTTCGTAACGTTGTTGCCCTTCATCTGAATAAGCATGATACATGGCTGGCTTACGTTTAAGTCCAGACCGGAGGTCAGACTCAGCGAACCGGGTTCATAAAATACGGCTTGAACCAAATGCTTTTCCAGCTGCTTTACGGCCTGTAGTTTTCCTGTATTGGAAAGTATGGCAATATGTTTTTTCAAATCATAATGCTGCGTTTTCTCAGGTGTAAGCCCTGGTAAAATTACATAACTGTATCCGGCATTGAGGGGGTTGGTACCGTGGCTGATTGTAGCCGTGAAAAGTGCCTTGCTCACCGGCTCATCGGTAGCCCAGGCCTGATGCGTGATAGATCGCCAGCTTCCGCTCTGCGTCTGATTACTGACGGATATTTTCTGGTTCCCGGAGAAAATATAGCTGATGCTGTCGTGGTTAATCCATTGTACCTCAGATTCCAGTTCTTCATTGATCTTTAGCTTTCTGATGCCTTTACTGTCATGTATTGTCACATCTCCGTGAAGGAGGCTTTGATTGGCTGTTGTCAGTACGGGGAATCCCCCGGAGGCATTAATGTCAGCTCCCAGGCATACGATTTCATTGTCAAAGAAAAACCAGGATTTCCGGGCTTTCAACGAATCATGTACACTGGTAAAATCAAATCCGACGGCTCCGTATTGGCCGTCAGAAGCGCCACCCACAAAATGGCTTTTCCCCTTTTTAGCAATTTCTTTCCAATGAGGAAGTGCCGGTTTCTGCACAATAGTCGTCCCCGGGATTTTCTGCCAGTCCCATACCGGAAATATTTCACTGTATTCACGGCCTGTCCGGGAAATAAAGTTAGAACCGTCTCCATAATGATGGTTTTTCAGGCCCTCTTCATTATGAGGTTGTTCCATGGTATTGTTCCGGTCGGAATGCATACGTACAGAGGTGAAGTAACTGGGACGCTGATGGGAAAAATATTCAGAATACCAGTAAAAATGATTGCCGGAAAGGTCGGGGTTTTTACCTCCTTTTCGCAGGCGGACTATTTCAGCAAGCTCTTCTTTCCGGTAATCAGAAACGAGCATCAGGTTAGCAGGGAGAGAAGGGCCTGTGGGGTTTAACGCGCCACGTCGGCTGATGCCACGGTTTTTAGCCCCGGGGTCAGGAAATGTGCCGTAGACCATCGAAGACGCGATGCCTTCCAGGAAATAATCGATCAGTAAACGTGTTGATGAATCGGGGAAAGCATACCTGGTTCCCCTGACTTTTACGGCCCAGTCAGCGAATGAGCTGGCATAGCCTGTTCCATAACTCAGCGTGGAGATAACCTTATCGACACGGTGATGAAAACTCATATCGGGTTTTAAGCCCCGGTCATCAGGTGTGATCTTGATTTCGGATACCATTGTAGCAATCAGGCTACCGAGTTCTTCACTGTTCCGCTGCAACAAGGCCTGATTTCCCCTCATGGAGGCAATCTGAATCAGATCACCGCCGGGCCGTGCCCCTGAAGCTTTCAGATTAGCCCTTCCCGCAATATATAATCCTTTTTCCTTTTGTTCCGGGGTGAGCTTATCGTCTAAAATAAGTAATAATCTCCCCATTGTATTGGGTGTGCCCATTTCGTTCCACCACCAGTTATCACAGATAAAGTCCTTTTCAAGCCAGTAATCAAGCGCATTGGAAATGACAGATAATAATACAGCTTTTTCAAAGTATGCCGACCCCGGTTTCCGAAAAGCTCTTGCCATGTCGTACACATTATTCAAATGGGCAATCATCTGGAAACCAGTGCGGGAAACATCTGTATAATTAATGCCCGGCCAGGTACGATCCGTTTGAAAAGTCCTGATCAGTGAAGCGATATGCTGATCGTTCACCGGTGGCCGCAATAATTCATCAAGAACCCTGACTCTGATCTGTTCCAGATCTTTATCTGTACCGGTGCCTGCCGTTACTGCAATCGATTGGTATTTTGCTCTTTCTTTATCCTGCTGTCCCAAGCTGACAGTAACTGTAAACAGTACGATAATCAGACCGTAAAGGATGCTTATGTTTTTCATAATGTAAATCAATAATTGAATTGAACGGGCATTAAAGTCGGAAATACCCAGGCAAAATGATGGATATTGTAAATCACCGGACGACCTGGCCGGACATAGTCCGAGAATTTCTGCTCATTATAAATATCCGACATGGCTTCAAACAATGCACCGGGCCATTTATCGGGGGTACCCTGGCGCGGTCCGTCAAACCAGGTCCATTCGTCAGGATGCAGATTATAGTAATACAGGTAATCCATCGCTGATTTTAAAGAGCGGGTGCCCTGCTGTAACGTAAAAAGGTTTTCTCCGGTTGACTGGTAGGCGATCCAGCAGGCCGCTGTTATAGGGGCCAGAGAAAAATAAGTATACCAGATGCCGTTATTACCGCGCTTTGTTTCGTGTGGCATAGATGCATCGTCAGCAATTTTATCGAATAAATCACTTTTGATCAGCCGGATGTTTTCCTGAATTTCTCCTGAATCATTCAGAAATGCAGCGGTAAGGATAGACCCCAGCCGGCCCCAGTCAGCCCAGTTGTTCTGGCGGTTCCTGATTTCATTACAGGCCTTGCGGTAAACGTTCCTCAGCCATAATTCAAATTGCGCTCTGTCTGTCTTCTTCCATTCTTTACTGTTTTTAAGTAAATCACCGGCCATTACCATCGCAGTGCCGGAATATGCCATTACAAGGGAGCCGTCGGCATTGGAATATTTCTCATTCTTATAAGCCCAGGCATTCATAAATCTGAGCGCTTCAACTGCATATTTCTTTTCCCCGGTTAAGCGGTAAGCAAGGGCAGATGCATAGGCATCGAATGCATCAGACTGCAGGGACTGCGAGTTGGTACGGTGCCCCTGGGCGTCGGTATAATAACCCGGTACATTGAAATCATCCAAAGCGTGATCAGGATGGTTTCCGGCATCGGTTGCATATTGTATTAACTGCTGATAAGCTGCCGTATAGCGGGCGTCCTTATTTTTGAGTTGTTGCTTTACAAAATCAATCTGGGTTTGCGGATGCATACCGCCTTTTTGTGCCAGGCTTGTATGCGGAGCCAGAACACAGAGTATCAGGCAGGGTAGGAGATATATGCTGAAAGGGATTTTCATAGGTAAGGAATGGTTTTGGTTACCTGGCCTGATGATTGACCGGCCATGATTTTAAGGCAGTGGTTTTGATTGTTTTCTTTGGGTCTGTGGAGAAAACAGCATTCATGCTGACGGACTTACCAGCCGGAATCTGTGCTTCAAATCCAACCAGTTGTGTGCCGGGATTGGGAGCATCATAATCCCTGACGGGTGTGGTGGGCCATGTTTTAAGGGTTAGCTTTATGTCTGCGTCAAAGGTCAGGTACAGCTTTTTACCGTTCTGACTTAATTCAATGGTTTTATCAGAAACAATTGCCGCTTCAGCCGGTGTCAGCAGTGTCCATCGTAAAGTAATGTCTTTGGCAGGTGTAACTTCATCTCTGACCATAACACTGTTATTTTCAACCAGAGCGATACCACGGCTGGCTGACTGCAACTGGCCGGGCAGGAAAATGTCAGAAAGATCCGTAACCGCAGCCAGAAAGTTATCCCGATCAGACCAGCTGTTGATGCTGGCATATCCTTTGGCATTATGCAGCTGATCATCAATGGTTAAAGTATTGTGTACGCGGTTATTGTACCGGAAAATATCCCAGCGTTGCGCATCCTGTGTTCTTCCCCAGAGCTTCACGCCTTTGGTTTCCAGAGAATGGTAATCCTGCATACCGAAATCCATTGCCCATCGTTCACCCAGCGCATCAATGATGAACGAGCCTGCATCCATGTGGGCATGATTTACATTGGCTGATCCGGCTTTAAGACCTACATAAACAGCTTCCGGAGAAGACCAGTCGCTTCGCATCAGGGCAACAGGACTGTCTCCCTGTCCGACCCATATTTTCTTTTGCGGCTGTCTGATTTTACTCAGATCGACATGAGCAGACCAGATAAGCATAGCAGGCAGAATGCGGTTTCTGACAGCACCGGCCGGCAGGTTTTCCACGATTTTCTTTTGCATCCATAAGACAGAAGGATCATTGTTTTTTCCGGCGAACCAGAAAGAAGCGGCACTTAATCCGGCATTCAGTCCGCTGTCGCCCCAGTTATACACTTTTCCGGCTGGCCCGATCATATTTTGCAGGAAACCGGCGGTTTGTAAGAAACCATCAATCTGATCCAGTCCGAAAGAAGAGCCTAATGTCTTTTCAACAGCATCTATAAACAGGACATTAAAGGAAGTGCCGTATTCCCAGTACCCGTACCCTTCAGGATAACCGCCGTCAGGAGCATAGGGGTTCATGGAGGTAGGGATGGTTTCAAATGCTCTTGTGATGATATCCGTTGCCAGTTCTGTCTCGTTCTCGGCAATGGCGAGTGCACCGAATGTCATACCTGCATTACAGACCTGATTCCAGTTGTTCTCAACCTTCAGGAAATTATTGTTTCGCGCATCGAGAGAAGGGTTGATTCCTTTTTCAATAATGGCGGTTCTGATTATTTTGCGTGAATTTTCAGAGAGTTGGTGATAAAGCCAGTCGTATCCGATAGCTACTGCCATGGTCATTTCGGCCACATCAAGAAAGTGTGAAGGATTCCAGTCTGAAAACCCTGAAACGGCCAGTAATTCTTTTTCTGCTCTTTGTAAGAAACGGCTATCATTGGTCATGCGGTAAGCATAAGAAAGCATAAACACCCTTCTCAGGCATTCCCGCGACTTATCCAGAAGCCTGCGGCCGATCTGAATTCTTTCTACAGGTTGAGTGGATAGTATCGTTTCAGATTCTTTTATGATGGCTTCATGTACCTTTCTTTTAATCGGGTCGCCGGTAAGCTGTTGCTTTAAATCCGCTTCAGCACCGGGCAGTAAAAGCAGCCGCGGGTGATCAGAGACTGTAGCTAATTTTTCTTTGATCGTTGCCCTGGAGGGGGCTTTATAAGCACTTTGTGCAAAGCTTTGAAAGCACAGGAATACTAAAAGCAATAATGAAATTTGTTTCATAATATCGGAAGCTTAAAACAGGTTCAGGAAGCAGATAATTACAGAAAACCATTTAAGGTAATAAGCAAATCCGTATGCTTTTTTACCGGAAATGGTTTAAAAGGTATTCAGAAAATGAAAACGGGTTGCCTGTTATTCCGGCAACCCGTTGTGTTTTTGGTTACAGTGCGAATCTTTTGATACTTATCACAGCACTTTTACCATTATTATTGACGGAATTGACAAAGATATAAGCTCTGTATTTACCATCAGCCGTTTCTACCCATGTACCCGATTCTGCTCTGAGATTAATGGCATAATCAGGTTCAGCAGCCAGATTGAGCTTTTCAAAATCAAGATCGTCTACAAAAACCCCGAACTGCATCCGGGCAAGGTGCTGATCCCGTAGTCCCCATACTTTTCTGATTTTTGCTGAATTATTCACACCGGAAGGTAGCTGCACACCTCTCAGGTACTCCGCCGGAGCGGATGGCGCAACCAGTGAATGGTTAAATGTGATATTGGGTATATTTCTGTAAAGATAAACCAGATCCACTTTTCCGGGGTTGGCAGCAGCTTCTTCAGGGGAATAAACAGCCATATCAGCAATGGAAATGTAACAGGCAGTACTGTCTTTCACTGCCAGGTCGAGTTTCATATCCATTCTGGATATCTTATAAGGACCCATTGCGTAGGTTACCTTTTCTCCGGTGCTGGCTTCTGCCGAAAAGTTGAAAGAAACATTCTGGCCTTTGGCACTTTCAGGTATTTTGTAATAATACCGTAAGGTCGCCGCGGATGTATCCCCGACAAAGCGGACGCTGGTCCTGGTGCCCTGGGTAACGGAGGGTTCCCCTACAGTAACACCAATGTCCTCTCCGCTGCCGTCGGTATAGTACGATTTCGGATCCATATAGGTACCCTCTTCACCGGCTACAGATGCTTCCACAGTAGCGGAAACCAACCGGCCTTTATCAACGCCAAGGGCCATAGCGTAGGCAAATTCTATATCAAGCCCGGCAACGTGAGGCCCTGTTGTTCTTTTGAGAACATCATTCTGTAATTCTGTTTTTGCTTCAGGAATGGCATATTCCTTTTCTTCACACGCATTCAGAAGCAGAAGCGCAGCAGGAATCATCAGTTTGCAGATGAATCCGCTTTTAATGCTGAAATTTATAGTTGATAACATCTTTGAAATCATTTTAGGATGATATTAAGGCTGTTGCACAGTTACTTTTACGGTGTAAGGTTTCCTGACCTTTCTGTTACCGGACACCACTGTATATACTTTCGGATTTGACAAATCTGAAAAATCGACCTTCCCGACGATCTTCGGATCAAGCTTGGCATCGGTAACCAGCGAAAACTGAGGAAAGAGATTCTTCAGATCGGTGCCAAAAAAGACCTCCACCTCAATGGTTTGTGCAACAGTGTCGATAACCGGATTTTTGGTTCTTACAGTTTGGAAATCGGCACCCAGTAGTTCAAAATTACTGACGTAGCATTCGGCCCGGTCTGTTATTAAAAGACCATCTTCATCTATCGGGAAATCGTTTTTACAGGCGCTCACAAGTGCCAGTAAAAACAGGATCAAAGTGCTGTATTTTGTGAATTTTTTCATGATTCGGAATTTTAAGATTATAGCCACGGCGTGTTCTGGGTCAGGTTCGGGTTACGATCGCGTTCTCCCGGCGGAATACGGAATATATAACATTGCTCATAAGCCCTTTCCGAAGCGTTCTGGAAATAACGTGTCTGATTGGCACCATGAGAATCAATTCTCCATTTTCCTTCACCATAAGGCGGGTTCCATACTCTTTCAATGGCCCTCCATCTGCGAAGATCAAACCCCCGCTGGCCCTCTCCCAGCAATTCTACAATCCTCTCCTGCTCAATGGCATCAAAGAAGGCTTGCTTACTGGCTGTTTTTTCGGCCGAGAGTGCTGGAAGGTTTCCACGGTGACGGATACGGTTTATCAGTGCAATGGCATCTGCCTGCGGTCCGCTGATCTCATTGGTTGCTTCTGCATACATCAGAAAGACATCGGCCAGGCGCATCACCGGGAATGCATAATCCCCGTCACTCCGGCCTTGTCCGGCGTAGTTGCGAAGGAATTTGCGGAAAACATAGCCTGAATTACTGCCATCGGTATTGTAAGAGGTATAGGTCTGGCCGTCAATCACCACAGGCTGGTTCCATGTCTTATAGATAAAAGGTACCCATCCGGTAGAAAGCAGGGAAATCATACCGACACTGACTTCATAATCCCACATGATGGAAGATTTCATCCGGTAATCACGGTCAAGATAACTCTTCGGATTCACTGCTGAGTTTTCAGCTGTTCTTGCCCCTGCGGTGGTAGGGTTCATCGGAATAAGCATAGGAGCGAAATCTCCGGTAGAGATCTGCTGATAACGGTCAGCAATCTCGTAACGTGGAGAAACCCAGCACTGAGAACCTTCGTGTGACCGGCCTGCTACATCGCGCATTAACTCTTCGCCCTGGCCTGTGCCGGTACCGCCGTGAGTAAAGGACATGATCATTTCAGGATCACCGTTGGCTACGGGTGTAAACAGGTAATAGTAATTAGGAAGGATATCCGCTTTACCGAGTTCATCGATATTACCCGGTTCACCCCCTCTGAACAGATCCAGTCCGTAATCATTAATCACCTTCCGGAAATCTTCAGCAGCAGCGGCATAAGAATCGGCGGCATTTGAAGCACTGGGTGTAAAAGTGGTAAGTTCAGGCCAGCCAAAGTTGTTCCATGATGCCCAGAAGAGATGTAATTTTCCTCTGAAAGCCAAAGCAGCCGGTTTTGCAGCTCTTCCAACAGCAGGGGCTTTGACCGGGAGTTTTTCGAATGCATACGTGAAATCTTCCAGGATTTTATCCTTTACCTCGGTAATGGGAGTTCTCGGAAGATCACTTACCTCGCTGTTGTCATAGATAATCCGGTCTATGTAAGGCACATCTCCCCAAAGAGAGATCAGCCGGAAGTAAATCATTCCCCGAAGTAACTTTGCCTCTCCGATAATCGCCTCCAGGTTCTGTACCGAAGACGGATTGGCTTCCAGCATTGCTTCTACATTTTCGATGACATAGTTGGTACGGTTAACGCCACCGTAGAGGTAGCGGTACATTTTATCAAAACTGCTGCCATATCCCGAAGGATTATAATTGCCGCCGTTATAGGCATCTCCCAACCGCAAATTGCCGGAAGTAGTACTGGTACCTCTTGTACGGACATACTCACCGTGCCCGTCGAAGTAATAATCCCTGTCAAATAAGGGACGAATGGATGAATAGGCACCCATGAGTGCATAGGTTGCGTCTGCTTCTGTTTTCCAGAATGCGGCAGCTCCCAGTTCGGTAGTAGGTTGCTGATCAAGCAAATCCTGCATACAGGAAGATGCTGTCAGCATAATACCGGTCAGCGCTGCCATTGTGATTCTTTTAATATTATTTTTCATCTCAATACTGAGTTTAGATACCGATATTAAGTCCGATTGAATAGGATTTGTTCAAAGGATACATGTCACTGGCATGGGACTGTTTTTCCGGATCAAGACCTCTGAACCTGGTGAAAGTGGCCAGATTTTCAGAAGAAGCGAACAGACGTACATGTGCAAGGCCAATTTTCTTCAGGATTTCCTTAGGGACTGTATACCCAAACTGTACATTCTTCAGCCTCAGATAGCTCATATCATCAAGCCAGAAAGTAGTCTCTTCACGATTGGCGTTTCCTGCGAGCCTTGGCCACAGCCCCTCGCGGTTATCGTGGTTCCATGGGTTGTTCCAGTGATTCCAGGTGGAGGCATACCGCTGCGAACCGAAATTGACATTGTTATAGTTATTGATCCAGTACGTTTTTCTTCCGGAAGCACCCTGGAACAGAATATTCAGGTCAAAGCCTTTCCACGAAAAGCTGGTATTCAGTGCATAGTTGGTAGTAGGGCGGTCGCGCTGGTATTTCGCATCTGCCACTTTATCATTTGCATCGATCCGTCCGTCACCGTTCACATCTTTTCTGAGTATATCTCCGGGAGAAGCGCCTTGTGGTGTAGCGTTGTATACATCTTCCCAGGTCTGGGCAATGCCAGTATCTTCATAAGTATAAAGGAAATGATAAGGCATATTCAGGAAGGTATATCCTTTGCCCAGAAATTCATTCCATTTTTCCAGTACGGTGGCGTTGTAGGAAGCATTCAGATTAACCAGGTAATTGACATTCCCGATACGGTCTTTCCAGGTAAGGTTTCCTTCTACACCCCGGTTTCTCAGGTCTCCGATATTCTTACGCGGGGCATCGTAGGCACCGGTAAGTAAAAGAGACATTTCGGAGGGCCGGTTCATGCCTGTTGTGAGGCGGTCGTAGTAATCCAGCTCAGCTGTCAGCCGCTGATTCAGGAATCCCAGGTCAAGGCCAATATTTAATACGGAAGTGGTTTCCCAGGAGAGATCACGGTTGATCATTTTGCGGTTCACAAAGCCTTTGGAAATCGTACTGCCAAGCATGTAATTGCTGGCAGCCAGGGTTTCCTGCTGTTCATATCTTCCCACACCGCTGTTATTACCCAGTCCACCATAAGAAACCCGGAGTTTACCACTGCTGAGGAATTTGTCGGTAAAGGCACTGATGAAACTTTCTTCCGTAAATCTCCAGCCGATGGCCGCAGACGGGAAAAATCCGAACTGGCTTCCGGGTAGAAATTTGGACGATCCGTCGTACCGGAAATTGGCTTCAAACAAGTAGCGGTCAAATGCTGTATAATTGATACGGCCGATATAAGAACGAAGTCCTTCTGCGCTTGAATTACCACCTGTTGACTGGATGTCGGTCAGAGCCGCATCTACTTCATGAAGAGACGGATGCAGACGGTCGTTTCTTGATGTTCCCTGATAACGGTCATACCAGTATTCTTCACTGTAAACAAACATGGCACCGATCTCGTGGTTGCGGGCAATGGTTTTATTATAATTCAACCGGCCGTTAAGCATCGTTTTGAATCCGGTATTCGTATAGTTTCCCACACCTGCATTTTCTCCGACATATACGCGGCTGCCAAAGGCACCGGTCTGGAAATTATAGGATCTGTTGGGAATATTAGCATTCCATCTGAACTGATTGTAATAATTCAGCGCGTAATCTATACGTGCCGTCAGTCCTTCTATGGGTGTCCAGTCCCAGTACATGCTGGTGTTAGCTTCCTGTCTGTTAGCCCTGTTAAGGTTGTTAATATAGAGTGTATACGGGTTATAGGCCTGCGGATCTTCATTGTAAGCCATCACCCCGCCGAAATAACCTGTCGACGGATCATACGGCAGGATACCCGCAATAGCGTATTGCATATCAAAACCGGCGGTGTTGGTAGAGTTGTCGTCGGTAAAGCCATCTTCCAGCGCGTAGGTATGTTTAGACCAGTTACCCTGAAATTTCACTCCCACGTTCATGCTTTTATTAATCTTATAGTCATAGTTGAAGCGGGCGTTATAACGAAGGAAATCATTATTGACCTGAAGCCCTTTTTCGTCCATGATTCCCAGAGAGATAAAGAAATTGGATTTATCATTTCCTCCTGAAGCCGATAAATTATGATTCTGGACCGCTCCGTTACGGACAATAATATCCCACCAGTCGGTATTGGGGTACCGGACAGGATCAATCATGCCGAGGGCCATCCATTGGTCAATTGTTCCGTTTCTGAACAGGAAATTGGATGGTAAGGTATTGACGGCTGCAGCACGCTGATGCAAAGTTAAGGCGCGGGCATAGTCGTCCATGTACTCATACATATTGGTTGGGCGCTGTACGGCGTAAGACCCTGTGTAGTTGATACTGGCTTTCTCCTGGCCTTTTCCTGATTTTGTCGTGATCAGAATAACGCCGTTGGCAGCTCTGGAACCATAAACTGATGCAGAGGTAGCATCTTTCAGTACCGAAATGCTTTCTATATCGTGCATATTGACACGGTTGATATCAACATCAGGCATTCCGTCAACTACGATCAGCGGACTTGCATTATTGACGGTTCCAAGCCCTCTGATGACCAGAGAAGCATTGTTACGCCCCGCCATACCGGTCGATTGAGTAACGGCCATACCGGGAATAAGGCCGGATAACCCGGACGACACATTGGCCAGCGAGCGGCTTGCGATTTTTTCATCAATATTGACAGCCGATACAGCTCCTGTCATATTGACTTTCTTCTGCGTACCATAGCCAACCACCACCACTTCTTCCAGACCACGTGAGTCTGATTCGAGGTTGACATTAATGGTACGCTGGGTTCCTACCGGTACTTCTTTCGAAATGTATCCTATGTAGCTGAAAATAAGGA
>JBEBXQ010000083.1:0-22646 GCA_040391535.1 Telluribacter sp. | reverse complement strand
AACAACCACCCGATCCTCCAGACCGGCTCTGGCCAGATCTTGCGGGTAAATCATATTTTTGGAAAGAAACTGATATAGTTTGGGGACTCCGCCCGGAAAGGAAGGTAAGATCAGATAGGGGAAATGCTTTGTTTTTTTACCGGACTTATCGAAACACTGGCCCTTGATGAGTTTTTCGTTTTCAAAATAATCTTTTCTTTTGAGTGTACCGTCCTGGTAATAAGTGATAAGATTCCCGTGAAATCCGCCCATAGAATATTGTATTTCAGATTTTAATTTCCCGTCCTCATACCATTCATATTCTGTTCCGTTTTTTATTTCCTGAGATCCTTTGAAGTATTCCGTTTGCTGGCTTAGCTGTCCGGATTTCAGAAAAATAAATTTTGTCAGGCGGTTGGGATTCGTACTGTCTTTCCGGGTAACCTGCAAATAAGTATAATTTTCATCCAGACCAATTGGCAGCCACTGATGATCCAGATAAGTAGTATCCTGAGCGATGGTTGGGATTGCCAATATCAGGAAATTAAAAAACAAGAACAGGGGTTTGAGCGGTTTACTTATTTCTTTCACGAATAATGGAGCTATTATTAATAAAATGCGTTCACACAAGCACCGATTTTACCACTTCACCGCTGACATCGGTTAACCGGTAGCGTCTGCCCTGATGTTTGAAGATCAGCCTTTCGTGGTCTATTCCGAGTAAGTGCATCACCGTTGCCTGAAAGTCATGTACATGAACAGGGTCTTTGATCACATTATACCCGAATTCATCGGTTTCTCCGAAAACAAATCCTTTTTTGACTCCTGCTCCCGCCATCCAGATGGTAAAGCTTCTGGGGTGGTGGTCACGGCCATAATTGTCTTTGCTGAGTTTGCCCTGGGAGTAAGCGCCACGGCCAAATTCTCCGCCCCATACAACCAGCGTTTCATCCAGCAGGCCTCTTTGTTTCAGGTCTTTCAAAAGGGCTGCAGAAGCCTGATCCACACTTTTGGTCATAATCCTGATATCATTCGGAAGGTTGCCGTGCTGGTCCCAGCCCTGGTGGTATAACTGAACGAATTTCACATCTTTTTCGATCAGTTTACGGGCCAGGAGACAGTTGGCGGCAAAAGTGCCCGGTTTACGTGATTCTTCACCGTAAAGATCAAAAATGTAGTCTGGTTCTTTGGAAATATCCATGGTCTCAGGGACTGCCGATTGCATCCTGTAGGCCATTTCGTACTGAGACATGCGGTAGTTGATTTCCGGATCCAGTATTTTCTCAAACTGTGCCTGCTGCAGTTTCGCCAGCTGATCCAGCATTCTCCGCCGGCTGGTTTTATCGATACCTTCCGGATTATTAAGATAAAAAACGGGATCGGGTCCCGAACGGAAGACTACACCCTGATGAATGGAGGGCAAAAACCCGTTGCTCCATAGTTTGGCATACAGGGGCTGATCACCTCCGCGACCTTTGGAAAGCAAGACAACAAAAGAAGGCATATTCTGGTTGTCAGAACCCAGTCCGTAGCTGATCCAGGAACCCCATGAAGGGCGTCCGCCCTGCTGGCTGCCCGTCTGGAAAAAAGTAATGGCCGGGTCGTGGTTAATAGCTTCAGTGTGCATGGAGCGGATGAAGGTCACATCATCTACAATACCTGTCATGTGTGGTATCAGCTCACTCATCCACATCTGTGATTGGCCGTACTGTGCAAATTTATATTTGGAAGCGGCCAGTGGAAAACTGCTTTGACCGGCCGTCATGCCCGTCAGCCGTTGCCCCTGCCGGATGGATTCGGGCAAATCCTGTCCCCACATTTCTTCCAGCTTGGGTTTATAATCAAACAATTCCAGCTGAGAAGGTGCACCACTCTGGAAAAGGTAGATTACGCGTTTGGCTTTGGGTGCAAAATGAGATTTCCCGATGGGATTTACAGCTTCCTCCGGACCCGTACCTGCTATTACTTTGTTCGCAAGAGACCGGTCTGAATTCAGTAAAGTTCCCAATGCCGCGGCACCTAAGCCCAGGCTGCTCCTGGACAGAAAATTCCTGCGGCTCAGCTGTTCATGGACATGGTTTTCCAGTTCTTTATAGAAACTCATCTTTTTAGCGTTTAATCAGAAATTCATCAAAATTCATAATCGTACTGGCTACAATCGTGTGGGCGGCCAGTTCGGTCCTGTTTACATTTTTCTCGACAGGATATTCCCCCACTTTTAACAAAGAGGTGATTCTGGCCGGATTTTTTCCGAAATCCGCGTATTCCTGCTGGTAAAGATCCTTCAGAATGGCAAGCTCTTTATCCCGCGGATTCCTTCCGGTAAGGGCTTTAAAACCATACGTAATCCTTTCCTCAGGATTTTTTCCTTTCGCAATCATTTTTGCAGCCAGAACGCGGGACGCTTCCACAAACTGAGGATCATTCATTACTACCAGTGCCTGCAGGGGCGTGCTGGTTTTTTGTCTGGAAACCACACAGAAATGCCTTTCCGCTGCATCAAAGTTCAGCATCATCGGTGGCGGAGCACTTCTTTTCCAGATGGTATACATACTTCTGCGGTATAAGCTGTCGCCATGACTTTGCTTATAAGCGACTTCATTGCGGGTAGCCAGCGCTTCCCACAGGCCGTCAGGCTGGTAAGGGTGCACGCTTTGTCCGCCGATCTGCTCATTCAGCACACCGCTGGCCGCCAGTGCGTTATCGCGGATCTGCTCCGCGCTCATCCGGTAGCTGGGGCCTCTTGAATAGAGCATGTTATCATTGTCCAGCTCAAGTTTCTGTTGTGTAAAAACCGAAGACTGACGGTAAGTGGCAGAGGTGACGATCAGTTTCTGAAGTGCTTTTACATCCCATCCTGATTCACGGAACTGAACAGCCAGCCAGTCAAGCAGTTCGGGATGCGTCGGTAAGTTCCCCTGATTCCCGAAATCGGCGCTGGAAACCACCAGGCCGTGGCCGAAATAATTTTGCCAGAAACGGTTTACTGTCACGCGGGTAAAGAGCGGATTATCTTCATGCAACAGCCACCGGGCCAGTCCCAGTCTGTTTTTGGGGAAATTTTCCGGCATTTTAAAAAGCTGATCAGGTGTATCCGCTGATACCTCTGTGGTGGGTGCATCATAAACGCCACGTGCGAGAATAAAGGTCTTCCGGGGAAATTTACGCTCCTTCATTACCATAACATCAATTTGTTTGCCGAGCAGTTCTGTCTCTTCCTGAATCAGTTTCCGGCTGTCAGTCAGGGTGCGGCAATGCGCGGTATCCAGATTGGCCCGGTAATAATTCAACAGCGAAGCTTTCTGAAACGGGTCCCGCTGATTTTCGGCAGTCAGTAATGCTGCTTTAACCTCATTCTTCCCGGAGTACAGGCTTTTCATTTCAAGCGGAGTAAGGGCTCTGGCAAAAACCTTCATCTCATCCACCGCAAAATCCTTTGTATACTGATCAGACAGGCGGCCAATGAGCAGGTTATCCACATACCAGTTGGTTTTATCTTTACCGAATAACAAACTCTGGGTAAGATTATCGTTGAGAATATTCACCTGGGCTTCCTGGCCGTTGAGATATAACTTTGTTCCGGAAGCTTTACTTAATCCGTTATAGGTAAAGGCGATATGTGTCCATTGCTGCAGCGGTAATACCTGAGTGGTCTGCAACTCAATAGCGTTTTCCGGCCAGATATGACTCACTGTCAGGCGCAGGGTACCATCGGCTTCCCTGAAGATATTCCATCCCCGGTAGCCGTTCATCACTCCGTTGGATTTATGCAGAAGAGATCCTACGGTTTTATCACTGTCGATTTTCAGCCAGACGCTTACCGTAAAGGCATCACTTCGTTCAAAAAAAGCAAAACCCCGGCCCATATTAATGGCATTTTCTCCGTAAATAAACCTGGCTTTACCCAACTTGCCTGGTACGGAGGCCACATTTGACAGGCTGTCACTTCCCTCTGCTCTGCCTTTGTGATCCGGGTTGGCAAGATTGGCAAATTCCTTACCTTCAGGCTCGTCAAAGGTAAAATGCCCTATCAGATCCTGATCAGGATGCACGAGATGAATATCCGGATTTGCTGAAGCCGATTTCAGCCATTGATTAAAATCTGATGAGGGGTTCTGCTGTGTCTGGGTCAGTGTTTTTTGCTCAGCCGAGAGCTTTGTCCGGATGTATGCCAATGTTTTTTCTGCTTCAGGAGTAGGTACTGTTATAGCAGGGCTGGCTTCTCCGTTATAGGGGATCTGACCGTTTTCGTTGTTATTATTAAAAAACGCGAATAGCGAAAAATAGTCTTTCTGACTGATCGGATCATATTTGTGGTCATGGCAACGGGCGCATTCGACCGTTAACCCCAGAAACGTTTTTCCAAAAGTATCCACACGGTCGGCTACATATTCCGTCCGGTATTCTTCGGGAATAATGCCTCCTTCCTGGCTTTGCTGATGCATTCTGTTAAATGCAGTGGCTATCAGTTGTTCCTTTCCCGGATTACTGACCAGATCGCCGGCAAGCTGCCAGGTAACAAATTTATCAAACGACAGGTTTTTATTGAACGCATTGATTACCCAGTCACGGTAAGGCCAGGCAGTGCGGTTACCGTCGTCCTGATATCCGTGCGTGTCGGCATATCTGGCGATATCCAGCCATGCCACCGCCATGTGTTCCCCATAGTGGGGAGATTGTAGTATTTGATCTACAATTTTTTCATAGGCATCCGGAGAAGTGTCATTCAGAAACTGATCAACCTGTTCAGGAGTCGGAGGGAGCCCCGTCAGATCCATATAAACCCGCCTTAACAACGTCGTTTTTTCAGTTTCGGGTGCAGGCTTCAGCCCTTTCTCCTCCAGTTTTTTCAGAACGAAGTAATCAATTTCATTATTTGGCCATGATGGCTGACTCACCGAAGGGGTTTTCGGTTTCTTTATTTTTTCAAATGCCCAGTGGTTTTTGTAGGCTGCTCCCTGCTCAATCCACTTAATCAGTTTTGCTTTTTCCGCGGCAGTAAGTGTTAAATGTGATTCCGGTGTGGGCATCACGACTTCACTATCTTCTGATAATATTCTGCTGACCAATTCACTTTTTGCCGGATTGCCGGGTACAATTGCCCTCAGGCCGCTTTCTCTGTTCTTTTTAAAGGCAATATCTCCGATATCCAACCGTAGATCGGCCTTCAGTTTTGCGCCGTCGGGACCATGGCAGGCAAAACAGCGATCCGATAAAATGGGTTTGATATCATAGACATAATCCAATGGTTGTCCGCCAAGTTTATCCAGTTCAACCTTTACTTCTTCCGGAAGGTTCTCCGGAATTTTATTACAGGAAAAGAATATCAGCAGTAAGAATAATATTAAAACTGTATTTGCCTTCTTCAGGTACATCGCATTCAGGAATATTAAAACATAAATCTATTGATTTTAAAGTGTAATTTCAATAGATTATAAAGATATTAGTACTTATTAAAGTGTTCCGATGTGACCAAATCCGAATGTGTGCGTATAATTCTTTAGATATGTGCGGAATGTACTGGTAATTGATGAATTATTTATTTACTTTGGTACAGTTTTGTTACTCAATGTTTTGTAGGAATACATGTTTTTTTATCATCTTACTTTTTCCACAATTAACTTTAAACAAATTAAACCATGAAGAAATTATTTTTTAGCCTCGTTTTTGCTGCATTGGCCGTAACCGGTTATTCTCAGGCTGTCCAGTTCGGACCAAAAGTAGGAGTTAATATCAGTAATTATACAGGAGATAACATCAAATCGGAATCTATCGTAGGAGCACATTTTGGCGGTATTCTGGCTTTTAATTTTGGTAAGAATTTTGCCATTCAACCGGAAGTCCTTTTCTCTACACAAGGTGCTAAAATTGAAGATATTAACGGTGATAAAAGTGAATTCAAAGCGAATTACGTATCGATACCGGTAATGCTGAAATTGAAAACGAACGGCGGGTTATATCTTGAAGCAGGTCCACAGGTTGCTTTCAAAGCAGGAGAAAAATCCGGAGATCAGACGATCAATGATTTTGCGAACGGACTGGATCTGGCGTTAGGGGCAGGTATAGGTTATGAAACTAAAATAGGGTTAGCCATTGGTGCACGTTATGTGGCAGGACTGTCTAAAGTGGGTGATTTCCAGAGCAGTAACATCAATCCTGATTTCAAGAACAGTGTAATCCAGGTAGGCCTTTACTGGGCGATTCCAGGAAGAAACTAAGAGGAAATTAATTTGAAAAGAAGGGGGGCAGGCATACAATTGTATGTTTGCCCCCCTTCTTTTTTGGATTTACCTATAGAATATAACAGCTGAGGAAAATTAACCACACTATGTTTTGCCCGGATTGAATGTATACAGATTATAAAAAAAACGGATAATGTTAAAAGATTAAAGCAATATTGAGCAGATAGGGTGCGTTAAATTCAGGAAGTAGCAAGTTCTTCAGAATGCAGCACTTCTGATTATTTAACATAAACACCCCCGACGCGATATGATTAAAACTTGTACTCAAGAAGATGTGATCCGGTATGTATATGCTGAAACTTCTCCTGAAGAAGAATGCTGGATTGAAGAAGCTTTGTTAAAAGATCAGGATTTACTCTCATTTTATCTTGACAGCATGGATCTGATGAACGGTATGAACCGTATTGTAAAGCAACCTTCTAACCGTGTGATTCATAATATTTTATCATATGCAAATATGAAAACATCTGATTCAGAAGGTCTTGCGCATCATTCGGGTTATCGTTCCTGAAAAATAGCTTACAAATGCTGAAATTGATTAATTTTGCCCGTTAACTCATTGTTAATCATTCGGCATGTTAATTAAGGAGCGTTATACGCGGTTTATTGATTATTTTTTAACGAATTTCCCTGATCCGGAAACAGAATTACATTATCGTAATCCCTATGAATTACTGGTAGCGGTGATTTTGTCGGCGCAGTGTACCGACAAAAGGGTAAATATGGTTACTCCTGCCTTGTTTGACCGGTATCCTGATGTATTATCCCTGTCTGATAGTACCTCTGATGAAGTTTTTACTTATATCAGGTCGATCTCTTATCCGAACAATAAAAGCAAGCATCTGGTTGGTATGGCCAGAATGCTGGTCGACGATTTTCAGATGGAAGTGCCTGGTACTGTAGATGAATTGCAAAGGTTGCCGGGTGTAGGCCGTAAAACAGCAAATGTGATTGCATCCGTTATTTTCAATCAGCCCGCTATGGCTGTGGATACGCATGTTTTCAGGGTTTCGCACCGGCTGGGCCTTGTGCCCAAAACAGCTACAACACCTCTTGCTGTTGAAAAACAACTCATCCGTTATATTCCTGAAGCCTTGGTACATAAAGCCCATCACTGGCTTATACTTCATGGCAGATATGTTTGTATTGCCCGGAATCCGAAGTGTGAAACCTGTCAGTTAAGTGGTATCTGTAAATACCGGGAGAAAGAAATCAAGCTGAAAGCTGAAAAAAAATCAAAGTAATTCCAACCCTTTTACATTTTAGTACTCTTATTCAGTATATAACATTATAGTTTATTAGTAATCATTAAAGTAATGAACAAATTCAGAGTTAACAACAGATTTACGGCAGGGATGTTGGTACTGTTATCGGTGCTGGTAACAGCGTGTATGAAATTTGAAGGGGAGGATGACGAAGAGAAAATGGTTGAAAACGAGACAGCCATGATTAACTATCTGGCTGAAAACAACCTGACAGCTATAAAGGATACAATGGGGCTGTACTACAGGATAACTGACCCCCGGCCAACTGCAAAAGCGCCTGCTATTGGTGATGAAGTGCAATTCTTTTATAAAATAAGTTTGCTGGACGGAACCATTATCGATACAAGCAGTTCCGTGACGCCTATAAAAATGCCGTATGGCGTAAACATTGATATGCCTGGCCGGATCAGGGCAATAGGTTTGTCAAGAGTGGGTGAAAAAGGAATTTTCTTACTTCCGTTTTATCTGGCATATGGCAGACAAGCCATTGATAAAGTGCCTGCTTATTCTCCAGTGAGGCTGGATCTGCATTTGACTAAAGCGAGATCAGAAGAGACGCAGATTGTGGATTATATTGATGAAAATGAACTTGAGGTGGGTTATTCTGATGAGAGCGGTCTTAGGATAGTTCGTCTTAATGAAGTGGAAGGCGATCCGATTGGGGTGAACAGATCAGTAAAGGTAAAATATAAGGTGTGGGCATTGAGTGATAAAACCAAAACGCTGGATAGTGGAGACCTTAACTTTACAACCAATACTTCTACCGTCATAAGCGGATTTGATAAAGGAATTCAAAAACTGAGAGTGGGTGAGAAGGCAATCTTATTATTTCCTTCTGAGTTAGGTTATGGGGCAGGTGGTCAGCGCAATCAAACTAACACCTCTTGGGTCATATTGCCGTATGCTCCGTTAGCATTTGAAGTAGAAATTTCGCAATAAGGCCGATAATAATACATAAGGAAACCCCTTCGGAAAGCCAGAAACACTTTTCGAAGGGGTTTTTTTATGAAAAGAGTTTTTCAGATCTTCCCCGATTGTTACGGGTGTTGACAACAGTTATAGTAGAAGCTATAAGAAATCAGCAAAAGATGTGCTCTTTTATGCATCACTGGCAGTTAAAGTAGAAATTTCACAATAAGGCCGAATAAGATCAATTGCCCCGGGTTTTAACCCGGCGGCATCAAGGGAAAAGACACACAGGCATAAAATAAAAAAGGATGGTGTGAACCATCCTTTTTTATTGCTTTAGCAAAATCTGATTACTGAGCAGCGCTGGAATCAGTAGCAAAAGTAGAATCAGAAGCAACTGAATCTGCAGCAGCAGCAGTATCTTCAACTGATTCGATTACTGTAGTTTCAACTTCTTCAGTTTCTTCAGCTGGTTTGCTTGTACAAGCAGCAAATGTTACCATAGTAGCAACAAATGCAAATGCAACAAATTTTTTCATTTTCTGCGGTATATTTTAATTTCCGCTTCAAATGTATAAGCATTTAAAATCACCACCAAGGAAATTGCGTTGTATTTTTCCAAGAACTTAAAAATTCCTTAGAAATGAATAGCTATACTTGATATAGTACAAGTTGTCCTTGGTTTATACTATATTTGTATCGTCAGATTATTGAATTTATTAACCACTTCAGCAATTTCAGGAAGCAGTTCAGGGTTACTTTCTATTCCGTTTCCTATGACAATCAGATCAGCTCCGGCGCTCATGGCCTGCTGTGCCTTGGTAACAGAATTAATACCACCACCCACAATGACAGGTACGGATACGGACTGGCTCACAGCTGAAATCATGTCCTGAGGAACAGGCATTTGGGCTCCGCTTCCGGCATCCAGATACATCAGTTTCAACCCTAACATTTCTCCTGCCATAGCAGTGCAGGCTGCTACCCCTGGCTTATCACGGGGCATAGGAATGGTATTGCTGATATAGGATACAGTAGTAAGTTTACCGCTCTCTACCAGCATATAACCGGTAGGCATGATTTCAAGCCCGCTGCTTTTTAATAAGGGTGCAGAAATGACATGCTGGCCGATCAGAAGATCGGGGTTCCGGCCTGAAATCAGGGATAAAAGTAAGATGGCATCTGCACTGGGTTCGATATGAAGACTGTTGCCGGGAAACAAAACCGCCGGAATGGTGGTATGCTCTCTGATAGCTTCGATAACCTCACGGATTACGTAAGTGGTGATTAAACTGCCACCTACAAAAAAATAGTCAACACCATGGTCAACAGACTTCTTCAGGAAGGCAGGGAATGTATTAAAATCAATTTTATCAGGATCGAGTAATACTGCGAAAGATTTTCTCCCTGCACGCTTTCTTTCTATGAGTTGTGAACCTATGGAAATACGGTTGTTCAACATTTCGTATGACTATTCAAAACTTGCCGGACAACTCCGGGAAGATCAGTTAATTAACAAACAATCCTAACAAGGATGAAACAAGTGAAACAATAAAACTGAAGAGCAAAGCGGTAATAAAACCATCCACCTGAAAACCGGTAACCAAAGATTCAGCGATATAAACCATGAATACGTTGATAACCAGATAAAAAAGACCCAGAGTAAGAATGGTGATAGGTAGGGCCAGTATCTGTAATACGGGTTTTACAAAACTGTTCAGCAGCCCGAGAACGATAGCAACGATCACAGCTGTAGTAGTTGTATCAACCGATACACCATCTAATAGATTAGCGGCAACCAATACAGCTAAAGTGCTGATTACTAAATGCAGTAATAGTTTCATATAGCAAATGTTAGTGATGACGACTGCTAAGTACGTCAATTACCTCATCTAAATCAATGTTTTTTTCTTCTAACAATATCAGGAAGTGAAAAAGCAGATCGGCAGATTCATTCTTAAACAGATCGTCATTCTGATCCTTGGCTTCGATCACTACTTCAACGGCTTCTTCCCCGACTTTTTGTGCAATTTTATTAATTCCCTTTTTAAAAAGGGATGATGTATAAGACTTTTCAGTTGGGTTATTCTTCCTGTTGCGGATTACTTCTTTCTGAAGATAATTGAGGAAGGGGGCTTTGCCTTCGTTGGTCTCATTAAAACAGGTATCTGCACCGGTATGGCAGGTTGGTCCCGCCGGAGTTGCCTTTATTAACAGAGTATCTCTGTCACAATCCAGTAATATGTCATTGACAAACAGATAATTTTCCGATGTTTCCCCTTTTGTCCACAGTCGTTTTTTGCTTCTGCTGAAAAAGGTCACTTTACTTGTTTCCCGGGTTTTTTCCAGGGCTTCCTGGTTCATATAACCCAGCATCAGTACTTTCAGCGAAGCCGCATCCTGAACGATGACAGGCACAAGGTTGTCGGGGAATTTACTATAATCGATTTCCATTTCAATTAATTGATTATGCCGGAAAACCGGTTCTCTTTGACCGGATACTCTGGCTTTATGATACCTAAATGGCCTTATCTTGTACTTTTTTCGGGAACAAAGGTAAGGTAACTAAATTCTTTTTCATCAAACATTTCATTAGCCAGTTCCATTAGCTGGGATGAAGTAACGTTTCTGATTTCATCAAAAATCTCAGGTAATGAATCTACTTTACCGGTATCCAGCAGACTTTTGGCCATCATAAGCATGTATCCGGCATTGCTTTCTTCTGACATGGCCAGCTGGCCCATCAGTTGCTCTTTGGTGTGATGCAACTGTAACGCAGTAAGCGGCTGCTGTCGGAGTTTCCTGAGTTCTTTATGGATAAGGTAGATGCTGCGGTCGAGCTGCTGCGGTTCTGTTCCGAAGTAGATGCCCAGAAATCCCGTATCAAGATAAGGGGTATATGAAGCGTCAATAGTGTATACAAAGCCATATTTTTCCCTTAGCGCCATATTGAATCTGGAGTTCATACCGGGCCCTCCCAGCAGATTGACCAGCATGAAAAATGGCAAACGGCGATGATCTGCCAGAGCGTAGGATGGGCGGCCCATTGCACATTGTGCCTGCGTGACGGGCCTCGAAACCGTTTTGACAGAAGGGGTATACAAAGAAGGACACACCCGCAGGCGTTCGGTATGCTTTTCTCCTATATCTGATAAATACTTCTCAACCAGGCGAACTACCTTATTAAAGGGTGTCGGGCCCACAAACGACACAATAATTCTGGAAGTATCAAGGTTGCGGTTAATGAACGCCTGCAGGTCTTCTTTTGAGAATGACCGTACCGTATCTGCTGTGCCCAGGATATTATTACCCAGAGAATGTTTCTGAAACAGCATTTCATCAAAATCGTCCTGAATGGCATCCTCGGGAGAATCGTAATACATGGACATTTCTTCCAGGATTACATTTCTTTCCAGCTCAAGCTGCTTATCAGGAAATACAGAATGGAAAGTAATATCGGAAAGCACATCAATTGCTCTCTCAAAATGCAGATCAAGAATGGAGGCATGAAAACAAACCTTTTCTTTGGTAGTATAGGCATTTAGTTCACCCCCCACCGTTTCCAGACGATTGATAATATGATGTGATTTTCGTCTTTCCGTACCCTTAAAGGCCATATGTTCCCAAAAATGGGCAAGTCCCTCCTGTCCGGGTAATTCGTCACGGCTTCCGATGTCAAGCATAATGCCACAATGTGCGATCTGCGTATGGCCAACATGCCGGTAGGCGATACGAATACCATTGGCCATGGTATGGACCTGATATTCTTCCTGATTGCCTGTCGGAACACTTTTATTTTTAAGCCTGTTTTCGGGCTGCTTTTCTTTCATTTTCAAAATTTGCAAAATCAAGTCCCTTATTTTTCGGACGTGTTCACAAAATTACGGATTTTTGCCTGAAACATTCAGTAATGAAATGAATCCGAACAGGATATTGATAATTCAGACAGCGTTCATCGGTGATGTTATCCTGGCGACAGCGCTGCTGGAGAGTCTCCACAGGCAATTTGAGGGCGTCAGACTGGATATACTGGTCAGGAAAGGAAACGAAGGATTATTTGAAAATCATCCTTATATCCATGAAGTACTGGTCTGGGATAAAAAATCAGGGAAGTATAAATCGCTGTTCGGACTCCTGAAGAAAATCAGGAAAAGCCGTTATGATTTACTGGTTAACCTTCAGCGTTATGCTACTACCGGTCTGCTGACCCTCTTGTCAGGGGCCGGAATACGGGTAGGTTTTGATAAAAATCCGCTGTCGTTTGGCTTCGACAGGAAAATCCCTCACAAATTTGAAGAAGGAGTACATGAGACCGTGCGTAACCACCGTTTAATTGAATCCATGACGGCATCAGATGTGGCCAAACCCAGGCTGTATCCTTCTGACAGTGATTACGGACATATTACGCAGTATCAGCAATACCCCTATATATGCCTGGCACCAGCCTCGGTGTGGTATACCAAGCAATATCCGCCGGATGGCTGGATTCAGCTTATCAGAAACCTGCCAGGACATTATACACTGCTGATTACCGGCGGAAAGGGAGACGGCGATCTGGCTGAAGCAATACGGGATGCACTGGATGAAAAAGAAAAAGCGCGGACTATAAATGTTTGCGGAAAATTATCGCTGCTGCAGTCTGCGGCTTTGATGCAGGGTGCGGTGATGAATTATGTGAATGACTCAGCGCCTATGCATTTGTGTTCAGCAGTAAATGCCCCTGTATGTGCCGTTTACTGCTCTACCGTGCCCGAATTCGGATACGGGCCTTTGTCTGACCGATCCTTTATTGTGGAAACAGATGAAAAGCTTTCCTGTCGCCCGTGCGGATTACACGGGCATAAGGTATGTCCGGAAGCACATTTTAAATGCGCCTATGGCATCAGAACCGATCAGCTTACAGAAGTCATCAGTCAGGGTTGATTGCCCCGGTATTGCTCAATAATCCGGTAGAGTGCCTTTTGTTTTTCGAGCTCGGGGAAAAAATCAAAAAGCTGGATATGCGCTTCGAAATCAAGTGTCAGCCCTATTTCGAGATTAAGCAAAGCTTCGCGGTACTCTCCGGCATAAATCTGATAGGCCGTCAGTCTGTAATACAGGTCTGCATTTTCAGCAGATCCGGCTAATCCCAGTTTGATCAGATGCACAGCTTCGGAGAAATTACCTTTTTCAAAATGAAGCAGTGACCACTTCAGCCACAGATCCAGATTAGACGGATCCATTTCGGCAGATTGTTCGAAGGCTTCCAGTGAGGAAACGATATTACCAAGTTTGTATTCAGTTTCGGCAAGGGCCAGCCAGTAATCAGAATTCAGACTGTTGATCTGTATAGCCTTGTTAAAGAAACCTACAGCTTCGTAATAGCGTCCCATCTGACTTAAACAAAGGCCGAGCCCAAACCAGGCATCGTCCCAGTTTTCGTCCATTTTAACCGTTTTTCTGTAATAGAAAGCGGCAGTTTCGAAATCATTGGTTTTTTCGTAACTATTGGCCAGGCAATTGCATGTTTCCGGTAGTTCTCCCTCAATTTCAATGGCTTTGAGATAGAATTCTCTTGCATTTTCAAATTGCATGAGATTCATGTAACAATTACCGATATTAAAATGGGCAGAAGCGAAATCATCTTTAATAAGAATGGCATATTCAAAAGCCTGAATTGCTTCGGTATATTTTTCCAGCTTGTTGTAGGCAATTCCCAGATTGTACCATGCGTGATGGGAAAACGGGTCTTTGTCGATCAGCTGATTGTAAAACGAAAGATGCGATTCAAGGGCGTTGAGCATATCAAGGCATTGCGCCAGTTCGTATAACGCATGCTCATTGGAAAGATCAGACTGTATGGATTGCTTGTAATGATCCGTAGCGAGTTCGTATTTTCCCCAGTTCTGATATACCTGTCCCAGCTGATAGTGGATATCATCAGGAGAATCATCTGTATCAAGCAGACCGAGAAAAATGTCGGCAGCTATCTCGTATTCACCCAACAGGTTATGAATGGCACCCTGCATAAACTTGATTTCGGGGTTGGCAGGATGAAAAAGTAATGCTTTCTCAAGTATTTCAAGAGCCGCTTCATGGTCGTTCTGATTAGAAAAAACCTGCGCCTTGTTTAACATTAATTCAAGAGAGTAAGGATAATATTTCAAGCCATAATCACAAACTGCCATGGCCTTGATCCAGTCTCCTTTTTCGAGGAAATATTCAGTGATTTGTTCATAAGCTTCCAGATCAAAGAATTCTTCCTGCCCGTATTTGAGCATGATTTCAAACCTCCTGACGGTGTCCTTCATCAATTCTTCTTTATCTTCAAAATCCTGCGACATAAAAGGTTTTTTTTCTTGCTGTTGGTGGCTGACTTTCTGCGTTAAGTTATGGATAATTCAACGTTTTGTCAATGGTACTGTCAAAACTCCTGCAAATTCGTCTGATAGACGTTTCAAGTGGTATAAACGAATGGTTGAGGTTTTGCTGTATTTTCTCGTTTTTAAAAAATACGTTTCTGTAAGCTGAGCGCGCGGTCTCTCTGGTGATCAGCGGTTGGCTGCCCATAATCCAGGTTCTGACAGCTTCAATCCTCCAGATGATTGCCGCCAGATTTTTGCCGACTTTTACGGTTGGTTTCTTTCTGTTCATTGCTTCAGCTATCTGTGCAAAAAACTCCTTATAGCTTATTCTGCCGCTGTTAAGTATAAATCTTTCGGCCTGTATGTCAGAAAATAATAACTGACAGCATATTTCCGCCACATCCCTGACATCTACATAATTAATATAACCTTCTGTATAAAAAAGGTTTTGATTATAAACATAGCGGAATAACTGCGTACTGCTGCGTGTCCAGTCTCCTTCCCCGATTATAACCGACGGATTCACAATAACCGCATTAAGGCCCTCGGCAATACCCCGCCAGACTTCCAGTTCTGAGAGGTATTTGGTTTTTGCATAATTAGAATTTTCAGCTGAATCTTCCCAATGGTTATTTTCATCAATCTCAATTCTGACTCCCCGGGCCTGTTTTTTGCTGTTAGCCGGCCCCAGCGCCGCAACACTGCTGATGTGGCAAAGTTTCCTGATTCCAGCCTCAAGACAACTGTTGACAAGATTGGCTGTTCCTTTGACATTCACGTCAAACATCTGCTGCTGGTGTTTCGGGATAAAAGAGACCGTTGCTGCGGTATGAATTACATACTCAACATCCGTTAAAGCTTCTTTCAGAGCAACAATGTCCAGAAGATCGGCTTCCCGCCATTCCACGGGCGCGGAGTTGAATCCGGCACCGGAGCGGTCAGAACCGGCACGGTAGAGAGCTACAACCTGATGATTGTTCTTTATCAGCTCATTTACGATGGCTTTACCCGTCAAACCCGTGGCACCGGTAACTAATATTCTCATTCTTAACTATCGTTGTCTTCCTTTAGCGCCCGCATTTCTTTTCTCTTTTCTCCGGATTTCATGTACACTTTTGGGACGGCTGGATACTGTTTTTTCAAAATCGGCCGGGATAAGATCAATACTTCTGCGGGCCAGATTAATGTCTTTTACTTTTACTTTGATGGCATCACCAAACGTGAAAAACTTTTTGGTTCGTTGTCCCACCAGTCTGTAGTTCTCTTTATCCAGTTCGTAATAATCATTGTTCAGATCCGTCATCCGGATGAGGCCTTCTGAGCCTGTCTCTGAAATCTCTACAAAGATACCAAATTCCGTTACGCCGGAGATGATTCCGTCATATTCCACGTTTTTATCCTGGTAACTCATGTATTCGGCCTGTTTGTATTTGATAGAGGCACGTTCTGCTTCTGTAGCCAGGCGCTCCCTTTCGGAAGAATGTTTACAGTAGGATTCAAATTCTTCTTTGTCAACGGATGGGCCGCCATCCAGATAATGCTGAAGAAGCCGGTGTGCCATCACATCAGGGTACCTTCGGATAGGTGATGTAAAATGGGAATACCGGCGGAATGCCAGCCCGAAGTGCCCGAGGTCTTCGGTGGTATACCGTGCCTTGGCCATGGTTCTGACAGCCAGCTGCTCCACAAGGTTCTGCTCTGGTTTCCCTTCGACAGTCCCCAGCATTTTATTCATGGAATCAGCAATTTTTTTCTCATCATCCAGCTTGAGTTCATATCCCAGCCTTTTTACAAAAGCGGAGAAAGTTCGCAGCTTTTCCGGGTCAGGTGATTCGTGTACCCTGTACACCATCGTATTTTTGTTTTTACCTTTTGACAGGCCATAAACATACTCGGCTACCTGACGGTTGGCCAGAAGCATAAATTCTTCAATCAGTTTATGGGCATCTTTCCGTTCTTTCTGGTATACTCCCAAAGGTTTGCCATTTTCATCCAGCCTGAATTTTATTTCAGCGGTTTCGAAATTAATAGCGCCTTTTCTAAACCGGGCGGTTCTCATGATCTTGGCGATGCTGTTCAGTTGACGCAGTTCGTCAGCATAGTCACCGGATCCGCTTTCAAGGATTTCCTGAGCTTCTTCATAAGAAAATCGACGGTCAGAGTAAATGACTGTTCTGCCCAGCCATTGGGTTACGACTTTTCCGCGCGGGGTGATTTCAAACACAGCAGAAAACGCAAGCCGGTCCTCATGAGGCTTTAATGAACATAAATTATTGGAAAGCTTTTCGGGAAGCATAGGCACTGTCCTGTCTACCAGGTAAACAGACGTTGCCCTTCTGACGGCTTCTTTTTCCAGCTCTGTGCCGGGACGTACATAGTGCGAAACATCTGCGATATGCACACCAATTTCAAGATTGCCGTTATCCAGATTCTGAAAAGATATCGCGTCATCAAAGTCTTTAGCATCGGCAGGGTCAATGGTAAAGGTGGTAATACCTCTGACATCCCTACGCCCTTTCAGGTCGTTTTTGGTTAATTTTTCACTGATAGCCTCTGATTCCTTTTCAACTTCAGCAGGAAAGTGATAGGGTAACTGAAATTCTGCGAGTATGGCATGCATTTCGGCGTTGTTTTCTCCTGCCTGTCCCAATACTTCCACGATTTCTCCTTCTGCCGACTTGCTTCCGGTTGCCCATTGGTTTATCCTTACCACCACTTTGTCCTGATTCGTAGCACCATTTAACAGACTGACAGGAACAAAGACCGGATCATAAATCCGGCGGTTATCGGGATCAATCATGGCATGTTTCGCCCACAATTCGACCGTGCCTACCAGCTGAGGATGTGCTCTTTTGAGGATCTCCGTCACGCGTCCTTCCCGGCGCTTACCTTCTTTGGGTTGCCGGTCACTCCGGTTTCTGCGGGAAGGAATTAACTGAACAGTTACCGTATCGCCGTCAATGGCACCGCGGAGGTTTCCGGTATCTACAAAAATATCCTCATCCTCTCCTTCTACCACAACAAAGCCGTGCTGCCTGCTGACATGCTCCAGGCGGCCGGTAAAAGATGGTTCGTTATTTACAACTGCTAAAGCAGCAAAACTGCCGTCATTATTCTTAGTAAGTCGGCCTTGTTCTGACAGCTCATGAATGGTTTCGGTATAAAGATATTTTAACTTTCTGTCGTCCAGATGAAAGACGTCATGTATATCCTGCGGACGATAGGAAAGTCCTTGATTTTTTTCGTAAAAGCTGAGTATATCTGATTCAATGTTCTTCAGAATATCCTGAAAAGTTGAATGGTTAGATGGTTTCCTTGTACTGGTTTGATTAAACCGGCTTTTCTTGTTTTTTCTCATATAATAGTAAGGTGCAGAAAATGTATTCCATGCTTATAAAAACCTGATTGAATAGCAATAGTTCAATTAGTTAACATTTTCGGGTGATGAAGTTACTTGATTTATGTGAAATTAATGTAAATGATGTATTAAAAGTCGCAGAATGTGTTCCGTCAGTTAATTCTGAAGGACAGAACAGCCCGGTTGGGCATAACCTGAATGTGAGTGTATTGTATGTAGTAAACATATTCAAGATCAATCTATTGCATTATTTGAATGTATATCTTTACAATTCCTTGTATATTACATTATTTAATTGTAAATTATTGGTATTTTATAAATATTTCGTATTTTTGCGCCCTGATTTTTAAATTCTACATTAGCCAGCAGAACGGGGATGAGGCAGATCCTAAATACCTGTGAGCTGCGAACTGTAAACCAACTACTTACAAAAAATGCAGTCCATTCGTAACATTGCCATTATTGCTCACGTCGACCACGGTAAAACCACACTGGTAGACAAGATTATTCATGCATCCAAGCTATTCAGGGATAACCAGGAGTTTAACGACCTGATTCTTGATAATAACGATCTTGAAAGGGAAAGAGGGATCACTATTGTATCCAAAAACGTGTCTGTACGGTATAAGGATGTAAAGATCAACGTAATAGATACTCCGGGTCACGCCGACTTCGGAGGAGAAGTGGAGCGTGTACTCAAAATGGCTGATGGGGTAATTCTGCTTGTAGATGCCTTTGAAGGCCCCATGCCACAAACCCGTTTTGTGCTGGGAAAAGCCATTGATTTAGGGCTTAAGCCTATTGTACTCGTTAATAAGGTCGATAAGGAAAACTGTCGCCCTGAAGAAGTGCAGGAAAATGTATTTGACCTGATGTTTAACCTGGGAGCTACTGAAGATCAGCTTGACTTTGTCACGGTTTTCGGTTCTTCAAAACAAGGCTGGATGGGTCCTGACTGGAAACAGCCTACCACCGATATTACATTTTTGCTTGATACGATCATTGAGCAGATTCCGGAGCCTAAAGTGAAGGAAGGTACCACGCAGATGCAGATCACAGCATTGGATTATAATGCTTTCGTGGGCCGGATCGCTATCGGACGGGTTGACCGCGGTACGATTAAAGAAGGCTCTACTGTGGCTTTGTGCAAAGCGGGCGGAGTTATTAAAAAAGTAAAAATAAAAGAAGTACAGATATTTGAAGGGCTTGGTAAAGCAAAAGTGTCAGAGGTGGGAGCAGGTGATATTTGTGCAGTAACCGGAATCGAGGATTTTGAAATCGGTGATACAATCGCTGATGCTGAAAACCCTGAAGCACTGCCAAGGATTTCGGTAGATGAGCCTACCATGAATATGCTTTTCACGATTAACAACTCTCCTTTCTTTGGTAAGGAAGGTAAGTTTGTGACTTCACGCCACATTCGTGACCGGTTGATCAAAGAAACCGAGAAAAACCTGGCTCTTCGTGTGGAAACTACCGATACAGAGGATAAGTTTCTGGTCTTTGGCCGTGGAATTCTCCACTTGTCTGTACTGATCGAAACCATGCGCCGTGAAGGGTATGAATTACAGGTTGGACAGCCACAGGTATTGTTTAAAGAAGATGAAAACGGGCAGCGCCTTGAGCCGATTGAAACCCTGGTCGTAGATGTGCCGGAGACAACCTCAGGAAAAGTAATTGAGCTGGCAACCCAGAGAAAAGGTGAATTACTGGTGATGGAGCCGAAAGGCGATCTTCAGCACCTTGAATTTGAGATCCCTTCACGTGGTCTTATCGGTCTGCGTTCCAATGTACTGACCGCCACACAGGGAGAAGCTGTGATTACCCACCGTTTCAAAGCGTTCGATCACTATCGCGGACCTATTCCCGGCCGCACCAACGGATCTATTATCTCAAAAGGTACCGGTACAGCTACGGGTTATACCATTGATAAACTACAGGATCGCGGGCGTTTCTTTGTGGAGCCGGGTGAAGAGATTTATGGCGGACAGGTAGTGGGTGAGCACAATCGTCCGAATGACATTGTGGTTAACCTTCAGGAAGCAAAAAAATTAACCAACATGCGTGCATCCGGATCAGATGATGGTCTGCGTATTGCTCCGAAAATCAATTTCTCACTGGAAGAATCCATGGAATACATCCAGAAGGATGAATACCTTGAAGTAACGCCTCAGAGTATGAGGATGCGTAAAATCTATCTGGATGAAAATGATAGAAAACGTAACGAGAAAAAGGTTGAAATGCTTTAAGTATAAAGTAAACGATAGGAAAGAGGTGGCTTCGGTCACCTTTTTTCGTTTTCAGGCATTACAAAGTTTTTTGTAAAAGTGATAAGATGGCTGTTCAGCCTAACCATTTTTTTCTTTCAGCGGCTTTATTTTCATCATCTTTTACGATCAACCGGATCGTTTCATAATTTGCGGTAGCTTCCATTGACAGCCCGACAAAGACTAGTGCTTCGTTCAACCTGTTGTCCAGTGGTGCATTCCCTTCAATACATTCATCCCAGTACCAGTCCAGCTTTTCACCGGCTACTTCTTCGGCAATATGTTTATAGTCATCCAGTGAATAACCAATAAAAGGCTGACCGAACCGTTGCCACAACAACCGCATAACATCGTCCAGGGAGCGGGTATGATCATATTTTCTGCGGATAAACAAATCAAGAATCAGGGCCGCCAGCGCACCTTTCTGATATACCGAAACTTTCCGTTGCGGGGCACCTTTTTCATAACCGTCAAGCCATAGGTCGAAAGAAGACTCTGTCAGGGATAAAGAAGCATATGCGCTGCTACCGAAATGCCGTATCATATACACTTCAAGCTCTTTAAAATAGCCGGCGTCATCCATGACACCGGAACGCCTCAGGAATAAATCACCGTAGTAAGTCGTACAGCCTTCCGCCACAAAGCAGGTGGGGAAATAGTTTTCTTTTGTGAAATCATAAGGAAGCATTTCAACCGGACGAATCCGGATAATATTCCAGGCGTGAAATAATTCATGTGAACTTACGCCCAGCAAATCATGGTAAATTTCTTCATCCTGTGTATCAGGACCCAATACCAGCATGGTTGAATTACGGTGTTCTACTCCATGATAGTAGGGAGTAGGAAGCACCATACAAAGAAAATGATAGTCCTTTTCCGGGAACTCACCCATTGTTTTAACCTGTGTGGCTGAGAAAAGGCTGAAGTCCTGAATAATACGTTCCCAGTCAGGAACCATATTGCCTTCAATCCAGATATGGAAAAGGGTTTCTCCGATATGATATTCCCTGTGTTGTAACCTAGGAGAAGCCATTAACGGGCTGTCTGCCAGCTGATAATAATCCGTAGCGCTTAATCGGTTATTGCCTGTTTGAGGCAGCCCGCAGGCAATGGTAAAATTTTCAGGCAGTTCCAGGTCTATAATACATTCTTCATGCAGTCGTCCTTCTGTGTACAGACAGCAATTAACAAAGTTCAGATACATCAGTTGCTCATCCACATAGCTGCTTCCTGCATTTTTCAGGTCGGCATAGTAGCTGTACGCAATCTGAATACCCGAATTGTTTTCTGTATCAATCAGCCAGCGGTCTTTGGTGATTTTCCGGTGCTGTAACGGCTTTTCTGCAAGCGTGGTTACCTTGAAATCTTTTATATTTTTGGCAAAATTCTGAATCTCATACCTGCCCGGGCGCCATGCCGGGCACTGGACTTCGATGGTTTCTTCTGTTATATTTCCGATGGTATAGATAATCTGAAGATAATTTTTATCAACCCCGGAAGCTGATATATGGTAATGCATCATGAAATGAGTAGTTTTGCCTGTCGGAATGCTGAAGAAATAATTGAAACCCAAAATATCCCATCAATCGTGTTCGTTTAACAGGGTAAAAGTAATGACAAAATTTATGAAAAGGATTTCCCTCCTGCTAATCACCATCACAGCCACCTTTTTTTCAGCCGGAGTACAAGCTCAGGATGAGTATTATAAACCTCAGGATACAACCTCCCGGAAACCCACGGAAAAAATAAGCACGATGCAGGTTCCTGAGAAAAAACAGGATAACCTTGTCAAGATAGATGGTGCTCCCCGTAATTTTGAAGACCGTCTCAGAGCAGGGGGTAGTTTTGGCTTACGGTTTGGCAGCGTGAATCATGTTAATATTTCGCCCGCAGTGGGGTATGAGCTTACCGAAAAACTGGTAGCTGGCATTGGAGGTACTTTTATGTGGTACAGATACCGGTATTACGATACCAATACAATTTATTATGGCGGCCGGACTTTCCTGATGTATTCGGTCATTCCGCAGATTAACATTAATGCTGAATACGAAGCATTGAATGTCGAAAAGGCTTACCAGAAAAGAACCTGGATCGGGTCGCCGATGATCGGTGCTTCCTATACACAACCCCTTGGTGCCAAACTGGTGAAAGGAGTGCATCTGACGATTTTATATAACCTCAATTATAACAACCAGGTTGATTACAGCGCCGGTCCGGCGGCTGCAAGAAATATTTCTCCCTATGCGAGTCCGTGGGTGTTCAGAGTGACCTTCTTATAATTG
>JBEBXQ010000082.1:0-22700 GCA_040391535.1 Telluribacter sp. | reverse complement strand
CCATTAATCGTACCATGTTGGAATTGAAATATCTTTAACCACCTGATAGCTTTCTCCAGCTTCAAAACCATTAATCGTACCATGTTGGAATTGAAATAAATCTGTAGTTCTCATGATCGTATCTGTTTAAATACCATTAATCGTACCATGTTGGAATTGAAATTTTAAGTAGTGTTTAAATAACGCGCAAATAGATTTTACCATTAATCGTACCATGTTGGAATTGAAATTCGAATAAACACATTGTTTTCGATAAGAATGTTGTAACCATTAATCTTACGATGATTGGAATTGAAATATTTCTATATTCCCCCCGTTGTGGTATATCGGGGAACCATTAATCGTACCATGTTGGAATTGAAATAAGTTATACTCAGGTATGATTTTCCTTGCTTTTGTTTCCTTTCATCACACCATGTTGGAATTGAAACTAACTCATTACAGATCACTCATAACTAATTACTTATAATTCATAACTAATTTAACCTCCAACCGGTGAATGAAATATTTCTTATCTTCGTTATCTTGTAAATGATCGTTTTATTACTCAGGATATAATGAAAAAGAACGTTTTTCTTTGTTTGACAGGTATTTTGGTGCTGATGGCTATGATGTCATTTCGTGCTGAAAACGAAGTGAGTGCTGATAAAATACAATGGATAACTATTGAAGAGGCCTTTGCGAAATCGCAGAAGGAACCCCGTAAAATTATAGTGGATATCTATACCGATTGGTGTGGCTGGTGTAAAGTCATGGATAAGCAGACCTTTACCAATAAAGAAGTGATCAGCTATATCAACGAGCATTTCTATGCGGTTAAATTTGATGCCGAGCAGCGCCAACCCGTAAAGCTGGGTGCCGAACAGTTTGATTTTCTGGCACGGGGCGGGAAAGGTGTACATGAGCTGGCTTTGCGGTTGACTAACAATCAGCCGAGTTACCCGACGACGGTTTTTGTCGATGAAAAATTACAGGTAATCCAACCGGTGCCGGGCTTTATGAAAGCAAAGGAATTCCATGAAGTAATTACCTATTTCGGAGGCGATTTTTATAAATCCGTACCTTTTGAGAAATATAAAACGGATAACTACACCCAACTTTTTTCAGGTAAAATCTGATCTGAACCGCCGGATATGCTAACTGCTGAATTTTATAAGATTTTCTATCAGAACGAAACACTTTTTGTAAGACAGGAAGGAGACGGTCAGCCGGTAACACAACCTGCGGACACGTTAGCTGCCACTGTTCAGCCAACGGCAGAAGCATTACCTCCGGCTTTGGCTTACCCTTATCAGATTCTGGTTCTGGTGGATAATCCGGGTAAAGAAAACCTGGATGCTTCGGAAGGGGTCCTGCTGTATAAAATTCTCAAATCTGTTGGGTACGACAGTGAAGATACGGACATTCTGAATGTGGGGTATCTCCGGGAGGAGGAATTGCAACGCGTATTACTGACGAAAAAGGCTCACTATGTAATTTCTTTCGGTGTCCCCATGAAAAAACTGGGACTCGATCTGCTTTTAACCCCCTATGCACCAGTAAAAAAGGACGGGATCTGCTTTGTGCTGGCCGATCCGCTGAGTGTTGTCGAAGCTGATGTCAACATAAAAAAAAGGCTTTGGAATGCACTTAAAGTAATGTTTCCCGTCGTATAGCCATTATTTTTGTGATTATTATTTACCGCTTGTCACAATATTGTGACGGGCTGTGATGTTTTCATGGAAATTGTCTTGAATTAATTTCAACGTAATATGGCAGGTATTTGGGGACGTTTTGTCTCAATGTTTCAAAAAGATAGCACTCCTGACGGGTTGGGTGAATATGATGCCCCGGAGGTGCAGGCAGAAAACATCACCGCTGAGCGGGAATGGCCGGTGGAGAGATTGGAAAGTCCTGTGAAATCAGTCAGTCAGGAGGTACCTCACTGGCTGGTTGACGAGGAGGCACTACGCGACGAAGGGGTTCTTTTTGGCTTGTCGGAATCGGACCCTA
Organism: Telluribacter sp.; assembly: GCA_040391535.1. Lineage (GTDB taxonomy): Bacteria > Bacteroidota > Bacteroidia > Cytophagales > Spirosomataceae > JBEBXQ01. The sequence continues at coordinate 20,708 of JBEBXQ010000082.1, read as the reverse complement.
CCGTCAAAACCGACATCATTCAAAAGTACTTTTCACAGCTGGCCGCGCCGTTTGAGCGGGAGATCGAAGAAGTCAATGAGCGGATCCAGGAATTGAACCTGTTTATTGAACAGCGGCAAACCCGGATCAACGCTTTGCAGGACCGCCTGCAAAAACTGGAAACAGCACCTGTACAGCCACGGCCGCATCAGGTATTACGAACAGGCGTAGGCTTGTTGTTGTCGGTACTGATGTGTGCAGGAAACTACAGTCTTATTGAACAAACCCTGCAACAGGGTTTTCAGCAAAGCGAATGGGTGGCCCTGGGTGTTTTTATGGCCGGGATGTTTAATCTGTTTGGCTCGGTATCTGTTTTTCATGATCATGAACGGACAAAACCAGGTTTCTGGCGGCTCCTGGAAGAAACCGGTATGCCCATAGCGGCCTCTTTGTTTGTTTTTGCCCAGGCCTGGGAATATCAGTCATGGTGGCGCGCCGCTGCGCTTTTCTTTTTTGTATTGTTCCTTTTTCTTTTTACCGGGAAATTGTTCCTGGGTATGGTAACTGTTTTTCGGGAAGACCTGTACAAGTGGATTCACAACCGGAAAGATGTCAGGAAAGAGGCGGAAGATAAGACGGCTTTTGAAGAGGAGATGTTGCTGCTTAATGAGGAGATTGATGAGATCAGAACCCAGAAATGGCAGCGTGTGAAGGAACAGGGGGCTTCTGAAGAACAAAAGAGTAAAATACTGGCGAAAAGGGATATGCTTATCAAGCTGTTTGAGAGTGAATTTGACCTCGCACGGCAGGTCAAGAACGCGGGCAGGATTAAGGGGGTCAGTGAGTTATAAATTTTAAAAGAGAAACATCATGGAAGATATAAATCAATCGGCTGACCAGGAACCGGACTACCGTCATGGTTACCAGAGCGGAATCGGAGGACAGGGGAAGGAAGCTTACGAGGGGTATTTGTCCAGCAAAATCAATTACGAATGGGTAATGGAGCAGCTGACAGAAAAAAAGCAGCAATTAAATGCTTTTGCTGACCGGAAAACCGGAATCCTGAAAAACAGAAAGGACGTTTATGACAGCCTTCAGGAGCAAATCAAGGGTTTGAGCGGTTCTACGCAGCGGGTGAAAGAATTTGAACGTAGTATAACTGATCTGGATGCGGAAGATGGCCTGCTCAGAGAAAGAAGGGAGAAGTCTCAGACAAAGTATTCGTTACTGGCCGGACTGATCTTCTTCGTGGCGGGTGTGGCGTTTGTGCTTGGTGACCTCATTATCTCCCACGAAATTGTGGCTTATGCGCTCAATATCCGTAATGCCAATGAAGCGTGGGCATTTGCCGTGGGGCTGGCGATGGTTTCTGTATTGCTGAAGCCGGCGTATGATCGTCTCATTGAAGAACCGTATATAGAGAATGCGCAACCACAAGGACGTTCCAGGTACCGCAAATTTAAAATCGGGCTCAGTATTTTTGCCGTGCTGACACTGGCTGTACTGGGTTGGTTCAGGTATGAGGCGTACCGTACGGATAAGCTCAAGGAGGCGATCAACAAATCGGTCAGGACGATGCAGCTTAATGCGGTAGATCCTTTGACAGGGCAACCGATTGACTCACCGGAATTAACCCGGAAAATTGAACTTTCACTACAGAATTCAGACGAATTGAATATGACCCTGGTCAATAGCCCATGGGCGCTGCTGTCGTTTGTATTGAGCGGTGTTTTGTTTGCTATTGCCGGAGCGGTATCGCTGGGAATGGCACTTCCGGTGTTGCAGCATTTCTGGTACAGGTGGTTTCAGATTGACATCAGGTTATGGCGACTGAAATGGAGGAGGAAGAAGTTGCTGAAACGGAAAAATGTAGTATATTCGGAAATGGCCGGACAGATGAAAATGAAAAATATCTGTGAAAATGACCTGCTTGCCTGGCCGACCATCGAAGAACTGAATCAGGAAGAAAAACTGCTCAGAGAAGAGATCGCAGGTCTGGAAGAAGAACGGAAACTCGCCCTGACCGATAGCCGGATTCTGGCATATGGCGACGGCTATGACAAGGGTGAGCTCATGAAAGATATGATGACCCGGGAAGAGCTGGAGCACTGGCGGCGCAGTCAGATGACGGCTTACGATCTGGCATTGCGGGCCAAAAATAATCCGTCAGACCGGACTGCCGTACAGCGGTCTAAAAACTCCGGCCTGAGGCCCTACCAGGCTATCAGAAAAGCGATTACCGATAACCTTGATAACAACGGGCAGGAAATAATTTAAGTGAAATGAAATAATTGTAATGATAGAAACACCCCGATTGAAACTCGTCCCCTGTGACGATACCATTTTTGACGCGTTGAAAATGGGAAATAATATTTTGTCAATAGTGCTGGGTGCTAATGTACCAAAGAAATGGACGGAAGTCCGTGATACGTTTTCGTATGCGGCAAAACGCTGGAAAGAACATCCGCCATTACATAACTGGTGGCTTTACCTGATATTGTATAAAACAGAAAATATGCTGATTGGCTCCTGTGGTTTTAAAGGGGAGCCTAATGAGGCGGGTGAAGTTGAAATCGGATACGAAATCCGTCCGGAACAACAAGGCATAGGCCTGGGAACCGAGCTGGCAGAAGCATTGGTCACTTTCGCTTTTCAGGATGAGCGTGTCAGTAAAGTAATTGCAACCACGCTACCTGTAGAAAACCCGTCGGCCAGTATTCTGACAAAACTGGGTTTTCAGCGGGTATTTCATCCGGAGACTACAGATGAAGCTATCTGGAGCTGGGAGTTATCCAGGCCCGTAGCGTAACCTGATATCATCAATATTCCTGAACATTATATTCTAACCTGACATTCCATGAGCATTTTTCAATCCTTTAACCAGCTTCGTGCACTACTGAAAAATATTGATCTGAAAGCCGTCAGCAAGCTTTCGCAGAAAGTGGACCTGAATGAACTGATGGGAGTAGTGTCCCGGATGAGCGACGAAGATCTTTCCAGAATGGTGAAAATGATGAAGGCAGGGGCAGGAAAGAAAAAGGAACGCCCCGCTATTAACGGAGATTTCTACGAATTGGGTGGACTGCTGTCGGAGGAAGAAAAAGCGATTGTGTTACAGGTAAGGCATTTTATGGAAACAGAAATCAGGCCGATCGCTAATGAATACTGGAATAAAGCGCATTTCCCTATGCACATTATTCCGAAAATGGCCGAATTATCCATCTCGGGTCTTACCTACAAAGGCTATGGATGCCCGGGCCGCAGTGCACTGCTGGAGGGCTTTCTTGCCATGGAAATGGCACGTGTGGATTCCTCCATTTCCACTTTTTTTGGGGTCCACAGCGGCCTGGCTATGGGTTCCATTTATCTGTGCGGGTCAGAAGAGCAGAAACAGGAGTGGTTGCCTGTCATGCAACGGATGGAACTCATCGGAGCTTTTGGACTGACCGAACCGGAAGTAGGGTCAGCCGCTGCGGGCGGACTGATGACTACCTGCAAGAAAGTAGGGGACGAATGGATTTTGAACGGACAGAAGAAATGGATTGGTAATGCTACTTTTTCTGATATTACCATTATCTGGGCCAGAAACGTAGAAGATAATCAGGTCAGAGGCTTTATTGTCAGGAAGGAAAATCCAGGTTTTAAAGCCGAGAAAATGGTCGATAAAATGGCCCTGAGAACAGTACAGAACGCACTGATCACCCTTACCGATTGCCGTGTTCCTGAACGGGACCGTCTACAGAATGCCAATTCCTTTAAAGATACCGCCAATGTTCTGCGTATGACCCGCGCCGGAGTAGCATGGCAGGCTGTTGGCTGCGGGCGTGGTGCTTATGAGCTGGCCCTGAAATATACCATGGAAAGAAATCAGTTTGGCAAGCCTATCGCCGCTTTCCAGCTTGTGCAGGATTTGCTGGTGACTATGCTGGGTGATCTGACGGCCATGCAAACGATGGTTTACAGGCTTTCACAATTGCAGGATAGTGGTAAGCTGACAGACGAACATGCTTCTCTGGCAAAAGTTTTCTGTACGTTAAGGATGCGCTCCATTGTGGATCATGCGCGTGAGTTGTTTGGAGGAAATGGTATTCTGCTCGAATATGATATCGCCCGTTTTGTAGCCGATGCGGAGGCTATCTATTCCTATGAAGGTACTAAAGAAATTAATTCACTGATTGTGGGTCGGGCCATTACCGGAGAAAGTGCTTTTGTTTAGTGAAGGTTTCGTATCTCTTTTGATGGTCTGGCAGAAAAATATAGCAGGGGTGTAAGGTTATGGCGTCGGTTTTTCGTCTTTCTGGAAGAGAAATGAGTATCATAGAAGTTGGTCAGGATTAACTGACCGGAATTTAAGATATGCGCTAATTATCACCCGTAAATTATAATGGTTATATGAGTAACAGAAGAAGTTTTATAAAGAAAAGTGTTCTGGGGATTACCGCTACAGGTCTGACCCCTCTCCTGGGACAGGAAGCACAGGCAGTGGCTGCTCCGGCAGAGGATACTTTCAAGCTGGCAATGGCCGGATATAGTTTCGTTCATTTTAAGCTGGATGAATCACTGGCTATGATGAAAAAAACGGATGTAAACTATCTGTGTATTAAAGATTTTCATCTGCCTTTCACCAGTACTGATGAAGAAATCAGGAATTTCCATGCGACACTGAAGGCGTCAAATGTGACCGGTTATGCCGTTGGCCCCATTTATATGCGTACCAATGAAGAAATCGATAAAGGGTTTGAATATGCTAAAAGGGTAGGAGTGAAGCTGATTGTTGGTATTCCCAATCACGACGCGCTGCCGTATATTGAGCAGAAAGTGAAGGAGTATGATTTTAAATATGCCATTCATATTCACGGACCGGAAGATAAGCTGTATCCGGATGCTGAAACCGTAATCAACTTCGTGAAGCATATGGACAAACGTATCGGGCTTTGTTTTGATATGGGGCACAATTTCAGGAACGGAAAAGATTCCGTAGCCGACCTTAAAAAGTACAGCGACCGGATTTACGACATTCACCTGAAAAACGTTACCGCCGGGACAAAAGATGGTAAAACCTGTGAGCTGGGGCGTGGCAAAATTGATATTCCGGCATTTGTGAAAATGCTGCGTAAAGTAAAGTATTCCGGTATGTGCAGTCTGGAATATGAAAAAGATATGAAAGATCCGTTAGCGGGTATTGCCGAGTCGGTAGGGTATTTCAGAGGAGTGCAGGACGCGACGAAGTAATCCGAGGCGAGTTTCTGACAATAAAAAAAGGATAGCATCCCATCAGAGATTGCTATCCTTTTTTTATCAGAATTATATCGCCCGGTCCAGATGTGTATAACCGCCATCTACATAGATCAGCTGCCCGGTTGTGTGGCTTGACACATCCGAGAGCAGAAATAGCGTCATCGCTGCCAGTTCTTCTGCGGTAGTCATGCGTTTCCCCAAAGGGATTTTGTCAATGATCTTTTCCAGCGTTCCTTCCGGATCAGGCAACGTTTTAATCCATTTATCGTATAAAGCAGTATAGCATTCCGCTACAATTACCGCATTTACCCTGATTCCGTAAGGCAGCAATTCTACAGCCCATTCACGGGTCATGGCATTGCGCCCGCCATTGGAAGCTGCATACGCAGAGGTACCACCTTGTCCGGTATCCGCTACTTTTGAGCTGATGTTCACAATGGAACCTTTGGATTTCTTCAATTCAGGCAATGCATAATGTGCCATCAGGTAATAATGGATCAGGTTTTTGTGAAGAGAACCTACAAAAGCCTCGTAGCTGCCCTTTTCCAGTCCTACACCGTCATTTACCCCTGCATTATTAATAAGACCGTCAATCCGGCCATACAGACGGATCGTTTCATTAATGGCATGCTCGCAGTCTTCAGGCTTTGTAAGTTCGGCCTGAATCTGCGCGCCTTCATTGTTGATTTCAGCCAGCATGGCCAGATTGTCTTGCTCAGACCGTCCGATGATGACGGGAATGGCTCCTTCATCATGCAGTGCCTTCACAATGCCGGCACCAATACCTTTGGCGCCACCGGTAACAATAACTACTTTATCTTTTAATTTCAAATCCATAATTAATCAGAAAAGGTTTAGGGTATGCTCAGATTATTTTCCGGCTTCCCAGGCTACAGCAGTTTGCTTCTGTACGCCCAGGTGGTCGATGCCCAGCTCTACTACGTCACCTGCTTTCAGATAAACAGGCGGCTGAAAGCCAAGACCTACGCCAAAAGGTGTTCCTGTAGAAATAACATCGCCAGGTAACAGGCTCATGTACTGGCTCAGATAGCTGATCAGAAACGGAATTTTAAAAATCATATCGTTGGTATTGGAGTCCTGTAACATGTTGCCGTTAACCGAAAGCCAAAGACGCAGGTTGTGGGGGTCACTGATTTCGTCAGGAGTGGCCAGGAAAGGCCCGAGTGGCGCAAATGTATCAGCACTTTTTCCTTTTACCCATTGTCCGCCTCTTTCAATCTGAAACTCACGCTCTGAATAGTCGTTATGAAGCACATAACCGGCCACATAATCCATAGCTTCTTCTTCTGTTACATAAGAGGCTTTTTTACCGATCACCACACCCAGTTCTACTTCCCAGTCGGTTTTTACGGAGTTTCGCGGTATGACCACTTCGTCGTAAGGGCCTGCCAATGCAGAAGTAGCCTTAAAGAAAATAATAGGTTCTTTCGGAATAGGCGCTCCGGTTTCTTCTGCATGTTTGGCGTAATTCAGTCCGATACAAACAATTTTGGAAGGCCTCGCTACCGGACTTCCCAGACGGGCCGAAGCAGGTATTTCCGGACAGCTTCCGGCCTCTGTATCCAGCCATTTTTCAAGGGTATCCAAACGGCCGCTTGCAAAGAACGCTTCATCAAAATCAGTGGTAAAGGCAGAAACATCAATCCGCTTACCATTCGCCAATTCTACTGCCGGTTTTTCGGTGCCCGGATTACCGTATCTGAATAATTTCATTGGGAATAGGTTATGTTATTATGATTACTAATATGCTTGCTTAATTAAAGATTTACACTGCGTACCCATGGCATAAAGTCATCCTGACCCAGCAATTGTGCTTTTGCAGCGTATTCTCCACTCGCCAGTCCTACCACATATTCCAGCAGTTCATCGGCAACCTGGGCAATGGTTTTGGCACCCGTGATAATCTCACCACAGTCAAAATCAATAATGTCAGGCATCCGTTGCGCCAGTTTATTGTTAGTGGAAACTTTCACTACCGGACAAACCGGATTGCCTGTCGGCGTCCCAAGCCCTGTTGTAAACAGAATAACATTAGCACCTGCGGCAGCCTGGCCGGTAGTTGCGAGTACGTCATTGCCGGGGGTGCATACCAGGTTCAGGCCGGGTTTGGAAGCGAGTTCACAATAATCCAGCACATCGGTAACAGGCGAATATCCTCCTTTTTTTGCTGCTCCTGCCGACTTGATAGCATCAGTGATCAATCCGTCTTTGATATTGCCTACCGAAGGGTTCATGTCGAAGCCTGCACCTACAAGTCCTGCCTGACGTGCATAATTAGACTGAAGCCTTGCAAATTTGGAGGCAACTTCAAGAGAAACCGAACGGTTAATCAGTTCCTGCTCAACACCGCAAAGTTCCGGGAATTCGGCCAGTAAGGTTTTGGCGCCCAGTGCTACCATCATATCCGAAAGATAACCGAGTACCGGATTAGCTGAAATACCGGAAAATCCATCGGAGCCCCCGCATTTCAGCCCTACGGTAATCTGATTGACCGGAGTAGGTTTTCTTTCGTTTTTATTGATTTCAATAAGTCCTTTGAAAGTTTCCCTGATAGCCGCTGAAAGCATCTGATATTCAGTGCCGTATTGCTGTTGTTCAAAAATCAGCAATGGTTTGTCAAAGGCCGGGTTCTTCTCATAGATCTGTTCTTTCAGACGGTCAAACTGCGTTTTCTGACAACCCAGACTAAGTACGGTAATACCTGCAACATTCGGATTGTTGGCATAGGCCGCAAAGAGGTCGGTGAGCCTTTCTGAATCTTCATCGCCCTCGCCACAGCCCGATTCATGTGTAAGGAATTTGATCCCGTCCACATTCGGGAAAAGGCGGTTTTTCCTCGAAATATAGACATCGGAAGAGCTACCTTCATACGTGTCGATCTGCTCCTGCTCCCCTGACTGGTATATAGCAGCCAGATCGGCTACCTGTTTCTGATACGTGTCAGGAATGCCGTAGCCTAATGCTTTTTCAAAGGCGTCTTTCAGTTTCAGTATATTCCGGTTTTCACAGAAAACAAGCGGAATAACCAGCCAGTAATTGGCAGTCCCTACTGTTCCGTCATTACGCTGATATCCCAGGAAAGTACGGTTTTTCCACTTGGTCACATCCGGCACAATCCAGTCGGTTGAAGGGACACGTTTCTCTACTGAATAAGTTTCGGCCGAATGCTTCAGGTTGAAAGTAGTAATGGGTTCTGCACGCTTAATGGGCTGCATGGCTTTCCCGACAAGGACACCATACATAATCACTTCATCCCCTTCTGAGAGGTCTTCTGTGATAAACTTATGTTTGGCACTAACGGGATAAGGCAACTGATAGGTCTGACCTTCAAATTCGATAATCTGACCTGCCGACAGGTCGCGCAGTGCTACAATGACGTTGTCGGATGGATGTACTTTTAATACGAGTTCGTTCATGGGTTTAAGATCAATGGATGCTCCATTGGAATATATAATTGGTAACATGAAAATTTACTAAACAAAGGCCCTGACTGAAGCAGGGCCTTTGTCTTATGCCATATTGTGAAAGACACGCTGAACGTCATCATCTTCTTCGATACGTTCGATCAGTTTTTCTACTTCAGCGACTTCTTCTTCCGACAGGCTTTTGGTGTCATTCGGAATCCTGTCGAAATCAGCTTCAATAATTTCAAAGCCATTCTCTTCCAGATAATGCTGTAAAGGCCCGAAAGATGTAAAGCTACCATAAATGTTGATCTGATTACTTTCTTCATCCAGAAATACCTCTTCTGCTCCGTAGTCAATCAGTTCAAATTCCAGCTCTTCAATATCCTGGCCGGTATTGGTTATTTTAAAAATGGTTTTTCTGTCAAAAATAAAATCCAGCATTCCGGTAGTCCCCAGGTTACCACCCAGTTTATTGAAATAACTTCTGACATTGGCTACTGTGCGGGTAGGATTGTCGGTAGTGCTTTCCACCAGGATCGCGATGCCATGAGGCCCATAACCTTCATATACCATCTCTTTGTAGTCTTCCTGATCTTTGGAAGTTGCTCTTTTGATAGCTCTTTCAATGTTGTCTTTGGGCATGTTAGCTGCGCGGGCATTTTGTAAAACGGCCCGCAGCCGTGAATTGGTGGAAGCGTCGGAACCCCCTCCTTTTACTGCCAGTACTATATCTTTTCCGATTCGCGTAAACGTTTTGGCCATGTGGTCCCAACGTTTCATTTTGCGCGCTTTCCGATATTCAAATGCTCTTCCCATAAGGAACGGAATATGATTGAAGGAATCAAGTTTATGTGAAAAATAAATCATTAATATAACTGCAAAAATAGGGAATAGCTATTATTTGTCAGCATGCCTGATCATATTATCTGTGGAATGAAAGATATAAAGGCCGATCGGGGTAATTCCACACCTGGGGCAAAATTGGGGAAAAGTGCAACGATTTGTAGAGCGAAATCACAAATATAAATATGGATTATGATTACTGTATATTTGTTATTATTTTTAAATCGTTGATTTATAGGTATTTGATATGGTTTGTAGTGCTTTTTTTAACATGGCACGTAAATTTAATAACTATAAAGTGTCAAGAAATTTAACCGGAAGTGACCGGAAATAGATTGATCTTATAAATGTTGATCATATCAGTTAAACAGATATATAAATATTAAAAATAATCACAGATAGAGGAGGGTTTACGTGGAATAGTCTATTGTTATACGATAGACTATTTTTTTGTGCGTATCCGGAATGTTAACAATGTATTCCGTGATCCCTTCCGGAAAGTGAGGGTGCAGATGGTATTTTGAGTTGGTCTTTATTCCAGGAGTATATCCTGAAACTGCGTTGGATGTTATTCCGGTATTCTTATCCGGCAACTCATGCCAGTTTAAATAGGCGGTTTTGGAACGCATAGTTTTATGATTAATCCATCAGGATTGATATATCTGTGAAATTTATCTTTTATTTTTATTTTTTACAGATTATATATCTGAATTATGGAATATGATAAGATAAATAGAATAATTTATCTGGTGGGATAATTCTTTATAATCGGCTGTTATTTCGTTATTTTGCAAAGTCAATTAATTATTCGATTTACCTGCGATGACCAAAGTAACAGAATATATCAGTAACGCTGCCGGAAATACTCTTTTCTCTATTGAAATCATTCCCCCGCTCAAAGGACAATGCATCAATAAACTATTTGATTCCATTACTCCGCTGATGGAATTTAATCCTCCGTTTGTAGATGTTACGTATCATCGGGAAGAATTGATACACAAGGCCCAGGCTGATGGTACGATGGTGAGTATCCCGGTCAGAAAAAGGCCGGGGACTGTGGGGATATGCGCGCGGTTGATGGAGCGTTTTAAAGTGGACGCTGTTCCGCATCTGATCTGCGGAGGGTTTACCAGAGAAGAGACCGAAGATATGCTTTTTGATCTTTATTATCTGGGAATTGATAATGTACTGGTGCTGCGGGGAGACCCTGAGAAATCTGCCGGTTTATTTATACCTAAACCAGGTGGCCATGCTTATGCCAATGAACTGCTCGGGCAGGTAGCTGATACCAATAACGGCCGGTTACTGCATAATGAAACGGAAGCTGTACATACTGATTTTTGCATTGGGGTGGCCGGTTATCCGGAGAAGCATCTGGAGGCGGTCAGCTTTGATGATGATTTCCGATATCTCAGACAAAAAGTTGAATCAGGAGCGGATTATATCGTCACACAGATGTTTTTTGACAACCGTAAATATTTTGAATTTGTAAGGCGCTGCCGTGAAGCGGGTATTACCATTCCTATCATTCCGGGATTGAAACCGCTTTCTACCATGAAGCAAATCAGTATTCTGCCCCGCATATTCAATCTGGAAATGCCGGAAGACCTGGTCAAAGCAGCAAGCCGGCTAACCAGTGATAAGGAAGTACGTCAGCTGGGAATTGAATGGGGGATTCAGCAGGCAAAAGAATTGAAAGAAAACGGAGTGCCCGTTCTTCATTTTTATACGATGGGGAAATCGGATAATGTTTTACAGATCGCCGAAGCCGTCTTTTAAGCAAATGGAGATCAACTATCAGTGACCGGTATTTTCAAATCACTGATAGTTGAGGTTTCAGCCTTTATACATTGAACCGGAAGTGCATAATATCACCATCCTTCACTATATATTCTTTTCCTTCCACAGCCATTTTCCCGGCTTCTTTAATGGCAGCCTCAGTTTTATACTGCTGATAATCCGGTAACTTAATCACCTCTGCACGGATAAATCCTTTTTCAAAATCAGTATGGATAACACCGGCCGCCTGAGGGGCTTTCCAGCCTTTTTCGATGGTCCAGGCACGTATTTCCTTAACACCGGCTGTGAAATAAGTAATGAGATTCAGTAAGCTGTAGGAAGCTTTAATGAGCCGGTTAAGACCGGATTCTTTCAGCCCGAATTCCGCCAGAAACATTTCGTGCTCTTCCGGGTCCTCAATTTCAGCAATCTGTGATTCGATAGAAGCCGACAGGATGATCACCTGTGCGTTTTCTTCTTCTACCGCTTTTGTAAGTATATCCGAATATTCGTTTCCAGTCAGCATGGAAGCTTCGTCAACATTGGCAACATAGATCACCGGCTTGACGGTAAGCAAATGCAGATCGCCGATCGCCGCGTTTTTTTCCTCTTCTGAAACCTGCACGGTACGGGCACTCTTACCGGCTTCAAGGGCGGTTTTGTACATTTTCAGTACTTCCGCCTCTACTTTGGCTCTGGCATCTCCCACACGGGCGGCTTTGTCTACTTTCTGAAGTTTTTTGTCTACCGACTCAAGATCTTTGAGTTGTAGTTCGGTATCGATAATTTCTTTGTCAAAAACAGGATCGACGCGTCCTTCAACGTGTACAACGTTTTCATCAGCAAAACACCTGATGACATGCACGATGGCATCTACTTCCCTGATATTAGCCAGAAATTTATTCCCAAGTCCGGCTCCCTGGCTTGCGCCTTTGACAAGGCCTGCAATATCCACAAATTCAATAATTGTAGGAATCGTTTTCTGAGGGTTGATCAGTCCGGCCAGTATATCGATTCTTTCATCTGGTACAGTCACCACGCCCACATTGGGTTCAATGGTACAGAAAGGATAATTGGCTGCTTCTGCCTTGCCACTCGAAATTGCGTTAAAAAGTGTCGACTTACCTACATTAGGCAACCCTACAATACCACACTGTAAGCTCATTTTTTGCAGTAATTATATATAAAATCGTCATAGTCAGGTCAACGATGGTGGCGTTATCCTGCGTAATTTATTAAATTGAAATAGTAACCTGATTGGTAAATGAATGCAAATCCACAAAACTGCCGGTCAACAGAAAAAGCCTCCGGTAAGAAAATCCGAAGGCTATAATGTTTTAAGATGGAGTTAAGGTAGCGTTAGTCCCACTTTAATTCACCCCCCTCAATCTGATCGAACTCATCTTCTTTTGAAGCATACTGAGAAAAATCAAAGTCAGGCATCAGTTCAGTTTTGACATGATCCACAGCATCTTTCAACGCTTCAACGAACTTATCAAAGTCTTCTTTGTACAAAAACATTTTGTGTTTTTCGTAGGTGAATCCATCTCCCTGCGGATGACGGCGACTTTCTGTGATAGTCAAATAATAATCGCTTGAACGTGTCGAGCGTACATCGAAGAAGTAAGTGCGCTTTCCTGCTCTAACTCTTTTAGAGTAGATTTTCTCTCTGTCTTCCACTATTTCTTGTTTTAATTAGTTATTTGGAACGCTAAAGTAGAAAGTTTATTGTATTCTGCAAAGTTATCAATCCATAAATACAAGAATTTCGTTTTAAGTTATTGTTTATGAATGCTTTGTAAATCGTATTTCTGACATCGCAGACCGTTGTTTAGACCAGACTTTGGATATGAAAATTCGGAGACTGACCGTTGAAATTGCCATAATGTTATGCAAATTGAATCTTATGTTATAATTTTGGCAGCAGATGGTTCGTTTGACACACCATAATCCGGTGCCCGCTGAATGTTGATATTTCACAAATAATGTATTTGTTAATATTTTGATATTCAGTGTTTTGTTTACCTAAATATCCTTAGCATGAACTACTCATCCATCATGGCTTATCTGGTACTTTCTTTCACATCACCCAAAACCGAAAAAGTACTGAATTCGCTAAGTTTTTCGCAGAAAGGGCTGGTTTCTTACTACCATGCCCGATTCCACGGAAAAAGAACTGCATTTGGTGAGAAATATGATAAAACAGGGTTTACAGCCGCTCACAGAACACTTCCGCATAATACACTGATTGAAGTTGAAAACCCGGAAAACGGTAAAACAGTAACGCTCAGGATCAATGACCGCGGCCCTTTCGGGCGCTCCAGGGTGCTGGATATCAGTCAGGCTGCAGCAAAAGAACTGGATATTGTCAGAAAAGGTGTGGCCAGGTTATCCTTTAAGGTAGTAGGGGAGAATGGCACAAGATGGGTGTTGTCTGATGCTGATCAGCCTGTTTCTGCTGCTTCTGTAAAGTAAGTTTGTTTTTTTACTCCTGACCCCTTTCAATATTGGCTGCTCCGACTCAAATTGACCTGAATAAGGTCAGAAGTGTACGAAATCTGGATCTGCTTGCAAGGCAGCTGGTGGAAGGATTTATCACGGGCCTGCATAAATCGCCCTTTCATGGATTTTCTGTTGAATTTGCTGAGCATCGTTTATATAATAATGGTGAAAGTACCCGGCACATTGACTGGAAAGTGTATGCAAAGTCTGACCGCCTCTTTGTCAAACGGTATGAGGAAGAAACCAATCTGCGCTGCCACATCCTGATGGATGTTTCTTCATCCATGTATTACCCTCAGGAGAATTACGGAAAAATTACTTTCAGCGTGCTGGCAGCGGCAAGTGTGGCTAACCTGCTGCAAAGGCAGAAAGACGCCGTCAGTTTATGTACTTTTTCTGAAGATATCGAGTTACAGACGCAGATAAAATCAACACCTTCTCACGTGCACAAGATTATACTGGAGCTCGAAAAAATTCTGCACAGGCCACCCGTGCCCAAAAAGACCAAAACCGCTGATGTAATCCATCTTATCGCCCGGAAAATTCATAAGCGCTCACTGGTGATTATTTTCAGCGATATGTTTGATAACATGGAGCAAACCGGTGAATTGTTTTCAGCATTGCAGCATCTGAAGCACAATAATCATGAAGTGCTTATTTTTCACGTGACAGATCAGGCTACGGAAGAGGAATTTGATTTTGAAGAAAGGCCGTACGAGTTCGTGGATCTTGAGTCGGGACAATCGGTAAAAGTTCAGCCTTCTCAGGTAAAGGATGTCTACCGTGAAAAGGTGAAATCTTATTTTCAGGAATTATACTTAAAATGCGGACAATACAAGATTGACCTGATTCAGGCAGACATTGCCAGAGGCGTAGAACCCGTGCTGATGGGTTACCTTACCAAGCGTGCAAGAATGAGATGAAAAAATAGTTTTTTTGAAACTATTCTGCCGTTTTTGCGTTGAACTCTATAGTACTTATAGATTAACAGTTTTATTAGTTTCCTCACTTAAACCAACAATATTATGTCACTTAGATTAGGAGATATTGCTCCGGATTTTGAAGCCAATACCACACAAGGTCCTATTAAATTTCATGAATGGCTGGGTTCATCATGGGGGCTTCTGTTCTCACACCCGGCTGATTTCACACCGGTTTGTACTACAGAATTAGGTAAGACGGCTCTATTGAAGGGAGAGTTTGAAAAAAGGGGCGTGAAGGCAATTGCCGTGAGTGTGGATGACCTGGATTCTCACCAGCGCTGGATCCCGGATATCAATGAAGTATCTGACACAGAAGTGAATTTTCCGATCATTGCTGATGAAAACCGTACAGTTGCGGGGCTTTATGATATGATTCACCCTAATGCAAGCGAAAAAGCCACCGTTCGTTCGGTATTTGTTATCGGGCCTGACAAAAAAGTGAAGCTGACGCTGACTTATCCTGCTTCGACCGGGCGTAACTTTAATGAAATCCTGAGGGTAGTTGATTCGCTTCAGTTAACAGCTAATCATTCCGTTGCGACTCCTGCCGACTGGAACCAGGGTGAGGACGTAATTGTCGTGCCGGCGGTAAGTACCGAAGATGCTGAGAAAAAATTTCCTAAAGGTCTGAACATTGTGAAGCCTTATTTACGTTATACACCACAGCCTGATAAACAAGGTTGATATTTTCTGTCAGTATTCCAGTTGAAATGAAGTCCCGTTGCCTGCAAAGCAATCGGGACTTTGCTTTTTGAACAGAAAAATTTTTTATTTGTAATTATATACAGAAGGGTAGTGAGTGAATGATGAACGGCTTTCAGTCCTTACCTGATGAAGTTACGGCCTTAATCGCCATTACGCACCGCAACCTGCTCTGAAAACACAGGAATTAATCTTAATTTTAAAGATAACAGATAATGCTTCCAACTACCCCATTTGATCAGACCGCAGCTTACAAAAAGCTGAAATCACATTACAAAACGATTTCCAGAATACATCTGAAAGCATTGTTTGAAGAAGACGACAAACGATTTAAGAAGTTTTCCGTTCGTTTGGGAGATATACTGCTTGATTACTCTAAAAACAGAATAAACGGCCGCACGCGTGCTTATCTGATTCAGCTGGCGGAAGAAGCCGGTGTGAAAGAAGCGATTGAGCAGATGTTTACCGGTGAGCGGATCAACGCTACTGAAAACAGGCCTGTACTGCATGTTGCCCTGCGCAACCGGGCCAATACCCCCGTTATGGTAGACGGCAGGGATGTCATGCCGGATGTAAATGAAGTATTGCAGAAAATCAGGGATTTTTCCGGTAAAGTAAGATCAGGGGAGTGGAAAGGCTACACCGGCAAACGCATTACGGACATTGTCAACATCGGGATTGGGGGAAGCGACCTGGGACCGGTAATGGTGACCGAAGCGCTGAAACCTTATGCCAAAAAGGGCCTGAATGTACATTTCGTTTCAAACGTAGACGGAACGCACATTGCTGAAACACTGAAAGCACTGGATCCCGAAACCACGCTGTTTCTCATTGCTTCCAAAACCTTTACGACACAGGAAACCATGGCCAATGCGCATTCGGCACGGTCCTGGTTCCTTGAAGCGGCCCTGGATGAGCAGTTTGTGAGAAAGCATTTTGTTGCTATTTCTACCAATAAAACCGAAGTCGGGAAATTCGGTATTGATCCGGAGAATATGTTTGTGTTCTGGGATTGGGTAGGCGGACGTTACTCCTTATGGTCTGCTATCGGTCTTTCCATTGCATGTTATATCGGTTTTCAGAATTATGAGCAGCTGCTGAGTGGCGCACATGAGATGGATAATCATTTCAGAACCGCGAAATTTGATAAAAACCTGCCGGTTATTCTGGCTTTGGTGGGTATATGGTATAACAACTTCTTCGGTGCTGAATCGCACGCTATTTTGCCCTATGATCAGTATATGCATCGTTTTGCTGCTTATTTCCAGCAGGGTGATATGGAAAGTAACGGTAAATATGTGGGAAGAAACGGTGAGAAGGTCAATTATCAGACGGGTCCGGTAATCTGGGGAGAACCCGGTACCAATGGTCAGCACGCCTTTTATCAGCTCATTCACCAGGGGACAAAGCTGATCCCGTGTGATTTCATCGCTCCTGCTGTTTCACAGAACCCGTTGGGAGAACACCATCAGATGCTATTGTCTAATTTCTTTGCTCAGACGGAGGCCCTTATGAACGGCAAAACCTATGATGAAGCGAAAGCTGAACTGGTAAAAGCAGGTAAAACACAGGATGAAATTGATTTTCTGACTCCTTTTAAAGTATTTGAAGGAAACCGACCTACGAACTCCATTCTGGTGAAAAAACTGACCCCCAAAGTGCTGGGCAGCCTGATTGCCATGTATGAGCACAAGATATTCGTACAGGGTATTATCTGGAATATCTTCAGCTTTGATCAATGGGGTGTTGAACTGGGAAAACAACTGGCCAATAATATTTATCCTGAACTGAAAAATGACGAAGCCGTGACATCCCATGATGCTTCTACCAACGGATTGATTAACCAGTATAAATCATGGCGTTAAATTTCTGATATTTGCATTAAACAACATGTCTGTCAGTCTGTTAAAGCAGGCTGACAGATTTATATCCACCAAAAAGCAACCAAATCATGAACAGAGGCAAAGGCGGCCGCTTTATCATCGCGATTGTCATGGGGCTGATCGCCCTGATCGGTTATTACACCAAAACCCAGGTGAATCCGGTTACCGGAGAAAAACAGAAAGTAAACCTTACGCCGGAACAGGAAGTGGCGATGGGCATTCAAAGCGCGCCGCGAATGGCTGCGGAATTCGGCGGACTGTATCAGGATGCGAAAGTGCAGCAGGAGGTAAAACGGGTGGGGCACAAGCTGGTGAACGGTACAGAAGCGAGTCGTTCTCCTTATCAGTTTGATTTTCATGTATTGGCTGATACCCGTACTATCAACGCATTTGCCTTACCCGGCGGACAAATCTTCATTACGGCGGCCTTGCTTGATAAGTTAAGTACGGAAGACCAGCTGGCAGGTGTACTGGGTCATGAGATCGGTCATGTGATCGGCCGCCATTCAGCGGAACAGATGGCTTCTGCCGAACTGTTGCAGGGACTTGCCGGTGCTGCTACCGTAGCGTTGAGCGACCCTTCTTCCGGTAATACCAGTGCTTATATGGCGCAGTATATAGCCAATATGGTCAATATGAAATACGGAAGGGACGACGAACTGGAATCGGATGATTTTGGCGTAAAATATATGATGCAGACGGGGTATAATCCTGCCGAAATGCTGGAAGTTATGCGGATACTCGCGGAGGCTTCAGGAGGAAATGCTCCGGCTGAATTTGCCAGTACGCATCCTAGTCCTGCCAACAGAATAGAAAAGATTAAATCTTCCATTGCTAAATATCAGCAGCAGCTGAAACCATGATTATGCAATACTCCGGCTGAATTCTATAATCCGGAAGTGATTCACATATAGTAACTTTGTCCTGTTCCCAAATCAAGGAGATTATGAAGGATGAGAATGAAGTTTTTATTCCGCTGGAAAATGTGGAAAGTGAGCACTGTGCTTTGATTGTTGACAACGGTCTGAGCAGGTTAAAGGAAGTCTCAGCGCATAACGTAGAGGTTAATAACAGAAGGGCACGGATCAGCTCTGACAAACTCCATGTGGCTATTCCGGAGGCTGTCAGGGAAATCCGCAGCCTGGGCTATAATGTTCCAACTGTAAAGAAAACATTTCCGGTGCTCGGGATGTCGTGTGCGTCCTGTGCCAATAGTATTCAGGAAACACTGCAGCATAAACCGGGTGTCGTGGAAGGTACGGTAAATTATGCCAATGCTACCGCTTCTGTCGAATTTATTCCGTCGCTGGTAACGGCTCAGCAACTAAAATCTTCCATACAGGCGGCCGGTTATGACCTGGTGGTGGAAGAAGGAGACGAGGTGAAAGCATCACTGGAAGAATATCATAAAGAAAAGTTTGCTTCCCTCAAAAAACGTACGGCGGGAGCTATTGCCTTTTCTGTTCCGCTGGTGGTTATTGCGATGGTACCTGCTCTGATGCATATGCCCTATGCCAATTACATCATGTGGGCGCTGGCTACACCGGTGGTACTGTATTACGGCCGGACTTTTTTTATCGGCGCCTGGAAACAGTTAAGTCATAAAAGTGCTAATATGGATACGCTGGTAGCACTCAGTACAGGCACCGCTTATCTTTTCAGTGTTTTTAATACGCTGTTTCCGGATTTCTGGCATAGCCGCGGACTTCACGCGCACGTTTACTTTGAGGCGGCAGCTGTAGTGATTGCTTTCATTCTGTTGGGGAAAGTGCTGGAAGAAAAAGCCAAAGGGAATACGTCCTCGGCTATTAAAAAACTAATGGGATTGCAGCCTAAGTCAGTAATTGTGCTGCTACCCGACGGGCAGCAGGCTGATACCCGTATCGAAGAAGTGAAAATAGGAGATACGATACTTGTAAAACCCGGCGAAAAAATTGCAGTAGACGGGAAAGTGGTTTCGGGTAGTTCGTATGTAGATGAAAGTATGATCAGCGGTGAGCCTGTTCCGGTTGCCAAGAGTGAAGATGCACAGGTTTTTGCAGGAACCATTAATCAGAAAGGAAGTTTTCAGTTCAGGGCGGAGAAGGTCGGTTCGGATACTTTACTCGCTCAGATTATAAAAACAGTGGAAGAAGCGCAGGGGAGCAAGGCTCCTGTGCAGAAACTGGTAGATAAAATAGCCGGCGTTTTTGTTCCGGCAGTGATTATCATTGCGGTGCTGACACTGGTTGCCTGGATTGTCCTGGGTGGAGAAGACGGCTTCTCACACGGCATTATGGCGATGGTGACGGTGCTGGTCATAGCCTGTCCTTGTGCGCTTGGGCTGGCCACACCTACGGCAGTGATGGTAGGAGTGGGAAAAGGCGCTGAAAATGGCATACTCATTAAAGATGCGGAAAGTCTGGAAACGGCCCGGAATGTCAATGCGGTCATTCTTGATAAAACGGGTACGATCACAGAAGGAAAACCCGGCGTGAAGGCTGTCAGATGGTTTGTGGAGGAATCTGACGAACTGAAAAGCCTGTTATATACGATCGAAAAATCTTCTGAACATCCTTTGGCCGATGCTATTGTGCATTATTTCAATGGAAGAGGTGTCACCTTCTTTTCGGATGTCGCTGTAGAAAACATTACCGGACAAGGTATTACGGGCCATTATCAGAATCAGCTTTATGGCATCGGTAATGAGGCATTGATGCGTCAGTGGCAGATTGAACTGCAACCAGAAGTTTCCCGGTGGATTTCAGAGGAACGTGGCAAAGCACAAACGGTCATTGCTTTTTTCGATCACCGGAAAGTTTTGGCAGCTATTGCTATTGCCGATCAGATAAAAGATACTTCTGTCAGTGCGGTAAGAGCGCTCAAAAACAAAGAGATCGAAGTATATATGCTGACAGGCGACAATGAACAAACAGCTGCTGCCGTGGCAGCAGAAACCGGTATAGATCATTTCCGCGCAAATGTGCTGCCGGCTGAAAAAGCGGACTTTGTGAAGCAGTTGCAAAGCGAAGGAAAGGTGGTGGCTATGGTTGGTGACGGTATTAATGACAGTAACGCCCTTGCCCGGGCCGATGTCAGTATAGCCATGGGGAAAGGAAGTGATATTGCTATGGATGTAGCGAAAATGACCATTATTTCCAGTGATCTCAGTAAAATACCACAAGCCATTGATTTGTCAGCAAAAACCGTAAAAACCATACGACAAAATCTATTCTGGGCTTTTTTCTATAATATCATTGGCATTCCGCTTGCAGCCGGAATTTTATTCCCGCTGAATGGTTTTCTGCTTGATCCGATGATGGCCGGCGCAGCTATGGCCCTGAGTTCGGTGAGTGTGGTAACCAATAGCCTGCGGCAAAAATGGAGTGCAT
>JBEBXQ010000081.1:0-22880 GCA_040391535.1 Telluribacter sp. | reverse complement strand
GAAAACGGACTGAGCCTTAACAGGTTTCCACGGAAGTATGCTGAACAATATAATCAGGTAAACGACTCCTTTTGTTTTCATTATAAACCCGTTAACTTAAAAATACTCAATCCGATGGAGAAACCGGTATTAACCCGTCATTCAGAAATATACGAAAGCGAATATAACAATTCCTGCAGGAAAAGGCTGCATTCCCGGAAGCCGTCAGTAAATCCCATCCATGAAGAGTGGATTGTTGTTGTCAGGTGGACGCTTACCTTAATCTTCGTTTACTCCCAATAAAAATATATTGGAATTGCACAGATTTTTATAAAAAATATCGAAATTAGGGCGTGTCTGATAGTAGACAATATTATCTTGCCTGACAATATTGTACTCAGGATCTAAACCCGATGAAAATGAACAATAAATGTATCTTACTTCTGGTATTTCTGGCTTTTTTGTATTCGGAGAATGCCCTTGGTCAGAAAAAAAATGACAAGCAGCTCTCTACGAGGGTAATTGCGTTAACACCGGAGGAACAGATCAGGCATTTTCACCTGGCTCCGGGTTTTGTAATTGAGCTGGTTGCCAGTGAGACTGATGGAATTGTGAAACCCATCGATCTGGCATTTGACGATGCCGGAAATCTCTGGACACAGACCGCCCGGATGTATCCCCTGGATCCTGTTTCGGATATTCAGTGGAATGATCTTCTGGAACTGATGGATGACAAGCGTAAGCAGGATAACCATCCGGCTTTCAGAAGAATACAGGATTTGTATAAAGGAATAACCCAAGGAGAAGATCAGGTACTGAAATTATCCGGAATCTATAACGGAAAGCTGCAGGTAGATGTCTGGGCAGACGGTTTGGCCCTTCCTATGAGTGTGCTTCCTTATAAAAACGGAGCGTATATTGCGCAGGGTTCTGAAATCTTTTTCCTGGATGATGAAAATAAGGACGGAAAAGCCGAGACAAGAAAGCCGCTGTTTACCGGATTCGGCTTTACCGATACACATACCATGTCTCATTTATTATTGAGAGGACCAGGTAACCGTATCCATTTCAGTCATGGTGCATTGAACAAAGGTTTGGTTACTTCGTATGTTAATAAAGAGCTTCAGGTACCTGTTGATTACAGTAAAACCGGAAGGTTTTCTTTGGACGGAAAACAGCTTGAATTACTTACAGCAGGCTTAAATAATATCTGGGGGTTTACCTTACGTGCTAACGGACAGTGGTATGGCTCTGAGGCCAATGATATCGGATATTCGGTAGTGCCTCTGGAGGAAGGTGCTGCTTTCAGCGGAATCGGAAATGAGAAATTCAGACCTTATCAGCCGTTTTTTCCTTCTATTCATCCTTTCAGGGTAGGTGGTACGGGTCTGTCAGGACTGGCTTTTTCAGAGGATAAAACCGGCGGGTTTCCGGAAGAATGGAAAAACGTTGGTTTTCTGGCCAATCCCATTACGAATTCTATCAATGCAGTCCGCATCGTAAGAAATGCTGACGGAAGTTTTATTTCGGAGCATTTGCCCGATCTGCTTACTTCAGACGACGACTGGTTCAGGCCGGTGAATATTACCTTCGGGCCTGACGGTAACCTTTATATTGCCGACTGGTATAATAAAATCGTATCGCATAACGAAGTACCTACAACGCATCCCGATCGCGACAAAAAGAGCGGCCGGATCTGGCGGATCAGGCATGTGAGCCAGCAGGACAGAAAAATTACTGATTTCCATAAGGTCAGTACCTCCGATTTACCCTCCTATTTAAAATCAGATTATCTGTGGGAAAAAAGAGCAGCCTGGCATCAGATATCCGACCGCGACCCGGCCGAAACGAAAGTATTAATTCCCGGTCTGCAGCAAATGAGTCTTGACCTCCGGCAGGATGCCGTCACCCGCATCCACGCTTTATGGTGCCTGGAAACCCTGGGGCATTATGATGTTTCCATGATCAACAGTTTACTTTCAGATGCTGATGATGAGGTCAGGAGGGAAACGTTACGCTATCTTGCTTCCTTTTCCCATAGCCTGGATCCGTTTTTACCGGTATTCCGGCAACTGATTGAAGACAGGAATCCGCTGGTCAGGTCCCAGCTGATCCGGACCATCGGAGTAAATGAAAATAGTACTGATCCGCTTATTGCCCTATTGTTGTCTGCCTGTAAACCACCTTTGGAAGGTGACCAGCCGGGCGGGCCTTACGAGCGTAAATTTGAACGATATCTTGCGCGGAGAGCGTTGGAGAAATTTGCTCCTCAACTGGAGGAATGGTTAAGTAAATCTCAGCCTGGTAACATTCCTTCCGATCATCTGGTCTGGGCTATTCAGGTACTTCCCGTAAAACAAAGGGCAGCATGGTTCTTTCAGCTGAATCCTGGTTTCGACAAATCTGCATTAAACGAAGAGACCTTTCTTTATGCAGGACAGATGGCATCTGAAGCTGCCATGGAAGAGGTATTGAAGTCAGCGCTTGGTCAGTCTGCACAACAACTCCGGTATATGGATTTTGCACTGAAACACCGGGAAACACTGAACTCACCTTCATTCAGAAATCTGCTGGCTGAGCCTTTACAAATGATGCTGAAATCGGATAATCATGAATTTCAGCAAAAGGCGCTGAATGTTATGGTGAGCTATAATGTGAAAGTACCGGAACAGCTGGTGGGTAATCTGATGAAGGAAAGCAAAAATGAAGGCGAGGTGAATCTGCTGATCAGGGCATTGGATGTTGCCGGAAATAAAAATACTGCTTATTATAAAGCTATAACGGATAATGAAACGCTGAGTCTGAATACCCGGTTAAATGCCTTACAGGGCATAGCCCGCACCGACAAGACACTTGCTAAACAACTGATCCTGAAATGGTTTTCCGGCATGGACCAGGTCGAGCAAAAAGTGCTGACCAATACTTTATCCAGATATGCGGCGAGCTCGGATTTATTGCTGGATTTGTACGCGGAGAAAAAGCTGCCGGGAACTTCTTTTGAAATGATGACAGCAGAGCGGTTGAATCCGGCGGATAAACAGACGGAAAAAAGCAGTCAGCTGATGAATGAGGTGAGAAAGGCAGAAGTGGAGCGAAAGCAGAAGGTAGGCGCACGTATCGCTAAAATGAAGACGTTAGCAGAAAAAAATAACGGTGATCCGAAAAAAGGAGAACTACTGTTTCAGACTTGCCTGATGTGCCACCAGGCAGGTGGCAAAGGACAGACACTCGCCCCCGCATTGGACGGGTTGGGCTACCGCGAAACGGAAGGTTTGCTATATGCCGTGCTCGATCCGGATGCGGCGATAGAATCAGGATATGCGGTTTTTCGTATTGTGAAAAAGGATAACAGTATTCTGGAAGGATACCTTCTCAAACGCGATGCCAATGGTTCAACACTGGCCGCTATGGGTGGCGGGGAAACCTTTGTGCCGGCTGCTGAGATCAAAAGTCAGCATTCAGTTACCGGAAAGTCTTTTATGCCGGCAGGTTTGTTTGATAATTTTACAGATAAGGATGTTTCGGATATTCTGACTTATATAAAAACCATTAAATAGGAGTCCATGGTAAGACATTTTGGCGTATTCGAATTTAACAGTGACGTAAGTCCTGATCAGATTGACGAATGTTTCCGGATAATGAAAGCGATGGTGGGGAAAATTCCCGGCCTTCTGAGTATGGAACATGGGCCCTATAGTGGGAATGAGGGATTGAATGATAGTTTTACGCACGGATTCCTCATGAATTTTGACAGTGAAGAATCCAGGGATAACTATCTTCCTCATCCGGTGCATGAGCATGCCAAATCGGTGGTTGTTCCACGCCTGAAGCGGGTGATCGTTTTTGATATTGCAGTTTAATGTTTAAAAAAATCAGTAATGAATAGTAAAGAAATTACGGCCGGTAAAGTAGTTATGGTGGGCTGTTTTGATACAAAAGCTGAAGTATTTCATTTTTTGTATCAGCAGCTGGCCGGCCTGGGATGTGAGGTGATCAGTATAAATGCAGGTATCTTCGGAAGCACGGATCTTTTTCCGGTTTCGTATGAAAACAGCTGGTTGCTGGAGTCGGTCGGAAGCTCGCTGGGCGAGGTAATCCAAAGGGGTGAGAGGACGCATGCTGTCGCCCTGATGTCGGAAGCTACCCGCAAACTGATCGGAAGCCTTTCGGCAGATGGTCAGGTTTCCGGGGTGATTGGGATGGGTGGCGGAGGCGGTACTTACATTGTGCTCAACGCCATGCAGGATGTGCCTTTCGGCGTTCCGAAAATCTGTATTTCAACACTCGCTACCAAAGACGTATCCCACCTTATCGGTAGTAAGGATATCATGCTGATTCCGTCAATAGTAGACGTGTCAGGGCTTAACGGCATTATTTCGGTACTGATTGCACGGGCAGCCGTTGCCATTGCGGCTATGGCCGGAGTTCCTGCTGATATTACTGAAAACAAGCAAAGGGTTGCCGTGAGCATGTTTGGAAATACAACAGCGTGCGTCGATACGTGTACTGCTTTGTTAGAGGAAAAGGGGTTTGAAGTATATGCTTTTCATGCGAACGGAAGCGGAGGCCGGGCCATGGAAGAACTGATCCGCGGCGGATATTTTGATGCCGTACTCGATGTCACAACCACCGAGCTGGCCGACGATCTGTGCGGCGGGATTTGCAGTGCCGGTCCTCAAAGAGGAACTGCAGCAGGCGATATGGGAATTCCTCAGGTGGTAGTGCCGGGCTGTCTGGATATGGTCAATTTCGGAAGTCCGGATACCGTACCGGAGCAATACAGCCAACGGCAATTCTATCACTGGTCTCCTGATGTCACACTGATGCGCACCAATCAGGAAGAAAACCGGGAACTTGGCAGACGGCTGGTCAGCAAAATAAGAACTTCTCAGGCACCGGTGTCCATCGTATTGCCGCTGAAAGGTTTATCCCGGATTGACAGTGAGGGCAGCGTATTTTATAACAGGTCATCCAATGAAGCATTGTTCGATACCATTGAACAGGCTGCTGGTGCAGATATTCCGGTTATAAAAAAGGATATGCATATTAATGATCCTGATTTTGCCGGTTATATTGTGGGGCTATTACTGGAACACATCCGGAATAAAAATACCCTTCCTGCTCTGAATTAACTATCCATCTTAAAGCTCAGGTTTATTATGCGTTCTTTAGTATTTGTTTTTTTTGTGGCATTCGCTCCGTTTTATTACGGTTTCAGTTCGGTGCCGCTGGTAACCGGCGATACACTTAAAGTTGACCGGGAATATGTGCTGGAATCTTCCATGCTGGGTTACTACGCAGCAGACGGCTCCCGGAATCCTGTTTTGAAGGCAAACAAAGGTGACCGGGTAAGGATAAAGATTATCAATGCTGAGTTGATGACACACGATATCGGCCTTGAAAAAATGGGCATTAAAAGTGAAGCCATCCTTGAAAAAGGCAGCAGTACAAGCATTACATTTACCGCTGATTATGACGATACTTATTACTGTACCGTTCCGGGACACCGGATAGCGGGCATGGTAGGAAAGTTTGAAATAGTGGAGGGTGCTATTACTGAAAAAACCATAGCAGGACAACTTCCGGTAAAGGATGGGCGGTCACTGAATCTGAATTTTGAAAAAGGAGACCTTACCGACTGGCATACGACCGGTGAAGCCTTTACCCTGGTGAGTGAAGATCCGTCTCCGCTCCATGAAAAGGAGATGCATATCGGTTTGGAAGGGGCTTATTTCCTGTCCAGCGGAGGGGTGAAAAACGCTAAGCTGACAGGTACGCTTACCTCGGAGCCTTTTAAAGTTACACATCCTTATGCCGCTTTCAGGGTCTCAGGTGGGGCTTTGCAGGACACAAGGGTTGAATTGGTGGATGTGGCAACCGATAAAGTGTTCTTCCACATTACCGGGCAGGGACGCGCTACCCTGCAGCCTGTGGTGGTGGATCTGCAACCCTTGCTGAATAAGGAGATTTTTATCAGGATCGTGGACAATGAAACCGGGCTGTCCCAGATCCCTTATATTCCCCATGATAAATGGGCTCATCTTAATTTTGATGATTTTTTGTTTTACGATCAGCGGCCGGAGTTTCCGAATGAACTCAGGTCAGAGGATATCATTATTCTTCCACCGGTAGATCCCGTTCTTCACGCAGGCCTTTCGGGCAAAGAGGCTGCTGCGGCCATGACCGTTCCACAGGGATTTAAAGTTACGCTCGCTGCTGCCGAGCCTGATATTGTGCGCCCGGTCAGCTTTACGATTGACCATCGCGGACGTCTGTGGGTTGTTGAAGGACACACTTATCCTGTCCCGGCTCCGGAAGGACAGGGAAAAGACCGGATACTGATCTTTGAAGATACCGACGGTGACGGGACATTGGACAGCCGTAAGGTATTTGCCGAAAATCTGAGCCTGGTAAGCGGGATTGAAGTGGGCATGGGCGGTGTGTGGCTGGGTGCTGCTCCCTACCTGTTGTTTATTCCATTGGATGTAAAGAAGGATAAGCCCGCCGGTCCGCCTCAGAAACTCCTGGACGGCTGGGGCGTTCATGATACCCATGAAGTCCTGAACAGTCTGCGCTGGGGACCTGACGGATGGCTTTATGGCACGCATGGTGTTTTTACGCACTCCAACGTCGGGAAGCCGGGGGCGCCGGATACCGAACGTAC
Organism: Telluribacter sp.; assembly: GCA_040391535.1. GTDB lineage: Bacteria > Bacteroidota > Bacteroidia > Cytophagales > Spirosomataceae > JBEBXQ01. The sequence goes on along the minus strand of JBEBXQ010000081.1, from coordinate 16,237 downwards.
CAGGATCAATGCCGGTGTCTGGCGGTATCATCCCGTACGGCATACTTTTGAAGTATTCGCAGAAGGAACCAGCAATCCGTGGGGGATCGATTTTAATCAGTACGGTCATCCGTTTATAACCGTTTGTGTGATTCCGCACATGTATCATGTCATCCAGGGCGCGCGTTATCAGCGCCAGGCCGGCAATCATTTCAACCCTTACACCTATGATGATATCAAAACCATTGCCGACCACGTGCATTGGGTAGGAGACCGCGGGCCGCATGCCGGTAACTTCAGATCAGCCTCCAAAGGAGGCGGGCACGCGCATTCGGGTGCAATGATTTATCAGGGCGGAAACAACTGGCCGGCCCGCTACCGTAACGAGATTTTCATGAACAATATCAACGGGGCAAGGCTTAATATTGATCACCTGACCAGACAGGGGTCCGGTTATGTGGCTACGCATGAAAAGGATTTTATGGTGATGAATGACTCCTGGTCGCAATGGCTCAATATGCGGTACGACCAGAACGGCTCTGTTTATGCTATCGACTGGTATGACAAGAACCAATGCCACAGTCCCAATGCCGACGTGCACGATAAAACACTGGGACGGATTTTCAAGATTACCCATGAAAACGACCAATGGGTAAGAGTAGACCTTTCAAAGCTGAAAAGCAGTGCATTGGTTCATTATCAGCTGCATGAGAACGAATGGTACGCACGGCAGGCAAGGACAATCTTACAGGAGCGCGGCGCAGATAAAAAAGTACATAAAGCATTAAGGGAAATCCTGAATACTCATCCTGAGGAAACCATCCGGCTCCGTGCCTTATGGACGCTGCAGGTTACCAATGGTCTGAAAGAAGAGGAATTAACGGGCCTGCTGAAAGATAAAGGTGAATATATCAGGAGCTGGGCGGTTCAGCTGCTGACGGAAAACAAAGTGGTATCTGAGGCCGTTTTAAGCCATTTTGAGAATATGGCGAAAAATGACACCTCGGCTATGGTACAATTATACCTGACTTCAGCCATGCTGAGAATCCGCCCTGAACAGCGCTGGAACGTGCTGGATGCACTGATTGCAAAACAGGAAAACGGGTCAGACCATAATTTGCCGCTGATGCTCTGGTATGCTGCCGAACCACTGGCTGAGCTGGATCAGAAGAAAGCACTGAACCTGATGGAAAAATCAAGAATACCCATCCACCTGGAATATATGATCAAAAGGGTTTCAGAACTTAAAACCGACGCATCTGAAAAAGCCCTGAAGGAGCTGAATAACAGGCTTGGTCAATCACATTCCCATCAGCATCATACCAGCCATATGCATATAAAAGAAGTTACCAGTCCGGAATAGATCTCAGTACCGGCGTAGTTGAAATGCATATCCCCGGAGGATTTCGGGGGTTTTTCTACAGGGGGATATGTCCATTACAGTTTCTATCCTTTGTTCTTTCCCCGTCAGGAGTATTTATGCATTGCCGGTTTCTTTTAAAGAAAGAGAAATCTTATCTGTTAATTCTTTATATTGGAGTAAATATTGATTTAATAATACAATTGTCTGGTATGCGGATCCCGGTTGTCATCATTATTCTCTGCTTATCGCTGTTCAGTTTCTTTTCCTGTAAACCTGATCTGCCTGAAGAGGTACAGGTTGCTTATGAATTATTACCTGACAGGCTTGATTATAATGTACATGTGAAACCGGTTCTTTCGGATAAGTGCTTTGCATGCCACGGTCCGGACAAGGCCAAACAAAAGGCCGGGTTACGGCTTGACATGGCAGAAATGGCTTATGGTGAGCTGCCCGAAAGCCCGGGTAAACGCGCTGTGAGCCCGGGGAACCTTGCCAAAAGTGAGTTTTTCCACCGGATCATGGCCACAGATCCTGAGTATGTCATGCCCACACCGGAATCACACCTGACGCTTTCTCCTCATGAAAAGGCAGTGCTCATCAAATGGATTGAAGACGGAGCCGAATACAAGCCGCACTGGGCATTTACAGCCCCGCAAAAAACAAAAGTCCCTGAAGTCAAAAAGAAGGACTGGCCAGTCAATGAAATTGACTATTTTATTTTGTCAAGGCTGGAAAAAGAGCAGCTGAATCCTTCGGAAACGGCCGGAAAGGCACTTTTACTCAGAAGGCTTTTTCTCAGTCTGACCGGATTACCACCCACTCCGGAAGAAACCGAAGCATTTTTGAAGGATCCTGCTCCTGATGCCTATGAAAAGCAGGCAGACCGCTTGCTGGCATCCCCTCATTTTGGTGAAAAAATGGCAACAGACTGGCTTGATCTGGCCCGGTTCGCCGACTCGCATGGATATACGGTGGACAGACTCAGAGATATGTCACCTTATCGCGACTGGGTAATCGGAGCCTTTAATAATAATATGCCCTACGACCGGTTTCTGCATGAGCAGCTCGCCGGGGACCTGATGCCCAACCCCACAAAAGAGATGCTGATTGCTACTGCTTTTAACCGCAATCACCAGCAGAATGCAGAGGGAGGCATAGTGGAAGAAGAATTTCAGACAGAATATGTAGTCGACAGAACCAATACCTTTGGTGACGCCATGCTGGGTATTTCGTTAAGCTGTGCCAAATGCCATGATCATAAATATGATCCGATCTCCCAGAAAAACTATTTTGAGCTTTTCAGTTTTTTCAACAATGTGCAGGAGGCCGGACAAATCTCCTGGGATGATGCCATGCCTGCTCCTACCATGCTCCTGCCCACAGCGGAACAGGAGAAAAACCTGTCAGAAATCCGCCGGAAGATGGATGATCTGGAAAAAGAATACAAATCGTTTATTGAAAGTACCCCTGCTGATTTCGAAAACTGGCTGCGCGAAGAACGCTATCGTTCACTAATTCCTCAGGAAATTCCGGTTACCGGCCTGCAGGCATTTTATAATTTTGATAACAGCTCCCTCGGCAATCAGCAAAACCGGAAATCAGAAGGAGTGATGAAACGGGATGCCGGAACCCTCGGGGACAAGCCTTTGTTTGTCGCCCATGAACAGGGAAAGGCCCTCGAACTGGATGGAGACGTATACCTGGATCTGAAAGAAACCGGGGTTTTCCGCAGGTCTGAACCATTCACGATTGGCATTAAGGTTTTTATTCCGGAATCATTAAATGAAGGTGTCATCCTCCATAAAAGCATAGCGGAGAGACTGTATAATTTCAGAGGCTATCATTTATATCTGAAAGGGAATAAACTGGAGGCAAATCTTGCCTATGCTGCTCCTGCCAACGCGATTACCAGATTATCAAAACAGGAAATGCCTAAGAACAGATGGGTTCACCTGACGATGACGTACGACGGGTCGGCCCGTGCCAATGGTCTCAGAATATTCCTTGACGGGAAGGAAATGGAGTCGGATATTACCGCTGATGAGCTGACGAAAGATATCCTTTTCAAGGGGAATCAGCAGGTGGGGCTGCAGATTGGCGGCTGGTGGCGCGGGCTGGGGCTGAAAGGTGGCAAAGTGGATGATATCGCCGTTTATGAGCGGGAACTGATCCCTTTTGAAGTGGAGATACTTGCCGGTAAAAAATCGTGGATGGACATAGGAATCAAAAAAGCGGAGATGCTCACAGCGGCTGAGCGACAGCTGTTAAAAGATTTTTACCTGAGAACAGTTTCATCACAGGGCCGCAATATTTTTAAAGATCTGACCAAAGCACGCACCGGACTGACAGATGCGTTGCAGCCGGTTCAGGAACTGATGGTCATGAAAGAAATGCCCGTCAGAAAGAAGGCACATATATTGCTGAGAGGGGAATATGATAACAAAGGGGAAGAAGTATTCCCCGCTACTCCGGAATCGATCCTGAAATTTCCGGATACTTTACCCAAAAACCGGTACGGACTGGCACAATGGCTTACCGACCGGAAAAATCCGTTAACAGCCCGTGTAGCGGTGAATCGCTACTGGCAGAATATTTTTGGTACTGGCCTGGTAAAGACAACGGAGGATTTCGGGAATCAGGGAGAAATGCCGGTTCATCCTGAATTGCTTGACTGGCTGTCGGTTACGTTTATGGAATCAGGATGGGACGTGAAGAAACTGCATAAAATGATGGTAATGACAGCCACTTTCCGGCAGGATACCAGAGTTACAGATCAACTGAGGGAAAAAGATCCCGACAACCGGCTGCTGGCCCGGGGCCCTTCACGGCGCCTTACGGCTGAAATGATCCGGGATAATGCTTTAATGGCCAGCGGATTGATGAATAAAAGCATTGGCGGAAAAAGTATAAAACCTTATCAGCCGGCAGGATTATGGGAAATCAACAGTGCCCGGTATCAGGCGGATTCCGGTGATGCGATGTACAGGCGCAGTTTGTATATTGTTACGAAAAGGGCAGTCCCCAACCCTACCCTGTCGACCTTTGATGCGGTTTCGAGAAGCTATTGTGTAGTGAGACGGCAGGAAACCAATACGCCTTTACAGGCGCTTGTCACTTTGAATGATCCGACTTTCAATGAATGTGCCCGGGTACTGGGTGAAGAAATGGCAACGATGGAAAAACCGGAAATGGCCATTGCCCTGACTTATCAGAAACTTACCGGGCACCAACCGTCGGTAAAAGAACTGACCCTGCTGAAAGAACTTTACAAACATGAATACAGTAAATTCAGGAAGCAGCCTGCAAAGGTAAAAGGCTGGCTGGAAGACGGACAATACCGGATCAAAGTATCAGCTGACCCGGTTAGTGTGGCGGCATATTCCGTTGTTACCAGCACGATTTTAAATTCAGATGCGACTTTAACACTCAGATAATTATGAACCATCATGATGAAGAGTTCAGGTTGAACACCCCGGAATTCCGTCAATTGCACAGGAAACAGGACCGGCGTCATTTTCTTGTCAATACTTCATTAGGCCTGGGAGCAATGGCGCTGGGTTCGCTGATGGGTTGCGGGAAATCGGGTGAAGTAATGCATTCAGGTGCTTCCGGAAGCAGTGCTTCTGATTTTGAAGCGGAAATATTACGCGCTTTACCACACATGGCACCTAAAGCCAAACGGGTGGTTTATCTGTTTATGAGTGGCGGGCCTTCTCAGTTTGAGACTTTCGACTATAAACCTAAGCTGGCAGGCCTGGCCGGTCAGCAATTACCGGATTCGGTGCGGCAGGGACAACGCCTGACAGGCATGAGTGCCAATCAGAGCTCGCTGCCAATGGTACCCTCCGTTTTTAAATTTAAAAAGCATGGGAAATCGGATACCTGGGTAAGTGAACTGCTTCCTTATACGGCCAGAGTAGTGGATGAATTATGTATTGTGAAGTCCCTTTTTTCAGAAGCGATCAATCATGATCCGGCGATTACTTTTTTACAGACCGGAAATCAGTTGCCCGGAAGACCCTCAATAGGTTCCTGGATCAGCTATGGCCTGGGTTCTGAAAACAAGAATCTCCCTTCTTTCATTGTATTGGTTTCCAAAAACGCGCCAAAGGATCAGCCACTGTATGCCCGGCTATGGGGCAATGGCTTTCTTCCTTCCAGGCATCAGGGCGTGCAGTTCCGCTCCGGGCCCGACCCGGTCCTTTTTCTGAATAACCCGGAAGGATACGATCATACCGATCGTGCAGAAATGCTGGATTATTTATCAAAAATGAACAGGTTGCAGAATGAATCCTATATGGATCCTGAAGTGGAAAACCGCATAGCACAGTATGAAATGGCCTATCGTATGCAGACTTCCATTCCCGATGTACTGAGTCTTGCCAACGAACCTGACGAAGTATTTGAGATGTATGGAGAGGATAGCCGTGATCCGGGTACTTATGCCGCCAATTGCCTGATGGCCAGAAAGCTGCTTGAAAAGGATGTAAAATTTGTGCAGCTGTATCATCAGGGCTGGGATTCTCATGACGGATTGCCCAAAAACATCGCCAGACAATGTAAAGATACGGATCAGGCTACAGCAGCGCTGATTCTTGACCTGAAAAGAAGGGGAATGCTGGAAGATACACTCGTGATCTGGGGTGGAGAATTTGGCAGGACGGTCTATTCGCAAGGAAAACTAACAGCCGATAATTATGGCCGTGACCACCATCCCCGATGCTTTACCATGTGGATGGCCGGGGCCGGGGTAAAGGCGGGTTACAGCTATGGAGAGACGGATGACTTTTCTTATAATATTATCAAGGATCCCGTACATGTTCACGATTTCCACGCCACGCTCATGCACCTGATGGGTGTTGATCACGAAAAGCTGGTATATAAATTTCAGGGACGGCGGTTCAGGCTTACGGACGTACATGGTCATGTGGTAAAAGAACTGCTGAGCTGAAGATGTGTTATCTTTTCTGTAAAGTATAATTGAATTGTGAACCAAATCTATTAATGAATCAGGCTGTTGACGAATATATAAGTAATGCCAGGCAATGGCGGCAGGAAATGGAACAACTGAGGATGATCCTTCTGGACTGCGGACTTACTGAACACTGGAAGTGGAGTAAACCCTGCTATGCCTTTCAGAATAATAATATAGTGGTTATCCAGGGATTTAAGCAATACCTGGCAGTGCTGTTTTTTAAGGGTGTGCTGTTAAAAGATCCTGATGAAGTACTGGTGAAAACCGGGGAAAATACGCAGGTAGGCCGCCAGATAAGGTTTGCTGATCTGAACGATATTATTGAAAAAGAACCTGTGCTGCGGGCTTTTGTGAAAGAAGCGGTTGAGGTTGAAAGAGCGGGGCTGAAAGTGGATGCTTTAAAAAATACCTCTCTCGAATTTCCTGAAGAGTTTCAGCAAAAGCTGGATGAAATTCCGGCCCTGAAAAAGGCCTTTTCAGCGTTGACACCAGGACGTCAAAGGGCTTACAACATTTATTTTTCCACGCCGAAACAATCGGGAACAAGGGCATCAAGAATAGAAAAATGCATTCAGCAGATACTCGATGGAAAGGGGTTGAATGATCGTTAGATAGAAGGAAAGAATAAATGTTCAGCCATGATAAGTGAGGACAGTACAGAAATATCAGACAGGACGATGTGTATTATAAAAATCCAAATACTATGAAAAATAAGAAAAAATCATTGCCCGCTGAAGAAAGCAAAAAACTGATTGACCTCTTGAAAGTACGTTTTGAGAAGAATAAAAACCGCCATGAAGGAATAGAATGGGCCTCAGTACAGGCAAAGCTGGAAGCGGATAGTGGAAAACTGTGGTCACTTAATGAAATGGAAATAACGGGAGGAGAGCCTGACGTTATCGGTTATGATGAGAAAACCGGCCAGTACATTTTTGTCGATTGTTCACCGGAAAGTCCCAAAGGACGAAGAAGTATCTGTTACGACCACCAGGCGCTTGAAGCAAGGAAAGAGCATAAACCTGCCGACAGTGCTGTCAATATGGCGGAGGAAATGGGGATTGAACTAATGACCGAAGATCAATACAGGGCATTGCAGCAATTAGGTAATTTCGATACGAAAACATCAAGCTGGGTAATCACTCCTTCCAATATCAGAAAGCTTGGAGGAGCCCTTTTTTGCGACAAGCGGTACAACACCGTTTTTCTCTACCATAATGGCGCTGATTCTTATTATGGTGCCAGAGGTTTCCGTGGATTATTAAAAGTCTGAGCATTGCAGAACGATAAGGTCCGGGATCTGATCGCCTCTTAATGGCTGTCCCTTTCGCCGGTTCACGCCGACCCGTCTTACATCAGCAGTAAAAACAGGCTTTAAACAGACACCTTTCTATTACGGAAGGTGCCAGAACTGGTTTTCAGAATCCGGATAATATTGTAAAACCGGCTTGCTAATTTTCTACAATCAAATAATTTCGATATATCAATTAGTAGATTTATCGGGCAATTATGTTATTTTTTTATAAAAAATACATTAGTAATCAGTATTTTACTGTAGATTAGTACCCCTGAAGCAGTATTTGACTAAAGTTAAATCATGCCAGTTCAGGATAATACTACCATGATAAGATTTGTGGGTACCTCCACGTTTCCGGTATTATCGACAGCCCTTCTGACTTAAAATAACCCTGAAATAGCGGGTTGATTTATTATTGAATACAAAGGAATACCCTTTCCCGAAAACCTGAAAAGGTAAGGCTTTCTGGTCCTGAATGTATCCTGAATTCAGGGAAATGAAGGCGGCTTCAGGCTAAAAACAAACCGGGAGTTCCCTCCGGTGATTCTGTGATTTTAATACAGGAAGAATAATACGATAACCGGAAGTTTACCGGTAAGTCAGTATCGTATGATGATGTGCCTCAGCCTGTCATCATTCATTTATTTTAAATCAGCGTATTAAAAATAAAATTTCAGAATCCATATAAACCTTTTACACGTTATGAAAAAGATTATACAGCTCACCGTATTTCTATTGGTGACTTGGAGTTCGCATGCGCAATGCCCGGTTGGTGACGTAGTGCTAACTTCACAAACCGAAGTGAACGCTTTTGGAACTACTTATGCAGGCTGTACTGTCATTGATGGCAGTTTACAGATCGGGACTACTGATGTGCCCGGTACCGATATTTCAGATCTCAGCCCTTTGTCTGCCATCACTACGATTACCAGTGGTTTAACGATTAGCCACAACCTCCAACTGACGGATCTGGATGATCTGGAAAATCTTACGTCAATCGGAACAACATTAAGGATCGAATATAACCCGTCACTGATCTCTCTGGCAGGACTTTCAGATATGATACCTGTCCAAAGTGCATTTACAGTTAATATTCACCATAATGAAACACTCCCCAGCCTGGTGGGTCTGGAGGGAATAACTTCAGCGGATATGCTTTTGATAAGCTATAATGACGCACTCGTTAATATGGAGGGGTTATCGAACCTTACTAATGCGAGTGGATTGAATGCATACGGGAATCTGGCTATGACCAGCTTTCAGGGACTGGAAAGCCTTACAACTTTGTCACAGGGCTTTTCTATAGGGGACAATAGTTCCCTGATCAATTTTTCAGGCCTTGATAACCTGACCTCTGCCGGAGGCTTGTTTGTAGTGCAGAATAATCATGCCCTTGAAAACCTGGTGGGATTGGGAAGTCTGAGTTCGGTTGAAAATTTTCTGATCGGAACTAATAATGCTTTATCATCACTGGAAGGTTTACCTGACGGGCTTTCAATTACCGGGATGCTTCTGCTTAGCCAAAACCCCATGCTGGGTATGTGCGCCGTAAAGCCCATATGTGATTTTGTGGCTAATGGTACCATAATGCAAATCGAAAACAACAGTACAGGCTGCAATAATGCGACAGAAGTGGCAGAGGCTTGTGCAGCCTTGCCAGTAACGCTGGTGAGTTTTACAGCTAAACCCGAGGGGAATACAGCTCTTCTTTCCTGGATAACAATTGAAGAAACCGGCAGTGATTATTTTGAAGTTCAGGTCAGTGCTGATCTTAAAAACTGGCGTAGTCTGGGAAAAATCCAAACTCATGGCGACAGTAATCAGAAGCAGGAATATTCCTTTACGGATAATGGCCCCGGCTTACAGACTGGTTTCTACCGGTTGCGTATGGTAGACCTTGACGGTACTTTCACCTATTCACCCGTCAGGAGCCTGGTTTTTGATTCTCCGGATGTGATACTTTATCCGAATCCTGTAGCCGATGTCTTATTTCTGAAGGGAGAAGATCTTGTAAATGTCGAACGGGTAGATCTGACTGACGGAAATGGCAACATTATCCTCGCTTCAGTTACGATAACAGACGAAGGCCTTTCTCTGAGAAATGTACACGCAGGTTTGTATTCATTGAGAGTTTACCATCGGGATGGCAGTATGCACACCTTTAAGGTACTGAAAAATTAAGCTGGCCACGGTTGGATGGGATTACCGATCACTTGAGGGAATCTGATTATAGCATTTTAAGTGTAGCGAAGCAAAATCCCCTCCTGAGAGGGGATTTACCAACCATTGCCGGCATGTAGCCGTTACTTATTTTGCCCTGACCGTTATTTTACCCAGCTCATGTATAACCTGCTGAAAATTATCATTGTTATAACCATGATTGGTAACCACAACGACCATATCAAACTGACCCGCTTTAGGGTAAGTGTAGGTACAATACCAGCCATCCGGTGACAGCGTGGTTTTCATTCCGCGAGCGCCAACCAGTCCGTAATCACTAAACTGGTCACTGACGACCAGTACCGGATTGTTAAACATATCCAGAGAATCCACATCAGGGCTTCCTTTCTTCTTCATGATATTACGGGTTCCGCCCGGCCATACCGCGCACATATCTGCGTCAGAGGCAACTACAAATTTCACAACACTCCCCTCCACCACCTCGGTTACCAGAGAATCTGCACCTGTAATATCAGTCATGTATATTTTGATTCCTTCCATGGAGGGTATCGGCGCCACATCTTCCTTTATACAGGACGAGACCGCGGCTATTAATACGAATCCGAATATTAACTTTGTTACTATATCTTTCATTTTCAAATACATTTAAATATTAATAACCCGGATTCTGCAGTAATGTCTGATCTTTCTGGATTTCACCCACCGGAATCGGGAGGATCAGCTGACTCGCCGGAATAGGCTCGGTAATAGCGATAAAATCGTCATAATCAACTTTCGTCATTAAGGCTTTGGTCAATACATCAATGGCTTTCCCTGTTCTGACCAGGTCAAAATAGCGATGGCCTTCAAAAGTAAGTTCCAGTCTCCGCTCCAGCAGTATTCTGTCGATATCCAGCTCAGCGGCAGTAACAGAAGGTAAATCCACTCTTGCCCGAACCTGATTAACATACTTCACTGCTTCGTCTTTGTTCCCGGTCACCATCAGCGCCTCGGCGTACATCAGAAGCGCATCTGCATAGCGGGTAACCATGTAGTTATTGTCGGTGCCGGTATTATTATACTGTTTCAGCTGAGCTGGTGGCGGGCAATGTTTGATCACCCAGGCCTGCACGGGAATTGTACTGGACGCGATATAGCCGGAATCAATGGCGGTAGCATAGCGTATAAAATCCTTCTGATTCACAAATTCGCGCATCAGGTTATGCTCAACCAGCAAATGAGTACTGCCTCCTACACCCCATATCAGCCCCACATCATTATTTACCCAGCGGAACCAGTAACTCGGCTGACCTGCTGTAATGTTAAAGTTGACTTCAAATACCGATTCGTCGTTAAACTTATTGCTTACCTCAAATACATCCCCATAGTCCGGCAGCAGCTTATATTCTCCGGCCGATTTGTCTACAATAAGCTTTTTCAGTGTTTCGGCTGCTTTCGCATGATTGTTCTGTGTCAGATACACTTTACCCAGTATTGTCAGTGCGGCTCCCTGAGTAGCACGCGCCTCCTCTCCTTTCAGTGCATTATCCCCTTTTTTCAGACAGTTGGCAGCAGCAAACTCCAGATCAGGAATAATCTGATTGTTATAAATATCATTGACTGCCGTGCGGCCAATACCAAAGGCAGTTGACAGATCTTCAAAAGGTGCTGATACCAAAGGTACTGGTCCATAAATACGTACCAGGTTGAAATAAGCCAGTGCTCTGAGGAATGAAGCTTCTCCTTTAAATGCCTGCAACGTTCTTTCCTCATCGGCATTCCTTGCTGTAAATCCGTCAATAACTGAAATGATGCTGTTACAATTGGCGATCATTTTATAATTATTATTCCAGATACCTGCCTGAGAATTGTCATTGGTCTTTTTAAACGTTTGCCATACGCCGGTTCTGAAACGATCTTTACCGTCATCGGCCATCAACTCCGTGATCAGTGGTAAATCGGTAAGGTTGTATACATTCTGAAGCACCTTATAGCATCCCACCAGGCCCGATTTGATTTCGGCCTGATTCCTGTAAAATGTACCCGGTGCCAGTGTGTCTTCCGGTTGTCTGTCCAGAAAGTCCTCCGAACAGGAAACCAGTAAAAAAGAAGCTACTAAAACTGAAAATATTTTCTTCATCTTGTTTCCTTCGTTTAGAAAGTTAAGTTAACACCAAATGAGACGGATCTCGACATAGGATACGAGTCACGGTTAATCCCCTGCGAAAGGGCAGAATCACCCTGAAAGTTGGCTTCGGGGTTATATCCCGGAAATTTGGTGATATATAAAGCATTGATGATACTCGTATAAAGCCTTACCCTCGAAAGCGACAGCTTCTCAAGTACATGCTGCGGCAACGTATATCCTAATACCACATTCTGAATATTGACAAAAGTTCCTTTGTAAAGCAGCGATCCGCTCATATTGGTACCGTCATAGGATTTCCGTGAAGGTGCCACATACTTGGCATCGGGGCGGTCAGGGCGCCAGTAATTATCATAATAATCCTGGGTAGTGTTACTGTTTCCGGCTCCTCTTCCAAAGATCCCTTCCATCTGACGCATCGAAACATCACCACCATGCGTACCATTGACCTGAACCGACAAATCAATTCCCTTATATTCAAATGAATGCGTCATTCCCCAGATAAAATCAGGAATCGCCGATCCAATAATGGTGTTGTCGCTGGCATCAATGATTCCATCACCGTTCACATCAGCCAGCTTAGCCGTACCCGGTGCCGACCTGAAACGCCAGCTGGAGTTGTTGGCATTGACAATAGGGGAAGTTTTTACATCCTGCCAATCCCGGTAAGGGCCGAGGAAACTTGCACCCCAGATACCGGCCAATGGCCTGTCTTCCGTTGTATAACCGTCATTATTCAGAATCGGACGTTTATCCTTTCCGATGTCCAGTACACGGTTCCGGTAATAAGACAGGTTAAAATTGGAAGTCCATTTGAAGTTACCGACAAAATTGCGTGTCGTTACAGCATATTCAAATCCCTTGTTACGCATCGATCCGATATTGGCCATATAGTCACCAAATCCGGTGATCGTCGGCAAGGGCATGCTAAAGAGCATGTTTTCGGTAAGTCTGTAAAAATAATCAATGCTGAGGCTTACCCTGTTGTTAAGTAATTCGGCATCAATACCCGCTCCCCAGTCTGTAGTTGATTCCCATCCCAGTGAAGAGTTGGCCACTTTGCCCTCCACATAAGAGGGAGATACTGCCGAACCGGCACCCAGCACATAAGACGAAGCACTGAGTGTACTAAGAGCCAGGTAATTACTGATACCGGCATTACCGATAATACCCCATCCTCCTCTGATTTTCAAATCATTGATATACTTCTGTAACGGCTCAAAAAATGGTTCATCAGAGATCCTCCAGGCGGTGGATACGGATGGGAATACACCCCATTTATTATCCTTCCCGAATTTCGAGGAACCGTCACGGCGCACGCTACCGGTCAGGTAATATTTACCGGCATAATTATACATCACACGTCCGAAGCTACCGATCATCGCTTCGCTTGAACGGTTGGTGCGTGCATCGGTAAGCGCGTTCTGGATGGTTATCCCCTGATTCAGTGTAGGAAAAAGATCCGTCGGGTAATCATATTTTCTCATGTAAGTACTTCTGAACGAAGTTTCTTCCACCGAATACCCCGCCACAGCACTCACTGAATGCCTGTTCAGATCCAGCTGATAGGTCAGGAAGTTCTGAGAGTTCCAGTACAGGCGGTTTGAAGTTTCGTGGAGCCCCTCAGATCTCGAAAATGTCTGCGAAGTAGTAGGCACCGAGCTTGGATTAAAGTATTCCCGTTCTCTGTAACGATATTCTGTATGAAACTCCGATCTGAATTTCAATCCTTTCACAATATTGATTTCAGTATAAAGAGTTGACAGGTTCTTGACATTCCTCCGCGCATCTCTTTTCTGAAAAAGGTGCAGAGGGTTAACATAAAACGCAAAGTTCCAGTCCCATGCATCCAATAACGTATTTCCGTAAAATACAGGGTCACCGTCGTTATCTGTAGGGTTCCAGATTGGCGGCATCGTTATCGCATTATAGAATGGATTACTGGCACTGCCTCCTTCTATATTGGGTAATACATTGGAGTTTTCAAGTGACGGCGCCAGCAATAATCCGGCTTTGATTCTTTCATTAAATTTCAGATCGATATTTGCCCTGAATGAGAAACGGCTATAGTCCGAATTCATGACAATCCCTTTCTGATCGTAATATCCGCCGGAAATCATATAAGAAAGGTTATCCGTCCCGCCGGAAGCCGAAAGCTGCAGGTCCGTTACACTGCCCGTCCTGGTAATCAGATCCTGCCAGTCTGTATCATAAGGCATCTTATAAATCGTGTCACTCACCGTAATCCAGCGATAGAAGAGGTTTCCGGGTGCTGCCATACCGGCCGCATTACTTGAATATTTCTTCCAGTTATCAATTCTTGTTTCAGGCGAATCCGTCCACTGCCACTGAGGCAGCTCGGTGTTATCCGTTCCAAAATTGGGGTCTTCCACGATGTAAGCATTGGCACGGGCGTCATCCAGGTACTGAAGAAAATCGTTGCCATGCAGCACATCCACCTTATTAATCATCCGGTCGACGCCACGGCTGAAATTAACTGAGAGGCTCGGCTTTCCTTTTTTACCTTTTTTTGTCGTGATAAGAATAACACCATTGGCAGCCTGGGTTCCGTAAATAGCACTGGAAGAAGCATCTTTCAGCACTTCAATTGACTCAATATCGGAAACATTGATGCTGTTCAGCGGATTTTCATCTTTACTGAAACCGTCTTTCAGCGGAAAACCATCCACCACAATCAAAGGATTATTACTGGCATTAATGGAGCTGATCCCCCTGATTCTGATATTGGTACCTCCACCGGGAGCCGTATTGGTATTGGCGATCTGCACACCTGCCATTTTGCCCGCCATAGCCGTGGCAAAGTTAGCTACAGGCTTATCTTTCAGCTCTTTACTGGAAACAGAGGAAATCGCGGTGGATACATCCCTCTTTTTCTGTGTACCATAACCTACCACAATCACTTCTTCAAGTGCTTTGTTCTCCACGATCATGGTTACATCCTGTGTACTCTGGCGCGAGATCAGGATTTCCTGATTGATGTAACCTACGAATGAAAAGACAAGATTGATATCTCCATCAGGCAAGGAAATGGAATAACTTCCGTTCTGATCACTGATCGTCCCCCGCTGTGTACCTTTCACGATAATACTCACCCCCGGCAGAGACTCTCCTTTTTCGTCTGTAATTACCCCGGAAACCGTCCGGTCCGCCATCTGGCTCTGATTATGGTTTGCTATTTTTTCTATACTATTCTTTTTCAGCACAATATGTTCCCCAGACAACTCATAACCGATCTGTCTGGGTGTCAGCAGCTGATCCAGTACTTTTTCCAAAGGTTCTCCGGAAGACTGCAGAGTAACCTTACCGTCCATATCTATCACTGCTGAACGATAGGCAAATTTTACTTTTGCCTCCTTTTCGATAGTCGTAAGTGCCTTGCCCAGCGACTGTTCAACGATATTAAGTTTAACATGTCTTTTGAGGACATTCTGTGCCTCGGTCGGATAGGCAAGGGATATTCCCGTGCATATCACCATCAAGGTTAGCTGTATAAATGACCTTTTCATAAGCTCGTACAGAAAGGCATGGTTTAGTAAGTTTTTATTCATTAATTTAGCTAAGTTTTGGTTTGGAAAAATGCAAAACAACGATGTGAATGATTGCTGTCAGTCACATCTGATCATGAGCCGGTAATGTTGCTGCATTGCCGGTTTTTTCTTTTTAAAGGCGTTACTGGGTTGTTATTTTCATAGGATATGGGTTTTGGGGTTATAAAAAATCAAATTATCTGCATCCTTCTCCGATGAAAATGACCTGGCCGTCGATCACATTGTAACGGCCCTCCACCACCTTTCCGATCAGCTCCAGTTTTTCAAACAATGTTTCATCCGTCAGAGACATATTTATCCGGCAGTCCTGAAACTTTTCTCTGTCATAAATTACTTTAATCCCGTAGACCTCCTCCAACCCTTCAAAAATCTGTGACAGTGGTGTATCCGTATAAATAAAAGTCTGTAACCGCTCCTCTGAAACGATTACCTTAGGCTGGTTCACAAGAGAACGGATCAGTGACTGATCGCTTTTGCTGAAAACAGCCTGCTGATTGGGTGTGAGGATCAGACCTTCGGCTTTTACATCCTCTGACGGAACGCGTGCGGGATAGACCTGCACACGGCCGGTATTAACCTCCACCTTTACTTCAGGTATATCATGAAATGCGGACACCCTGAAACTGGTCCCCAGCACCCGGGTTACGAGACCGTATGAATAGACATAAAACGGGTTAAGGGAGTCACTGACTACTTTAAAGAAAGCCTCTCCTTCCAGCCTGACCTCTCTCCGGTTTTCATTTTCGTATAC
>JBEBXQ010000080.1:0-23178 GCA_040391535.1 Telluribacter sp. | reverse complement strand
ATATCCTATATTAAAACAATATTGATCATGAGCACTTTAAAAATTATTCTGTTTGCTATCGTTGCTTTTCTCACACTGGCTTGTTCCGGTTCTGATGATGATGCGTCTGTTCCGCCTGAGAAAACAGTAAATGACATAGATCTTGTTTTGCAGCAACGCAGTATGCCCCTCAGCTCTTTTGATGCAGGACCTTATCCGGTTTTATCGATACTGGTTGGAAATGCTATCTATTTCAGCAATTATTCCAATACGGCCAAGCCTCAGTTTTTTGTCAGATACAATCTGGACAACAACACCTTTTCTTCTCCCTTAGCCAACTCAGCCAATGTTTGCGGATGCGGTTACAGCAGCAGACTCGTATCGGATGGAACCAACATTTTTTATATCGCCAATGATGCCACCAAATACACCGCTTCGTCAAATTCCTGGTCCAATATCAGTTACCCGGCTACAGCAAAGGACAACAACGGAGAAGCCGGGGTGGGTTATCTGAACGGAAATATCTATTTCATCGGCGGCAGGAACGTCAGCTCTTTGTTCAAATATTATAATATTGCACAAAATCAATGGTTTACTATTCCAAACTACCTGTATGCAACCAGCAGAAGCCAGGTAATCGCTTATAAGGACCGGCTTTATGTACTGGGAGGAAGTAACGCGATACAAAAAATGTCTTATTTTTCTGTCTCCGATAACACCTGGACAGCACTGGCTGATACTCCGTTTGAAGTAAATACCAGTTACAGCGACATACATACTGCTGTACTGGGCGACCATTTATACCTTCTTCAAAGCAATAAAATGCAGATCTATGATCTTATAAAAAACGTATGGGCTGCAGAATCTATAACCATGACCGGACTCCCGTCCTATGCCAATCTGTTTTCTGACGGACAAAAACTGTATATAGCCGGCAAAAATACATCAAACGTTCCGGTAGTTATGGATGTTAAAATTACTTATAAATAAATGATCAGAATAAAATCCCCCCATTACACACCCATTCAGCAGGCAGGGGAGTGCTATGATCAGAACAACAGGCTGAATACACTCCCTGCACCTTCTCTTGACCATACCTGAATAGAACCTTTGTGCAAATGCATGATCTGCTTGGAAAGGGTCAGCCCTACGCCGCTGCCGTTTTTGCGGGTAGTAAAAAAAGGCACAAAAATACTTTCCAGTACCTCTGGTGCTATACCGGGCCCGTTGTCTTTCACTTTAATCTGTGGCCTGCCGTCTTCCAGTTGCGCGATCAGTTCTATGCGGGGCGTATCCCTGTTTTTAACGGCCTCGATAGCGTTCAGCACGAGATTGATCAAGGCCTGCTCAATCAGGTTCCTGTCCAGTGAAATCTTAATTTTCGGATCTTTCAGAATAATATCCATTTCAATGCCTTTCTGTATCAGTGTAGGTTCCATTAGCTGATAGAGATTTTCAAACAGGGAGGCGATGCTTACCGGATGCATATCAGGCTGTACGGTTTTGTTGAGGCTGCGGTAGCTTTCTGCAAACTTCAGCAACCCTTCACTACGCCGCTGAATCGTTTCTGTCCCTATTCTGATATCTTCAATCTCTTCCGAGTCAGGAAACTGACTTAACCGCTTGTTCATCGTACCGGCAAGGGAGGAAATAGGCGCAATGGAATTCATGATCTCATGTGTCAGCACACTGAGTAGTTTTTGCCAGGCTTTACTCTCGGTTTCGTCCATGGCTTCGTTGATATTCTGGAAGGCTATCAGCCTGAAATCTCCTTCCTGTGTCTGAAACCGGCTGGCCGAAATCTGTATCCCCAGCATTCCACGGCTGGTTTCCAGCGAAATCAACTGAGGTTTTCCGGGTCCTGCTTCCAGGATTGATTGGTATACACCGGGTTTCTTCGTTTCCAGAGAATGAAGATTATTCAGGTACTGTATCGAAAACAAATCTTTAAAAAACTGGTTCATCCACACTACATGCCCGTCTTTTTCATGATAGGAAATAATTGCGGTATCCACCAGTTCCAGGATCCTGTGGAGCGACTGGTATTGCACTTCCCTGTCCTGACTTACCTTCCTGAACATAGTATTGACCTCATTAAACGTGCTGCGCAGCGGGACCAGTTCAGAGCGGGTATTCTGTAGCGGGTAATAACGGGAATAATCATGATACCGGACGGCTTCAGCAAACTCTTCCAGCTCTGTATAAATCCGTTTCTGCGAAAGAAAATTCAGGTATAGAATCCAGAGTATAAAAGGGATACACCAAAAAGCATACATATACTGCTGATGATAAATTAAAAGTCCGCCACCTCCTGTCAGCAGCAGTAAAATCAGCACTTTCCCTAACTGAACTTTCAGGAACCTGTTCATCTAAATATTATATTTATCCAGCCGGCGGTAAAGTGCTGTACGGGTAATTCCCAGTTCACGTGCCGCTTTACTGATGTTACCGTTATGTTGTTCCAGTACCTTCAGAATCGTATTTTTCTCCAGCTCCAGCAGATTATTATCCTGCTCTTTCAAGTCAATACCTGATTGTTGCTCAATAGGAGAAAATATAATGTCCTGATCTGTCAGAATGTTGGAATCTGCCATAATAATAGCCCTTTCGATAGAATACTGCAGTTCTCTTACATTACCCGGAAACGCATAGCCATTCAGTTTGGCGATGGCTTTTCTGTCGAATTCAGGCACAGGTTTCAGGTATTTTCTGGCATATACCCCGGCAAAATGACGGGCCAGCAATACAATATCCCCTTGCCTGTCTCTTAACGGCGGCACCTGCACTTCTACGGTGTTGATCCTGTAAATAAGATCCTTTCTGAAGTGCGATTCATCTGCAAGCACCTGTAACGGTACATTGGTGGCACACAGCAACCGGATATCCACAGGTCTCGTTTCATTACTTCCCAGTCTGGTGACGGTTCTGTTTTGCAGGACTGAAAGCAATTTAGCCTGCTGAACCAGGGATATATTACCGATTTCATCCAGAAATATCGTCCCTTTGTTAGCCACTTCAAAACGACCCGGCCGGTCTTCGCGGGCATCTGTAAACGCTCCACGCTTGTGACCGAACAATTCACTTTCAAAAAGAGTATCTGTAAGCGCGCCAACATCTACCTTTACATACGCTTCTTTTGACCTGTAAGAAAGCCGGTGGATTTCCGCTGCTATCAGATCCTTGCCGGTTCCGTTTTCACCTAAAATAAGGATATTGGCATCTGTCGGGGCAATTTTTCTGATTTTATGAAAAAGTGACTGCATGACATCCGACTGTCCGAGCAGATCTGTCGGCTGCACTTCGGCCACTTTCTTTTTCCTGGAAGTTTTTTCAGAGAGAATACCGTCCACCACTTGCAGCATGTGCTCATTTTTCCAGGGCTTTACAATAAAATCGGTGGCTCCGTTTTTCAGTGACGCCACAGCCAGATCAATCGCCCCGTAGGCCGTAATCATCACCACCGGTAAAGCCGGATTGATCGTCTTAATTTTATTCAGCCAGAAAAGCCCTTCATTACCGGTATTGACCGAACTTCTGAAATTCATATCCAGCAATACCATATCAATTTGTTCCCTTGACAAAATAGAGGGTATATTCTCAGGATTTTTATCGGCGATGATATTCCTGACCTCCCTTTTCAGTAATAAACGAAAAGCAGTAAGCACATCAGGATCATCATCTATAATCAGCAGGGTCGCATTTTTCATGGATAATTCAGGTATTATGTCTGTTCAAATGTAATAAGTTATTCGATATCTTTTATCAATCCGGGTTTCGGTGAAAAACACCTCTTCCATCTACTGAATATGCACCACCCTGATCCATAACGATAAGCAGCAATTTTTATACCATTTTGTTAAACATCTGATTATCAACCCGAAACTGTTAAGCATTTGAGCAGGCTGTCTGCCTCCGCACAAAAAGTGTCCGTTAACGAACACTTTAATTTCCTCAAATAACCATAATCAACTGATTATCAGTATTATAATTTTCTGGCACAAATGTAGCTTGAATAAACTGTATCTGAAATTTAACAATTCATTACAGTGGACAGAGCACTACCTCAAAAAAGATGGAATAGCCGTACAATAGCCATGACGGCCGGAGTCAGCGCGATAACGCTGCTGATTTTCGCAAGTTATTATTTTACATCCGGAGAACAAAAACTGAATGTGGCGACCGAACGGATTACAATTTCTGAAGTAAGACAGGGGGCTTTCCGCGAGTTTATTCCGGTAAACGGAATGGTATTACCCGTTAATACTATTTACCTGGATGCCGCTGAAGGCGGAAGGGTAGAAGAAAAACTTGCAGAAGACGGCGCTCATCTGAAAAAAGGAGATCCTATCCTTCGTCTCTCCAATACTGACCTTGAGCTAAGCCTTGTCAATCAGGAAACCCAGGTTCTGAACCTGCTTACTCAGGCGCAGATAGCCCAGACCAACGCTCAGCAGGCATCCATTTCTAACCGGAATCAGCTGGCAGATGTTAATAACGGCCTGAAAGAAGCGGAAAGGGTGTATAAGCTCAATTCACATCTCTATGCCAATAAGGCGATCGGAGAACAGGAATTCCGTCAGTCTGAAAATCAGTACAACTACCAGCTTGAAAAAGCTACATTAACACGGGAAAACGTACTTCAGGACTCTATACGACAAACTCAGGCCCTGCGCGACAGCCGGCAGACTTACGACCGCACCCGCAGCGCACTGGAACTGATGCGCCGTAAAGTAGGTGATCTGATCGTGCGGGCACCGGTTGACGGACAGCTTACTTCCTTTGATGCGGAAATCGGACAGAAAAAAAATCCCGGAGAGCGCCTGGGCCAGATTGATATCCTGAGCGGGTTTAAGGTCAGGGCTGATATAGATGAACATTATATTTCCCGGATTTACCCCGATCTTGAAGGAGAGTTTACTTTTGCAGGTAAAAGCTATAAACTCAGAATCCGGAAGGTATATACCCAGGTAACCAATGGTCGTTTTCAGGTAGATATGGAATTTGTGGACAAAACACCGGAAGGCATCCGTCGCGGGCAGACACTCCAGATTCGTCTGGCACTCAGTGATGAAACATCGGCCATGCTCTTAGCCAAAGGCGGATTTTATCAGCAGACCGGAGGCAATTGGGTGTTCAAACTGAGCGAAGACGGCAAAACTGCTTATAAGACAGATGTGCAGCTGGGCCGGCAGAATCCGGATTATTACGAAGTAATCAGCGGCCTGAAAGAGGGAGACAAAGTCGTGACATCGAGCTATGAAATGTACGAAAGAGTGCAGGAGCTGAAGCTGGAGTAACATTGTATATTACACCAAATAAACAGGATTGAGACTATTCCTGAAACCCTGAATAAAAGAAATAAACATGATACGCGTATTTTTTAAAACCGCTTTCCGGAATATCCTGAAAACCAAAGGGTACAGTTTCCTGAACATCTTTGGTCTGGCGGTGGGCATAGCCTGTGCAGGATTTATTTTTCTGTGGATAGAAGATGAGGTCAGCTACGATAATCATTTCCCGAACAGGGAAGATATTTATTCAGTCAGGACCAGACAAGTGTTTGACGGAAGTACTAATGTGCATCCGATTACATCAGGAGCGCTGGTACCGGCCATAAAATCCGAAATTCCTGGTGTCAGATATGCTGCGCGTATCAACTGGTATCAGGACTTGCTTTTTTCGGTAAATGGAAAGGATATTTATCAGAAAGGCACTTATGCAGACCCGGAAATTATGGATATTTTCTCTCTGGAATTTATCGAAGGTTCCAGAGAAAATGCATTAGCCGGTATCCATGATATATTACTCAACCAGACTGCCGCCAAAAGGCTCTTCGGTACAGAAAAAGCATTGGGAAAACCAGTACGTATAGATAACGATGAGACCTACATTGTTTCCGGCGTCGTAAAAGACCTGCCTAAAACCAGTACTTATAACTTCGACTGGCTGATTTCCTTTAAAAACTATGCGCGTGATAAGGATTGGGTGGAATCATGGGGAAATTACTCTTTCAATTCGTTGGTGCAACTTGATAAAAATGCAGATTTCGGGACAGTCAATACTGCTTTAACCGATCTTGAAAAACGAAAGTCAGGCAATAGCAACTCAAATGCTGAACATTTCCTGTATCCTCTGGAACGGTGGCATTTATATGACAGCTTTGACAGGAATGGAAATGAGCAGGGAGGTGTCATCAGGTATGTACGCTTATTCAGTAGTATTGCCTGGGTTGTGTTAATCATTGCCTGTGTAAACTTTATGAACCTTTCTACAGCACGTTCAGAGAAAAGAGCTAAAGAAGTCAGTATCCATAAAGTCGTCGGGGCAGGCAAAGTTAATCTGATCGTGAAGTTTCTGGGGGAATCTGTTATACTCGCTATCCTGTCTTCCCTGGTGGCTGTCGCATTCATGTATTTGTTTATCACACCTTTCAATCATCTTGTTGAGAAAGAGCTGACCATCAGTATTTTCAAAACACAGCATTTGCTTTTTCTGATTATTGTTACTGCGATATGCGGGTTTATATCAGGATGCTATCCGGCATTTTATCTTTCATCATTTAATCCTGTACAAACCTTAAAAGGCGGTAAGCAAAAAACAGGCAGTACCGGTTATGTTCGCCGGGGACTGGTCGTATTGCAATATTCGGCCTGTATCATCCTCCTTATTTCCACGGCAATTATCTATCAGCAGATCCAGCATGCCAGAAACCGCGATATGGGTTTTGATCGCAGTCAGATAATGACTATCCCCTTAAAAGGTGATATGTATACAAAAACAACATTCATAAAAGAGCAGCTTCTTGCTACCGGACAGGTTGACCATGTAGGCATCAGCAACATGAGTATCCTTCAGATTGGCTCTACTACCTGGGGAATCTCCTGGGACGGAAAAGAAGAAGGAAAGTATACTCCCATTTCAATATTACAGACAGATGCCGATTTTCTTCCCGCTATGGGTCTGCAACTGACGGACGGCCGAAACTTTCATGCCAATATGCTGGGAGATAGTTCCAGTGTGGTTGTAAATGAAACTTTTGCGAAGATGATCCGGCAGGATGGAATGGTTGCAGGAAAAGTGATTTACTGGGGGAAGCCCTATACCATTGCAGGGGTTGTCAAAGATTTTGTTCACAATAATGTATACGCTCCGGCTAAGCCTGTGATCCTGGCTCCCAAAAGGCAGAACCCGTTCGGCATGCTCAATGTCCGGACAAAAGAAGGAGTGAATCTTTCTGAAACGATTGCAAACATAGAAGGGGTCATCAAAGCCAGTAATCCTCAGTATCCGTTTGAATATCATTTCTTAGATGAAACATTTGATAACTTTTTCAAATCAGAAATGCTCATACAAAAACTGGCGGCGGTGTTCGCAGTTCTTTCCATTATTATATCCTGTCTGGGATTGTTTGGCCTGGCATCCTATTCAGCAGAGCAGCGCGCAAAGGAAATCGGTATCCGTAAAGTACTCGGAGCGTCAGTATCCAGATTAGTCGGCTTACTTAACAGAGAGTTTATAATACTGGTTGGAGTATCCTGTCTGTTTGCCTTTCCGATAGCATGGTGGATCATGCACGGATGGTTAGATTCATTTGATTACCGTATCGAAATAGGCTGGATCGTATTTGTATGGACGGCTGTCATTGCTTTTGGTATTGCTTTACTGGCCATCAGCTCACAGGCTTTGAGAACTGCCACCGCCAATCCCGTAAAAACTTTAAAAGAGTCATAAGATCACTTTCATAGCTATTAACCTATATCACTCCTAAAATATGATCAAGATAAAAGACCTTCAGAAATTCTACCGTACCGAAGAAGTAGAAACCATTGCCCTGAACAACCTGAGCATGCATGTAAAAGAGGGTGAGTTTGTCGCGGTAATGGGGCCCTCGGGCTGTGGCAAATCCACGTTACTGAATATTGTAGGATTACTGGATGATCTGGATGACGGCAGCTACCTCTTCAATGATATCGAAGTAGCGAAGTTTAACGAGCGGAAACGCTCCCAACTCCGCAAGCACCAGATTGGCTTCGTCTTTCAGAGCTTTAACCTCATTGATGAACTCACGGTATATGAAAATGTGGAATTACCGCTGATCTATACCAAAGTACCGGCAGGAGAGCGCAAAAAACGGGTTGAGGAAGTGTTGGAAAAGGTCCAGATTATGCACCGCAGGAACCACTTTCCGCAGCAGCTTTCGGGCGGACAGCAGCAGCGTGTGGCCGTTGCCCGCGCCGTTGTGAATAATCCCAAGCTGATCCTGGCTGATGAGCCTACCGGTAACCTTGACTCCAAAAACGGAAATGAGGTAATGCAGCTCCTGACAGAACTGAACGAAGCCGGAACCACCATTATCATGGTAACGCACAGTGAACATGACGCCAAATATGCCGACAGGGTAATCCGGATGCTGGACGGACAGGTGATTATGGAAAGTGTGGGGTAGCTAAGTATGCTATTGTCGAAAATTAATTTCTCTGCTACTGAAAAATAATAGGGTACTTATGATAATGCTAACGATCAAAACCGCATTGCGGCACTTATTCCGGAATAAGTTTTTTACGATGCTTAATATCATTGGTTTAACTATTGGTATCGGCTCTTGCTGGATTCTTTATACGATTATAAGCTATGAATTAAGCTACGAAAAGGATTTCCCTCATAAAGAGCAAACCTACAGAGTGCTTTCACGTTTTTTAAATGACGGTGAAGAGAAACTGTTCGGAGGTATTTCAAAACCCATATACTTTGCACTAAAGGAAGACGTCACTGGCCATAATCGTGTGGTACCTGTTTTCAGACAATGGCCAAATAGCGTTACAATTCCGGAAACCGGGCAACAGATCAGGAAGACGGAAGATCTGGATCCTAAACAGCATATAGTAGTTGCTACCGAAACTTCCTATTTCGATATGCTACCTTATCAATGGCTGGCCGGCAATAAGCAACAGGCACTGACCGAACCTCATCAGGTAGTATTAACTGAGAAAAGAGCCAGGCAGTATTTCCCCCAGCTTAAGGTGGAAGAGATTATCGGAAAAACCATTATTTACGATAATACTACACAGAAGACTGTTTCAGGAATAGTAACAAACCTGCCATTCCCCTCCGAATTTAACGGTCAGGAGTTTGTGCTTTTGGAAAGAAAGGCATATGAACTTTATGAATGGACCAATACAAACGGTGGTGACCGTGTTTATTTACAGACTAAATCCAAGTCGGATGCTGATCATATCATACAACAGATGCAGGTCATATTAAATGATAAATGGGAGCAATTCAGACAACAAACCAGGCCCGACTATACTTTTGACCGTTCGCTATACATCATGCCTCTGGCAGAATCACATTTCTCCACCTATATGCCCGAATGGCTTGTAGACAAAACCAGTAAATCTGTTATCTATAGCTTGATTGGTGTAGGGATATTTCTCTTAATGCTGGCGTGTATCAATTACATCAACCTTATTACGGCACAAATGCCGCAACGGCATAAAGAAATCGGTATTCGTAAAACCTTAGGAAGTTCTCAGAAAATACTGATTTTTCAGATACTTACGGAAACAACAATCATCGTACTGTTGGCACTTGCATTATCAGCAGCTTTTGTACCAGCAGGAATCAACCTCCTAGACTCATTAGTAAAAGAAGAAGTTAAAACGTTTAGTACTCCCTTCTACTTTTCTTTGTTTATAGCTACTACCCTGCTCATTACGATCCTGATTTCTGGTCTTTATCCGGCCTGGCTGATGACAAAGGTCAAGCCAGTTGATATCTTCAGTAACAGAGGTCAGATACAGATTGGCCATGGAAAATTTACGATACGACGCTCCCTTATTGTATTTCAATTTGTGGTTGCACAAATTTTCATTGTTGGCACCCTTATCGTAGGACAGCAACTCCGCTACGTCGTTCAAAAAGATATGGGATTTAACAAAGAAGCCGTAATGATCAGCGAATTGCCTGGCAAGCTTACTGCTTCTCCTAACTTTCATGAGAAAAAACTGCTGTTAGCGGAAAATATCAGACAGATTGCGGGTGTTAAAGATGTTTCTATGGGTACAACACCCCTGTCTCAGGGATACAGTTCTTCCCGATATAGTTATTCTCCGACAGAAGGTGCAGATCCTGTCTATGTCCGGGTTTCTAAAGGCTATATTGACACTTCCTTTATCAGATTTTACGATCTGAAGCTTCTTGCAGGACAAAACCTGAGGTATTCTGACACTACAAATACCTTCATTATCAACGAAGCAGGAATGAGGGCTTTCGGATTTACCACCCCGGATGATGCGCTGGGAAAAATCATCGGACAGGATGGACAGAAATACCCTGTTGCGGGTGTGGTAAAGGATTTTCATCAACTCGATTTCTTTCACGAGATCACACCTTTAGTACTGATGAGTGACAAACAAGCACTTTATATCTACAACATCAAACTGGATGCGGAAAAACGACAGCACTGGCCACAAACGATTGCAGCAATACAGGAAAAATGGACAACTGTTTTTCCTGAGACAGCATTCGACTATTCCTTTTATGATGACAAAATTGCTGCACTCTATGAAAAAGAGCAGCAACTCTTTAAGCTCACCAATATTAGTACAGCCATAGCTATTTTCATCAGTTGTCTGGGATTGTTTGGGTTAGCGAAAGTAATATCCATCCAGAGAAATAAAGAAATCGGTATCCGTAAAGTATTGGGAGCATCGGTGTCTGCGATTGTCGCTATGCTAACTCAGGATTTTGTACGAATGGTATTAATCGCCACTTTAATCGCTGCTCCCATAATCTGGTGGGCTGCCAATAAATGGCTGGAAGATTTTATATACCGCATCGAAATTTCAGGGTTTCCCTTCTTAGTCGGCGGGCTCATCGCTATCGTATCCTCTCTCCTGACAGTAAGTTTTCAGACCATCAAAGCTGCGATAACCAACCCTGTTAAGAGTCTGAGGAGTGAATGATTCAGAAGATATGTCTGAAAACATAACGTAAGAATAAAGCATATTAAAAAGAAACAGAAACACTTAACACCAAAATATATGCTGACCAATTATTTCAAAACCGCATGGAGAAATCTCCTTAAAAATAAAAAATCGTCTCTTATCAATATTTCCGGTCTGGCACTCGGAATGGCTGTTTTTATACTGATTACCCTATGGGTATGGGACGAAATGTCATTTAACAAATACCATACTCATTTTGAGAAAATAGGCCATGCGGTACAAAACCAGACGTATAACGGCGAAACTTTCTCCATAGAAGCGGTGCCGTTCCCTCTCGGGAACGAACTCAGGGCCAATTATGCGCACTATTTCAAACATGTTGTAATGGCCTCCTGGGAGGGAGACAGAATTTTATCGTACCAGGATAAACATCTTTCAAAGGGAGGGATTTTTATGGATTCCGGCGGCCCGGAAATGCTTTCCCTCCATATCACAGACGGGTCAATGGACGGCTTGAAGGACATGAACAGCATTATGCTGTCACAGACTACGGCAAAAGCGCTTTTTGGTGATAAAAGCCCCATCAACGAGCTGATGAAGATCAATCAGACCTTAAATGTAAAAGTAACTGCCGTTTATGAAGATCTGCCCTATAATACTTCCTTCCGTAACCTGAAATTTATTGCTCCCTGGGATCTGTACGTCATTTCGGAGCCATGGATCAGACGGGCCCGGTCTGACTGGAATGATAATTCCTTTCAGCTTTTCGCGCAGATCAATGAAAATATGAACTTCGCTACTGTTAATCAGGCAATAGGAGATTCAAAATTAATGCACCAGGCCGAAGACGATAAAAAGTTTCAGGCGAAAATACTGTTGCATCCTATGAAAGACTGGCACCTGAGAAACGACTGGAAAGATGGCCAGGTAACGGGAGGACGGATCAGTTATGTCAGGCTGTTTATCATGATCGGCGTGTTTGTCCTTTTACTGGCATGCATCAATTTTATGAATCTGAGTACCGCCCGTTCTGAACGCCGGGCTAAGGAAGTGGGTATCCGGAAAACCGTGGGGTCTTCCAAAGCACATCTGATCATACAGTTTTTAACAGAATCTGTACTGACTGTTTTTCTGGCGCTTTGCCTCTCACTTCTGCTGATACAGCTGGCATTACCCTGGTTTAATGAAGTAGCTGACAAGAGAATTACGTTACCCTGGACCAATGGCTGGTTCTGGGCATTCATCCTGCTTTTCAATCTGCTGACAGGTATTGTTGCAGGAAGCTATCCGGCCTTTTTCCTGTCTGCATTTAAACCTTTAAGTGTACTCAAAGGGACATTCAGGCACGGCAGGTTTGCGGGCCTTCCCCGGAAAGTGCTGGTGGTAACGCAGTTTACGGTTTCCGTTATTCTGATTACAGGAACCCTGATCGTATACCGGCAGATTCAGCATACCAGAGACCGCCACGTAGGTTACGACCGCGACCGGCTGATGATGATCGAGATGAAAACTTCGGATTTTTATGGCAAATACGACATACTGCGCACCAGGCTGAAACAATCCGGTGTGGTTACGGAGCTGTCTGAATCATCCAGCCCGCTTACTGCCATCTGGTCAAGTGGTGGTGATTTCCGCTGGGAAGGAAAAGACCCCAATCTTACGACAGATTTTGCCACGATAAGAGTCACCCATGAATTTGGTAACAGCATTCAATGGAAAATGAAAACCGGGCGTGATTTTTCAAGAGAATTTGTTACCGATTCATCTGCATTGATTATTAATGAAGCCGCTGTCAGATTCATGGGATTAGAAGACCCGCTCCATAAAACCATTACCTGGAATAATAAGAATTTTCATATTATCGGTATCGTGGAAGACATCATCATGAACTCCCCGTTTGACCCGGCCAAAGCAACCGTTTACCAGATGGATTACGACAATGTAAACTGGATAAACCTGAAGCTTAATCCGGCTATGAATATTCAGGAATGCATTTCCGGGGTAGAAGCGGTTTTCAGTGAAGTCATTCCCAATGCTCCGTTTGAATATAAATTTGCTGACACCGAATACGACGCCAAATTCGCTCAGGAAAAACAAATCGGGCAACTGGCTACTTTCTTTACGCTGTTTGCCGTCATAATCAGCTGTCTGGGTGTATTCGGGCTTGCCTCTTTTATTGCGGAGCAACGCACCAAAGAAATCGGTATCCGTAAAATTGTCGGAGCTTCCATTTTTCAGCTATGGACGCTCCTTTCCCGGGATTTTATCTTTCTCGTACTGATTTCCTGTCTGATTGCCATACCCGTCTCCTACTACTTTTTATCGGATTGGTTGCAGCAGTACCAGTTCCGCACCAACATACCATGGTGGATTTTCGCCGCAACGACCACCGCTGCCTTACTGATCACTTTGATTACAGTGAGCTTTCAGACACTCAAAGCGGCTGTTTCGACACCCGTAAAAAGCCTGAGAAATGAATAACTCAGTATCTCTTCCCTTGTGTAATGCAGTCTGGAGGTACATAATAACCGAAACAAACGACTGTCAGCTGATACAATAAATCCATCAGGTGTGGCCGGAACCCATTAATAAAGAGACTTATGCTGACCAATTATTTAAAAATTGCCTGGAGGAATCTTCTTCGCAACCGAACCATTTCCTTTATTAATATCACCGGACTCGCGCTCGGAATCGCTACCTGTCTGCTGATCAGCCTGTATGTACTGGATGAGCTAAGCTACGACCGCTTTCATACCAACGCCAACCGGATCGTAAGAGTTATTTTTAAAGGTACCGTGCAGGGCGGCACCATGAACGAAGCCCATGTCATGCCACCGGTGGCCGCTTCCATGAAAGCGGAATTTCCGGAGGTACTGGAAGCCACACGCCTGCGAATAGGCGGGAATCCGTTTTTTCAGATCGGTGAGAAGGTATTCCATGACGAAAGTCTGGCATTTGTGGATGCTTCTTTTTTCAACATATTTACACTGCCTCTCATCAGCGGTAATTTATCCACTGCGCTTGACGCGCCCAATACCGCTGTGGTTTCAGCCTCGATGGCCCGTAAATATTTCGGCACTACGGATGTTATCGGAAAAGAGCTTCCCATTAAAAACAGTGAAGACATTCTGAAGATTACGGGAGTAATGGAAGACATCCCGCAAAACTCTCATTTTCATTTCGATATTTTTACCTCTATTGAAGCGCTGGATGATTCCCGCTCCGATTCCTGGATGACCTCAGAGTACTTCACCTATCTTTTGCTCTCAGAAAATGCCTCCTGGAAACAGGTCGATGCCAAACTACCTTCCTTTTTTGAAAAACATGCCGCTCCGCAGTTTATGGCAGCTTTCGGCATGAGTTATCAGGATTATAAAAAATCAGGAAACAATATTGGCATTCACCTGCAACCGCTCACTGATATTCATTTGTATTCAGACAGCAAATTTGAGCTTGGTACCACCGGCGACATCCGCTATGTATATATTTCCGGTATCACCGCCATTTTCATGTTAATGATTGCCAGCATTAACTTTATGAATCTATCTACAGCAGGCGGTTCCAAAAGGTCAAAAGAGGTAGGTGTACGAAAAGTTTTGGGTGCAGGACGCGGACGTCTGACACTCCAGTTTTTCACCGAAGGCATGCTGCTTACCTATATTGCTTTACTACTTGCCATCTTCCTTGTAGTCATTTCTCTTCCGCTTTTCAATCAGCTGTCAGGCAAATCCTTACAGATTCAAAGTCTGCCGATAGCCAGCGTTATACCTTTTCTGCTGCTTTTCGGACTATTACTGGGATTGCTCGCCAGCAGCTACCCTGCCTTGTATTTGTCTTCGTTTAATCCGCTTACTGTTTTAAAAAGCAGATTCAGATTATCGGGAAAAGGAATCGGATTGCGGAGCAGCCTGGTTGTTTTCCAGTTCATGATTTCCATCGGGCTGATCTTCTGTACGGTGGTCGTCAGCCGTCAGCTTGACTACATTCAGCATAAAAAACTGGGGTATGACAAAGAAAACGTTATTATTCTGCAAAGCTGGCCATTGGGGAAAAACGAAAAAGCATTCAGGGATCTTCTGCTGCAGGACAGCCGGATTACCCATATTTCTCATTCGTCCTATCTGCCGGCCGGCGAAACTTACAATAATAACTTTTTCATTTATCCTGAAGGAAACCCTGATCATTGGGTCAAAACCCTGCGCTATGATGTAGACGAAGCGTATATTCCGGCTATGGGTATGAAGCTGAAAGAAGGCCGGAATTTTTCGGCAGATTTCGGAAATGACACCCTCTCGGCAATTATCAATGAAACAGCAGCAAAAAATATCGGCTGGACCGGAAACATCCCCGGAAAAACGCTTACCAATAAAGATCACAAAACATACCGGGTGATTGGCGTTGTTGAGGATTTTCATTTCAGATCGCTGCACGAGCCCATCGCGCCTCTGGTCATGGTGCTGAATGATCAGGCCGGGAATCTGATTATCAAAAGTCAGCCTACGGAGATAGAAAAATTACTGAGCACGTTAAAAAAACACTATGAGTCCTTCCCGGCTGACCTGCCCTTTACCTATTCTTTTCTCGACGACCGCTATCATCATACCTACCAGGCCGAACAAAAAACCGGGCAGCTTTTAAGCATTTTTGCCGGATTAACCATTTTTGTTGCCTGTCTCGGGTTGCTGGGACTAGCTATTTTCACTGCCGATCAGCGCAAAAAAGAGATCGGTATCCGTAAAGTCATTGGCGCTTCCGTTCCGGGAATTACCGGCATGCTTTCCGCCGAATACCTCAGGCTCGTCCTCATAGCCCTTGTCATCACCTCGCCCATCGCCTGGTGGGGCATGAACCGATGGCTGCAGGATTTTGCCTACCGTATCGAAATTCAGTGGTGGATGTTTGCCATAGCCGGCCTGCTGGCCGTAGTTATTGCACTGGCAACCGTCAGTTCGCAGGCCATTAAAGCCGCACTGGCCAATCCGGTGGATAGTCTGAGGAATGAGTGAAATAAATTTTAATGTTTTCAGCAAATGATCAGGAACAATTTCAGGGCGGCATTTCGCCATCTCACGAACAGAAAATATTTCACCTTGCTGAATCTGACAGGCCTGTCCGTTGGAATCAGCGCGGCGCTTGTTATTTTTCTGATTGTCCGTTACGAACTCTCTTTCGATAAATTCCAGAAGGATAACGACCGGATTTACAGGGTGGTAATGGACATGAATTTCAATGGTATGGAAGGACATAACAGTGCTGTTCCGGCCCCGCTGGGAGGTGCCGTCCAAAATAGTATCAGTGGGATCAGCAGCTGTATACCTGTTTTTCAATACCAGGGGAATAGCCTGGCGGCGATCCGGATTCCAGATACAGGTTCCCCTTCTCCCCGGGAGTTCAGAGATCAGCAGCATATCATTTATACAAATCAGGATTACTTTGACCTGCTGGGCTACAGGTGGTTGATTGGAGATAAAAACACTGCGCTCCAAGGCCCTTATGAAGTAGTG
This sequence comes from Telluribacter sp., assembly GCA_040391535.1. Taxonomy (GTDB): domain Bacteria; phylum Bacteroidota; class Bacteroidia; order Cytophagales; family Spirosomataceae; genus JBEBXQ01. Next base: position 6,749 of record JBEBXQ010000080.1, on the reverse strand, counting down.
CTTACACTAAGCCGGGCTAAACTTTATTTTAACGCATTACCACTTACCGAAATAGTCGGCAGACAAATTACCTATAACGACCTGACGGTTAGCATTACAGGAATTGTAGAGGATCTGACACAACCGACTGACTTTACAGGCAAAGAGTTTATTTCTCTGAAAACGATTGAATCCACAGATCTGAAAGAAACTTTCATGTGGGAAAGATGGGATGACTGGATGGCCTATTCCTCTCTTTTCCTGAAAGCCTCCGCCCCTCATGCCAAAGACCATATTGAAGATCAGATCAATAAGTTATACGGGCAATATCGTACCGAACGTAACCAATCCGTCAGATTTGTTTTACAACCACTCCACGATTTACATTTCAATACCAGATATCCTTCCCTAAACGGACGGTTGGCCGATAAAAATAATCTTTGGGCGCTTGCGGCAGTTTCAGCTTTTCTGCTTCTGCTGGCCTGTATTAACTATATTAATCTGAATACCGCTTATGCTACCTTCCGGGCAAAAGAAATAGGGATCCGTAAAACAATGGGCAGCTCAAGAGTACAGCTCATACGGCAATTTCTGGGAGAAACGATGGTCATTACTACACTTTCTGCCATTTTTTCCTTTTTGCTGGCTCCGGGGTTTATGATCTTGTTTGAAGATTATCTTCCACAGGGCCTCAGCCATCAATACCTTTATGCTCCTCATACGCTGGTCTTCCTTTTGGTACTGGTGCTGACCCTGAGTATTCTGGCAGGAATCTACCCGGCATTTATATTGTCGGGATATGCGCCGGTAAACGCCCTGAAAAATCAGATTGTCAGATCCGGAAGACAAACAAGACACGCCGGTATCCGGAAAACACTAACCGTCTTCCAGTTTTCGGTAGCTCTTTTTTTTATTCTTGCCGCGCTGGTGGTCAGGAACCAGATTAATTATGCCGTCAATTCCAACCTTGGATTTGAGACCAAAGCAATTATAAAAATCGGCCTTCCGAATGACAGCCTGAGAACAAGGCAAAAACAGCTATTAAGTACCTTACAGGGAACCCAGGGTATAGTCGCGGCCAGTGAAGGCTTTATGGCTCCGGCCGATAAAGGTTTTGCTTTCACCAATATTTCGTTCCATAACGGGAAGGAGGAAATCAAACCCCAGACGCAATACAGATGGGGAGATGAAAATTATCTTCCACTTTATGATATCTCTCTGGTCGCCGGCAGGAATGTATCATCAAATCCGGCATTTCCTGAAATCATTGTCAATGAAAGCTTTGCTAAAGCCATTGGTTTTGATCATCCGGAAAAAGCACTGGGAGCCTCTGTTCAAAGAGGTCAGGACAGGTCTCTGCAAATAGTAGGCGTTATGAAAGATTTTCATGACCATTCGATGCATCTGGATATTCTGCCACTGATTTACGAAAAAAGAGAAGGTAATACTATTCATATACGTATGAGCAGTGATGTTCAGAACTGGCCGGTAACCTTAAACAAAACAGAGAAAGCTTTTAATGAGATTTATCCCGGTGAAGAATTCAGCTATGATTTTATTGATGAGACGATCAGGCAGTTTTATGCAAGAGAAGAAACCGTGGCAGGGCTACTTCAATGGGCCGTAACCCTGTCCATTTTAATCAGTTGTCTTGGATTACTGGGATTAACTACTTTCACTATTAACGCCCGCACCAAAGAAATCGGTATCCGGAAAGTGCTGGGAGCGTCCGTAATGGATATTACCGGAAAATTATCAGGTGAATTTGTGGTTCTCGTCCTCATAGCCCTTGTTATCGCCTCTCCCGTCGCCTGGTGGGCCATGAATCAATGGCTGCAGGACTTTGCCTACCGTATCGAAATGCAGTGGTGGATGTTTGCCATAGCCGGCCTGCTGGCCGTAGTGATTGCCCTGGCAACCGTCAGTTCACAGGCCATTAAAGCCGCCCTGGCCAATCCGGTGGATAGTCTGAGAAATGAATGATTTTTTTCGTTCATATAGCCTAAACCATTTAAACTACCTTTTCACATGTTAAAAATCAATTTCCTTGTCACCTGGCGGAATATGCTTCGTTCCAAAGCATTTACGGTTATCAATCTGTTAGGGTTAGGTATGGGATTCGCCGGTTTTCTGCTTTCTGCACTCTATATCAACCGGGAGACAGGCTTCGACAAACAGAATCCTGAGCTGGAAAATATCTATCTCATCGGAATCACTCATCAGGGTGCTTCTACCGACCTGACCCCACCCGCCCTTGCCAGGGCTGTTGCAGCAAATATACCTGAAGTAAAAAAGGTGGGCCGGATCAGTTATTCTCCTTTTGAAACGCCATTTATATCCTCTTCAGGAAGTGTACATGTAAAAAACTGGAAAGGCGCAGACCGGTCAATCGCGGAAATTTTTAACATTGAAGTCCCCGGCCTTGATCTGACCAATCCTAACCTTACGGAAACCAACCTGATTACTGAAGATCTCGCCAGAATACTGTTTCCTGATTCCCGCCACGACCCCGCACAGTTTCCTCAGCAGATTGCCCTGGATCAGAACCACACGTTCATTTATAATATTCATGGTATAGCTCCCGACAACAAACATTCCAACCTGAATTACGAGGCGATCTTTTTTAAAAATGATCTGGCTGATCATCAGGAAACAGGCAATCCGGTCCCTTTCCAGACTTACATACTTTTACATCCGGGACAGGATGCAGCCAGGGTTGAACAAAAAATCAACAGCATTTATCATCAGCACATTTCTCCGGAACATCACACGGTTACCTCCGGTTTTGCAAAAGGGGATATTTACCTTGATCCGCTGAAAAATCTTCATCTGCAACCCAGACACGGGTCTAATACCGGGTATCTGACGGTGTGGGCCCTCAGGCTGTTATCCGGTCTGATCCTTTTAATGGCAGGGATCAATTTCGCCAATTTAATGGTAGCCCAGGCCAATAAACGTATCAGGGAAATGAGCATACGTAAATTAATGGGGCTTAGTAGTCTGCAATTAGGGATACAATTAATGCTGGAAACACTGCTGTTATGTGTGATGGCAGGTGTGCTCAGTATGGCCTTTATCGTGGCCGGTAAGCCTGTTCTTCAGCAATGGGTATTCCCTGACCCTTCCTACTTTGTGATTGATCATCATTTATCCGTTCAGCTTGGGATCGCAGTCATTATTACGGCACTTATCGCAGGGGTTTATCCGGCGGTAATGCTCTCACGCTTTAAGCCGGCAAATACGCTGAAATCCACCTACCGTACACAAAGCGGTACCTACCTGATCAGAAACGGGCTGCTTACCTTCCAGGTTGTCTTAGCCATGATTTTCATTTCCGGTTTTATCATTATGCGGGAGCAGCTTCGCTTCATGTCTGAAAGCGAAAAAGGATTTGATCCGTCACAGGTCATTCATGTGAAGAACATGGGTATTTACGATACTCCCAAAGCCTTTCAGCCGGTCAGAAACCAGCTTGCAGCTTATGATGGGGTTACGCATGCAACAGTGGCTACCCACACGCCGGGAAGTCTGGAAACCCTTCAGAAAAATTTCACTTTTATTGATCAGGAATACAGTATGGCTCACGTAGGAGTTGATTTCGACTATTTCGAAACACTGGGCATTGATTTACTGGAAGGACGTACATTTCAGGCTCCCTTTTCTGCTGACCCGGTAAAAACGGCTGTCATCAATGAAACGGCAGCACGGAAATTAGGTGTGGGTTCGCCGATCGGGAAAACCATAAGAGGATGCGATACGGAATTCATCATTGCAGGAGTGGTGAAAGACAGTAAAATGCAGGGATTTGAGAAGTTAATAAAACCTACCGTTTATACCATTGAAAACACATGCGGACAGTTCAAATGTGAAATTTTACTAAAAATAGCTCCCGGCACTACACGTAAAACACTGGATGCCCTTGAAAAGAACTGGGCAACGATCAACAAAATAGATGGCTTTTTGTTCAATTATGAATTTATCGATCAGAAATATGCCCAGCTTAACCGTCAGCATGAACTTTTACAAACCGCTTTTACCGGATTTACGATGCTGGCAATTGGTATAGCTATCATGGGGCTGCTAAGTATGACCATCCATGCAGTAAGTCTCCGGGAGAAAGAATTAAGTATACGCAAAATCATGGGAGCCGGTCCGGTGAGGCTGTTTCTGCTGTTAAACCGACCGTTTATCCGTATCGTTATCCTTGCGGTTGTGATTGCCTCACCCATCGCATGGTGGGTTATGAATCAATGGTTGCAGGACTTTGCCTACCGTATCGAAATACAATGGTGGATGTTTGCTGTGGCCGGACTGCTGGCCATAGGTATTGCACTGGCAACCGTCAGTTCGTACGCTGTTAAAGCCGCCCTGGCCAATCCGGCAGATAGCCTGAGGAATGAGTGATCGTTGTTTCCCCTATCAGATTTATCCCCGGCCCTGACAGACCCGGAAGCAACGAAAGTCCGTCAGGGCTGGTAAAATTTCATTGTTTTTTCAGGATAATACGCTAATAATCCGAATTAAATCCGTCTCTTTTTCTGTATTTTTCAGGAAACCGGCGGATAGAAATTATATTTGTGTTTCGTTTCAATGAATTTAGTCTTAACCTGCACCAGTATAATGGAAATACATGTTATTAATACCGGATTCTTTAAGCTAGACGGAGGAGCCATGTTTGGTGTGGTACCGAAATTACTTTGGGAAAAGCATAATCCGGCCGATGAGAATAATCTGTGCACCTGGGCGATGCGTTGTCTGCTGATCAAAAGTGAGAAGCGTTTAATATTAATCGATACAGGCTGCGGAAATAAACAGGATGCAAAGTTTTTCAGACATTATCACCTGAGCGGGGATGATTCTCTGCTCGGATCGCTGGAAAAACTGGGTTATTCTGCTGGAGACATAACAGACGTCATCTTAACCCATCTTCATTTTGATCATGCCGGTGGTGCTGTGAGCTATGATGAATCCCTTGCGAAACTGGTACCTACCTTCCCTAATGCCCTGTACTGGACCAATAAGAAACAGTGGGACTGGGCATCAGAACCCAATCCAAGGGAAAAGGCTTCCTTCCTGAAGGAGAATTTCGTTCCGCTGGAAAAGTCAGGACAGCTCGAATTTATCAATAATCCGAACAAATCCGTTTTTGAGGATATTGACATTCTGTTTGTTAACGGCCATACCGAGCATATGATGCTACCTCTGATCTCTTACAAAGGCAAGAAAATCCTTTACGCGGCAGATCTGGTCCCGTCAGCAGCCCATGTTTCCCTACCCTGGGTAATGAGCTATGACGTGCGTCCGCTGGTGAGCATGGACGAAAAAGCAAAAGTGCTGAAAGAAGCAACCGAGGAAGGGTACATCCTGTTTTTTGAACACGACCCGGTGATTGAAGCCGCAACGCTGGAGGAAACAGACCGCGGAATCCGTGTACACAGATCAGGTAAACTCAGTGATTTTATATAACAATTCAGTAAATATTATTTTATGAAGGCTTACGTATTCCCGGGACAGGGATCGCAGTTTAAAGGAATGGGTCAGGACCTGTATGAGCATTCTCCTGAGGCTAAAGCACTTTTCGATCAGGCAAACCGGATTCTTGGTTTTGATATCACAAAAATCATGTTTGAAGGTACTGATGAAGAACTCAAGCAAACCAATGTAACACAGCCGGCAATTTTTATTCACTCTGTAATCAAAGCATCCGTTGAGGCGGATTTCAAACCTGAAATGGTGGCAGGCCACTCATTGGGCGAATTCTCTGCATTAGTTGCCGCAGGTGTACTGTCTTTTGAAGACGGTCTCCGGTTAGTAGCCCAGCGAGCTGATGCCATGCAAAAGGCCTGTGAGGTTCAGCCTTCCACTATGGCGGCCATTCTGGGATTGGCAGATCAGGTTATTGAAGAAGTATGTGCTTCCATTGAAGATGAGATTGTGGTTCCGGCCAATTATAATTGTCCCGGACAGGTGGTCATCTCCGGAAGTGTGGAAGGTGTAAATAAAGCCTGTGAATTATTGAAAGCCGCGGGTGCAAAGCGGGCACTGGTATTGCAGGTCGGAGGTGCTTTCCACTCGCCATTAATGGAACCGGCCCGGGAGCAACTGGCTGAAGCAATAAAAAATACCGTTTTCTCTGCACCTGCATGTCCGATCTATCAGAATTTTTCAGCAAAACCTTCAACAGATATTGATGAGATAAAATCGAATCTGATTGCTCAGCTGACAGCACCGGTCAGGTGGACACAATCTGTTGAAAATATGGTAATTGACGGAGCCACTTTGTTCATTGAATGTGGCCCAGGGAAGGTTCTGCAGGGGTTAATCAAGAAGATTTCTCCATCTGCGGAAGTCTCCGGATTGTAATTTTTTTCGGGCAAAGTGTTGACACGAATTATTTTCTGTTTACCTTTGCACCACAATCACGGATTTGGCAGGTGGTGTAAAGGTAGCACAGGAGATTTTGGTTCTCTTAGTCAGGGTTCGAATCCTTGCCCGCCAACAAAAAGAACGCTCCAAAGGCGTTCTTTTTTCATTTTCAGGAGTCAATTTTCATGGCGCTGTTCGCGCCTGCCCGGATTTAAAAGCCCTTCCGATCTTACACGGATCAAGTCCAAAACTTGTGGAGGTTGTTGTATGTATGAAAAACAGTATTGCCTTCGATACCACATATAAAAATAAGAAAGAGGCAAAGCGGTTTAAGGTCTGGATTGCAATAGAGACAGGATATTTTCTTAAGAATTGATGGCCAGCTGATTTTCAGCTGGTTTTTT
>JBEBXQ010000079.1:0-23850 GCA_040391535.1 Telluribacter sp. | reverse complement strand
AATCAGCAACAAAAAACAAAGGCAGATGAGTTGGTCATCTGCCTTGTTTGTTTATTAACACCACAAAAAATGAAACATTTATTATCAGTAATGATGAATAGCTATTTCTTTAATATGACAAATAACCAACTCAATACTTAATCCAAGCTTAATTCAAACTTAGAATTTACTTAGAATGCGGAAATATTACATTAAATACTGACCCTGACGGATAATTTTTCTCCAGGGATATGCTTCCGTTGTGCAATTTGACGATTCGCTCTACCATGGAGAGCCCTATCCCATACCCTTTGACGTCAGCCGTTTTTACGCTCCGGAAAAACGGCTGAAAAATAATCTTCGCGTCATCTTCCGTGATCCCTTTCCCTGAGTCCCTGAATTGCAGCAAAATGTCCTTCTCACTGACTTTTAAACGTACTGATACACTATTGTCAGAAAACTTGCACGCATTGTCCATCAGATTTATAAAGGCCGTCTTTAACAGTGAAGGATTACCGGAAATTTCAAGCAGGGTATCATCCTCAGGCAAATCTTCCAGATCAAGGTTTATTTTGTAATTTTTATCAGATTGAAGCAGGCTCATCCGTGCATCCCACAATATTTCATCCACCCGGGTCAATTCCATCAGTGTTTCTCTCCGCTCTTCTGATACTTTTGCAAGCTCCAGCAGACTGTTGGAAAGCTGTGACAGTTCTCTGATGTCTTCCAGAACCGATAAAATTGTATTCTGGTATTCCAGCAAAGTACGTTCTTTCAGCAGCGACACTTCCAGCTGCGAACTTATTTTTGTAAGTGGATTTTTCAGTTCATGCGACACATTGGCTACAAAGGTTTTCTGTAACCTGAAGGCATTTTCGATACGATCAAGCAGATTATTAAACGTAATGGAAAGCCGGCCGATTTCATCATTCTGATTCGGAACCTTCAGGCGGGTGCCAAGCCGGTCAGGCAGAATCCTGTCTACTTCATTCATAATACTCGAGATCGGATTAAGGGCACGTTTGGCAAATATCCAGCCTACAAAAGCAACGATGGCGGTGATAACGATAAATATAGTAATAAGCAGAGACCGCAGGTTATAAAGATTGGCCTGGCCATACAAATCCTGTCCTGCCTGCAACACTACCACGTTATTAAAACGATACTTATAATAAAGACCGATTATCTTATAATCCCCTTCTGTATAATTGATTTCCTTATAGCGTCTGACCTGATCCAGCCAGTAATTGGTTACCTGAATTTTCAGGGAATCTGTGTTGGAATATACCAGACGATTCTTTTCATCAAAAATGACAATATTTTCATTATAAATAAGGTTCCGGTTGGCCTTATCCATCAGTTTGAGCAATTCGGTATCTACCCGGTTTACTTTCAGGAGTAATTCAGCTGTGGAATTGGCTTTGGACTTTAGCCTTGCAAAGAAATCTTCGTTGGTGTTAACGTAAGTAAAATAGTAAATATTGGCAAAGGCAACGAGCAGAATGCCGCTTACAAGCAAGGTAAACTGTACAGTAAGCTTTGTCCTGATCTGCATAATCGGGTTGGTTACTCTTCTTCCTTCATGACATAACCCATTCCAAACTGGGTATGAATAAGCTTGGTAGCAAAATCACGATCAATTTTTTTTCTCAGGTAATTCACATAGACCTCGATCAGATTCGTGCCTGCATCAATGTCAATTTCCCATACCTGCTCTGCAATTTCAGCTTTGGAAACTACCCTTCCCTGATTCCTGATCAGATACACAAGCAGACTGAATTCGCGGGCTGTCAGGTCAATCTTCTTTTCACTTCGGTGTACTGTTTTTGCATCCAGATTAACAATCAGGTCTGAAAAACCGAGCACCTGTGAGGTCTGTTTCACGTTTGACCCTCTTTTAGTGAGTGCCCTTACCCTCGCCAGCAGTTCTTTGAATTCAAAAGGTTTAACAAGGTAGTCATCCGCACCTGCATCAAATCCGATTACTTTGTCATCGGTAGTACTCAGAGCCGTAAGCATCAGAAAAGGTGTTTCATTACCACCATTACGCAGTTCCTGACAGAGTTCCACACCATTTATACCGGGCATAATAATATCACTGATAATAAGCTGATACTGATTACGGCGGGCGAGCTGCAATCCGATCAGGCCATCATAGGCAAAATCAACATCATATCCGTTTTCTTCCAACCCCTGTTTAACGGATTGGAGTGTTTTCGGTTCATCTTCCAGCAGCAACAGTTTCAAGCCTATCCCCGAAATAACACCTCGGTGGCGGGCATTTGCGTTTCCGCGGTTGTCCTCTACCTCTACCTGTGTGGTAAAAACAGTTCACTTACCTCATCCCAGTTGTCTACCCTTTGAAAGCCAGTGACATTGAGGTTATGTGGTGCTGTAAACAAAATTCCTGTCCCTTTAAAAGGAATCAGATTTTTGGTGTGATCATCAATAAGATAGTCTGAATTGATAATGCTTTTATCACCACAGAAAACAATGTTTTTCCAGTCTATAAAATCAAAGTGTTTTTTCAGCCAGTTGTATTTGTCGACAAAAGAGTTGGGAAATTCCATAGCTGCAGTGGCTATATATATTTCGTAATAATCAGACAACCTGCGTACCGTTTCCACAGCACCTTTCTTGACCGGAATATCAGCGAAAAATCCTTCGGATAACAGAATATTTCTGATCTTTCCGTATTGTTTCGGATGCAGCAGATTCCGGAGTGAATCCTTCATCAGATCTTCTCTGCTATAAATAGTATCAAATTCATTCAGGACAATATCGATAAGTTTTTCATGAGTATCGGCAAGGACATCGTCCATATCTAAAGTTAATCTCAGCATTATATAATGGGTCGGTTGGTATCAAAATTTTCAAGATAATCACTTACGCGTTTAAGAAACATGCCCCCTAAGGAACCGTCCACAACACGGTGATCATACGAATGCGAGATATACATCAGATGCCTCACCCCTATTAAATCACCTTCGGGTGTTTCAATCACAGCTGGTTTTTTCTGGATTGCACCGAAAGCCATAATAGCGACCTGCGGCTGGACAATAACAGGCGTTCCCATGGTATTTCCGAAAGTACCGATATTGGATACAGTGTAAGTTCCGCCACTGACCTCTTCCGCTGTAAGTTTGTTTTCTTTGGCCCTTTTCGAGAGATCATTCACCTTTCTGGCCAGTCCGCCAAGGCTATACTGATCAGCCTGATGAATCACCGGTACGATAAGATTACCTGAAGGCAACGCTACGGCAACTCCTACGTTAACCGCACTCTTCACGATAATTTTATCTCCATCCACCGAAACGTTAATCATCGGAAAATCTCTGATGGCTTTAATAACAGCTTCTATCAGGATAGGTGTAAAGGTAATGGAGTGACCGGTTTGTTTTCTGTAAGTTTCCTTCACCTGTTCCCGCCACTTCACAATTTTGGTCATGTCGGTTTCAATGAACGATGTGACATGCGGAGAAATCCGTTTTGAATCAAGCATGCGCTGCGCTATCATTTTACGCATCCTGTCCATTTCAATGATTTCATCCTTTCCGGACTTCATCACCCGTTTTTCCTTCGTATCAGCGGACACGGACCGGACATCCTGTGCACCGGCTTTTCCGTGAAGGATATAATTTTTTATATCATCCTTAGTCACTCTGCCATCAGCCCCTGTCCCTGCCACCCGGGCAAGTTCTTCCTGACCAATCCCCTCCTCTTTCGCAATACGCTGCACCAAAGGTGAATAAAAACCACTGTTTTGTCCGGTCACTGTGGTAGTATGCACCTTTTCTGCCAGTGTATTCATTTCTTTTTCCAGTGACAGTGCCGCTTCTTCTGCAGATGGAATAATATCATTGGTCTGAGCCGGCTCTGCCGGTACCGGAACGGATTCACTGTCAGACACCGCCAGCTTTGCTACCGGAAAACCAATCGGCACAATATCTCCTACCTGCACCAGCCATTCAAGAAGCGTACCACCTATAGGTGAAGGCACTTCTGTATCCACTTTATCCGTTGCGACCTCCAGTACAGAGTCATCCGCTTCAATCGTATCGCCCGGCTGTTTCAACCAGCTCAGTACGGTACACTCCATAATGCTTTCCCCCATCTGGGGCATTACCAATTCGAAAATCTTCATATATACATCTGCATTTACTCCACAACAAAATTCTACGCAAAAGTCACTTTATTGCTGCGCTTATTCATCACTTTTCTTAATAGGTTCAGGAGATGGACAGTACTCATTTCAATATTCTGTTTTCTGAATTCTCCTAAAGTCAGTTTTAAAGTGGTAGTACCTTCAGGCGCTGCACAGGCAATCCATACCGTCCCCACGGGCTTTTCCGGGGTTCCCCCGGTCGGGCCGGCAATACCGGTCGTCGAAAGCCCATAGGTGCTTCCTGCCACCCTTCTTACGCCTTCTGCCATCTCTATCGCCGTTTGCTCACTTACTGCTCCGAACTCTCCCAGTGTATGGCTCATTACATTGAGCAAACTCATTTTCATTTCATTGCTGTAACTCACCACCGATCCCAGAAAATAACTCGCAGATCCTGCATGTTTTGTAAACCGGGCAGAAACCGCGCCACCTGTACAACTTTCCGCAATCGCGATAGTTTCACCAGCGGAGATCAGTTCCCGTGCCAGCACCTCTTCGAGTTCTTCATTATCATAGCCATACACAAATTCCCTGATCACCGGAAAAACATCCTTGATGAGGCGGTCGAGCTGCTGCTCCAGGCTTATCTCATCGTCCCCGGTGGCAGTCAGCCGGAGTCTTACCCCCGACAGCGAAGGCAGATAAGCCAGCTTTACATTTTCAGGTAAAGCATCTTCCCATTCCGCTATGCGTTCTGCAAGAAAAGATTCACCTATTCCTACCGTCCGTAAAGCCTTATGCAAAATGACTGATGTTGAAAAACGTTGTTTTATTTTCTCAAGTAACACATTTTTCATCAGATTTTTCATTTCAAAAGGGACACCCGGTAATGAAATATAAACCCTGCCTTCTTTTTCAAACCACATCCCAGGTGCCGTACCCCACTGGTTTTCAATATATTCACAATTTTCAGGTAACCATGCCTGACGGATATTCGACTCTATCATAGGCCTGCCTCTTTTTTCAAAAAAAGCAGTTACAAACTTCAACGCTTCAGGATGAACCTGCAAACGGGTACCGAAATATTCACATAATGCTTCTTTAGTGACATCGTCCTTAGTAGGTCCCAGTCCCCCGGTTATGATAATCAGATCCGCTCTTTCATGAGCCAGCTGCAATGCATCTTTAATACTTTCCCTGGTATCGGCTACGGAAGTTTTTTTGACGGGTCTTATCCCAAGATCCGTCAGTCCGGCACCCAGCCATTGGGTATTGGTATCTGTAATATGCCCGAAGAGAATTTCATCTCCGATTGTAATAATTTCAGCATTGACAATCTCACCCATGATAGTTTTTTTTATCAAATATGGTATAATTTGTCAAAAATACGCAAATTTTGCCGTTATAGAGTAATAACAAACGATAACCAAAATTTATAAAAAACAATGAAAATAATCGCCCGCCACGCTATTGTTCTGATATTCCTGCTGCTAACCGGCTGTTCATCACAAGCTCAGATAAATTTAAAAAAAGCAATGGAAACCCTTTCAGGAACATCATCCGGAACGAACTCAGGTGATTCAGAAATTGTCGCTGCTCTGAAAGAGGCGCTGAAAGTCGGTATTTCCAATGGCTCGGACATCGCCTCCAAAACCGATGGTTTTTTTAAAAATGAACTGATCAAAATTGCTGTTCCGCCCGAAGCCCGGAAAGTAGAAGCACGCCTGCGTCAGCTGGGAATGGACAAAGAGGTTGATAGATTTCTGTTATCCATGAACCGTGCTGCTGAAGATGCCGCTAAAAAATCGAAACCGATCTTTGTCAGCGCTATTACATCAATGACCGTAACCGATGCTGTGGGTATCCTGAACGGAGCTGATACCGCTGCAACGTCCTACCTGAAAAAAACATCCGGAAAAGCCCTGTTTGATACTTTTTATCCGGTTGTTGACAGTACGCTTAATCTCAATCAGGCGACTAAATATTATGCCGATCTGGTTAATATTTACAATAAGCTGCCGATGGTGCAGAAGGTAAATCCTGATCTGAAGGAATATGCGACTCAGAAAGCCATTGACGGCCTGTTTACACTGGTGGCAATAGAAGAAAAGAAAATCAGGGAAGATCCTGCTGCACGGGTAACCGATTTACTGAAAAAGGTGTTTGGGAATAAAAATTAAATTCAGGTTCCGCCCATGTTTCATGAAGGTGGCAGGAACCCGAATGCCGTTTGGATTGTATTAATAGGAATGTATTGGAGACCAGCCTGAACAGTAAACTGTATAAAGACATTAATTTAAATGAGAAAATCTGAAATCAACTTTTCGGTAGAACTTGACGAACAGAATGTTCCTGAGAAAATTTTCTGGGATGCGACCGAAAACCCTAATGAAGGCATTAATGATACGCGCGCGATCGCAATTGCCGTTTGGGATCATTACCACAGGGGTACTTTAAAAATTGACCTGTGGACGAAAGAAATGGAAGTTTTCGATATGAAAAGATTTTATATCGAGATTATGAGCGGGATTTCAGATACGTTGCTGACGGCAACCGGCGACAAAAAAATGACGGATGCTATTGAATCTCTTTGTAAGACGCTCAGTAAGAATCTGGACGAAGAAATCAAAAAGGCTTCTGAAGCACAGTAAAAAATCAGAAAGGATTATTGCGGCTGCGGAGATTGGGAAACGGATAACTTTTCAAAAGGTATTGAGCGTGTTCATCTCCCAGCTGTAGTGCCTCCTGCAAATCTTCATGCGCTTCCATGAGCTGTCCCATCTGAATATGGGTCATTGCCCGTAGCCGTAATGCCTCCGCGTTGAGATTGTGTGCATGCCATACGGCTTTATTCAGTTCCCTGAAAGCCCGCGCAGGCTCATTTCTGGAAAGATGGATTTTCCCCTTTTCTATATAAATTTCAGGAACGGTATTATCGAAAGTCAGGGCGATGGAAAAGTCGTACAATGCTGAGTGGATATTTTCCAGTTTCAGATTACATTTTCCTCTGTAAAAATAGGCTGCTGCCGATTTAGGGTTGCGGATGGTTCTGGCATCAAAATAAGCAAAAGCCTTATAATATTTCTGCTCGTAAAATAATCTGATACCTTCCGAATATGACTTCATATCACGTTCGAAAACAGTGTACTGACTAACCTTATAATAACGGAAAATCAGGTAAGGTATCAGCAATAATCCGATCAAAACAAATTCCATAGGGTCTTATCGCGTAAAGGCTCTGATAATCATCACAATCAGACAAAACAGAAACATGATAATTGATATTCTGTTGATCCCGTGCATCATTTTCAGGTTAAATGAAGTCGGCGCACCGGGTTCCGGTTTACGGAATACTCTGATAAAGTAGCTGAATACCTCTCCCAGCTGAAAATATTTTTTTGAATTATTCATCATTATTTATTTATCGGATATAACGTTGAAAGGAATCCGTACATTTCACTGATCTTCCTCTGTAAATTCAACGTTGCCAGTTATGTTTTATTTAAATACAGGTTACCGATTTTAATACTGTTCGTCTTCCTCATCAGCCTCATTCCAGCGGCCGTCTTCCTTAATGAGTCCGATCAGCTCCTCTACAGCCCTGGATGCTTCTACAGATCTTTTCACCACCTGCTGTCCGCGATACAACGCAATTTTATCTTTCCCCATTCCTACATAACCGTAGTCTGCATCTGCCATTTCACCCGGACCGTTTACGATACAACCCATAATACCGATTTTTACCCCTTTGAGATGCTCCGTATATTTCCGGATCATGGCGGTTGTCTCCTGCAGGTCAAACAACGTACGGCCACAGGAAGGGCATGAGATATATTCGGTTTTCGACATACGTGTGCGTGCTGCCTGCAAGATTCCGAATGCTACGCTGTTAAACTGTTTGGCTGAATCCTGTTTTTCAGTCGATCCGTCCTTCTCATCAAATTCAGGTGACACCAGCACTCCGTCTCCCAGGCCATCCACAAGCAAGCCTCCCATATCCGTTGCAGCATACAAAGGGAGTTTCTCTCCCATTTTACTTCCGTAGCTTCTTCTGAGTATTACCGGCAGCTGGCATTTCCAGTCAATAAGATGAAAGAAAAATCTCCTCATTTCAGCCATACCATGCAGATTGGCTGTAGTGATTACCAGTACAGCAGGTACTCCGCTTTTTTCAATTTCTTTAACTGATCGTTCTGAAAAATAATGAATATCGCCTTCAATGAAGTTCAGTACAGAACTTCTCTCCGCTGCAATTTCAAATTCTGCTCCGGCAAACAAAGGAAATTTATTTTCCTTATCTGCACTGTTCAGCCAGCTTTGATAATCCTGTATTTCTTTGAGTCCGTTGGGCAGCATAAAGGGAACCGGGCGATTACCGGTGTAAATAAAATCTGCTCCCTGGTCATTCATACGCCACTTGTCAGGGACGGGCAGATAAAAATGTCCGATCGGCCTCAGGTCTTCATATCCTTTTACTTCTATGTCGGTATAATCCGCGATGACACGGGGCACATTCACAGCCCCTATATTGAAGACCTCCCTGGTAATTCTCCGGTAATACTGAAACGGATCAATAGAAATATGTTCTATAGGTTCAATAAAACCGTGGGGTTGTCTTACCGCATAACGGTTCACCAGCGCTGCCGCCACCGGGGCTTCATTTTCCGCGGGTTCTGTTAACGAAACTCTCACGGTGTCCCCCAGACCGTCTTCCAGCAGGGTACCAATCCCCACAGCCGACTTGATCCGGCCGTCTTCTGCCTCCCCTGCTTCGGTTACTCCCAGATGCAGCGGATAGGGCTTCAGTTTCTCTTCCTGCAATCTTTTCACCAGTAAACGGTATGCTTCTACCATTACCTGGGTATTGCTGGATTTCATGGAGATGACGATATTATAGAAATGCTCGTCTTCGCAGATCCTTAAAAATTCCAGTGCTGATTCCACCATGCCTACCGGTGAATCACCGTACCGGCTCATGATCCGGTCAGATAAAGAACCATGGTTGGTACCTATCCGCATGGCGGTGCCATACTCCTTACAGATTTTAATCAGAGGCAGGAATTTTGTCCTGATACGGTCAAGTTCGGCAGCGTAGGAATGCTCTGTATATTCAATCGTTTCAAATCGTTTCCTGTCGGCATAATTACCCGGGTTGATCCTTACTTTCTCTACAATACGGGCAGCCAGCTCAGCGGCATTAGGCGTAAAATGAATATCCGCTACCAACGGAACGTTATATCCCCGTAAGCGAAGGTTTTTCTTTATATTCTCAAGATTCTGAGCCTCCTTAACACTTGGTGCGGTAATCCTTACATACTCACAACCCGATTCAACCATTCTGATCACTTCTTCCACTGACCCTTCTGTATCCATAGTATCAACGGTTGTCATCGACTGAATTCGGATAGGATAAGCTGAACCCATAGGAATATCACCCACAGGTACGGTGATCGTCTCACGACGGGTATAATCAGTCAGAGAAGGACAGTAGAGATTTGGAATCCGGACTGAGCCGGGGATAAGAGTGGACATATGTAGACCAGTTATTGTATTAGCCATTATAACGCAAAAATACGTGTTTCAAATTCCCGAAACACGTATTTTTAAGATAAAAGCTTCAGGCCTCTGCTACACCTGTTCCCTCGCCCAGGGTAATGATAAAACTTTTACCACCTTCGCTTTCAATGGCAGCGGCAATCTCTTCTGCGTTTTTCGGGGCATATACAAACATACAGCCGCCTCCGCCCGATCCGTTTATTTTGCCTCCCAGCGCCCCGGCACGCATAGCGGCGCGCATCATACGCTCGATTTTCGGGGTAGATGTTTTTTTATGATCCCTCAGATTGATATAATGGCGGTACAGTAACCTGCCGAATTTCCGGTCAAAATCATCCTGATTTTCTACAGGTTCTGACATCAGCTTTTTTCCTTCGATCAGAATATCCCTGTCGTCAATATTAGCTTTCAGGATCCCCAGTTCATCCACAGTCAGAAAATAACTGTAATCATTGATCTTACGGAAAGGTGTTGTATGAATAGAAAACTCCGGGTCTCTTTCCGTCACCTTTCTGATAATGTCTTCCATCCCGAACCTGCAGCGCGCCAATATACCAATGGTATCTTTCGGCTCCAGGGAATCTCCCAGAACAAATGTTCCCATTGGGGGATGAAGCGCTTCCACCTCCAATAAAGGTTGTGATTCAAGGTAAATCACATTTCCGATAGCTGTTGAATAGTGATCCATCATACCGCCGGGCTCACCGAATTCAAGCACTTCAGCCTGATTCGCTATTTCTCCCAGCTCTTTCTCAGAAAATACAACCGGATCATCAGCGTGTCTCGAAAGAAAATTAGCCCAGCTTACGATCAGCGCGGAAGAACTTGAAGTACCCGAGTTGATCGGGATGTTCCCCCTGACCTCCAGATCAAATCCGTGAGAGAAAGTCAATCCCTTTTTTTTCAGCACCTGCATGGTACTTCTGAAATAATCCCTCTCTTTGGTATAAGGGAATGTTTCAAAAACAGAGAATTCTTCCTTTTTATCAATATCAGGCATTTGAATCACCACGAGATCATCCTCCCGTGGTTGTCCGTTTACCTGTACCCTCAATGAAATGGCAGCTGCAATTACAGGCAATCCCAGATAATCCTGATGTTCGCCAAACAAACAAATCCGGCCTGGTGTTGAAATAATCATAGTACTACCAGCTTTTCTTTTTGTGGCCGGCCACGGCAAAATACAATATGTAGAGATAACAGAAAATCATCACCCAAAAACCACGCTGAGGGTCATTTTCACCGCCCATTGATGCATACAGTAACGGCAGTAAACCACCTCCGGGCCCGATTCCCATTACCAGAAATGCAGAACCGATTTTAGTGAAGGTCCCCAAACCTTTGATCGAAAGCGGGAATATCGCAGGAAACATCAGCGCATTGGCCAGACCCATTAATGCAATAAAAGTAATAGAAGTATAACCGGAAGTAAAGATCGCGATCAGGGTAAGAATAATACCCAATACGGCCGAATATTTCAACGCATCTTCCTGTTTCAGGTACTTCGGAATAGCAATTACACCAATAACATACCCTACCAGCATGGCGGCCATGGTATAAGAGGTAAAGTGTTTCGCGTCGTCAAGGCTGATACCAATGTTTTTACCATACTGGCCGATACCGTCACCGGCAATAACTTCAGCTCCCACGTAACAAATCATGGCAAGCGTTCCCAGTACCAGATTGGGATATTGGAATACACTTTTCTTTTCACCTTTTCCACTTGTTGTCTCTTCTTTTTCGGCCTCTATTTCGGGCAGGTTGGCAAAGTATACCAATACAGCAACCAATACCAATACAATCGCCAACCAAACGTAAGGTGTCTGAATACGGTCACCCATTTCAGAGAGAATAGCCGTCCTTTCAATTTCATCTGTAGCGGCGGCCAGCTTGGCTTCCAGGCCCGAAGCCCCTTTCAACAGAATCCCCCCGACAACCAACGGAGCAACAATACCGGCGAATTTGTTGGCGATACCAACAATACTGATTCTTTTCGCAGCACTTTCAATAGGCCCGAGAATACTCAGATAAGGGTTTACGGCTGTCTGAAGCAATGCCAGACCCGATCCCTGCATGAATAATCCTAGTAAGAATACAGTAAAATTCCTTGAGTTGGCAGCCGGGATAAATACCAGGGAGCCTACTGCCACAATCAGCAAACCCACGACCATACCATTTTTGAACCCTATTTTGTTCAGTAAGGTAGCAGCCGGCAGTGAGAAAAATAAATAAGAAAGATAGAAAGCGGAGGTAACCAGAAAAGCCTGTACGTCGGTTTCGAGGTTACAAACAATTTTAAGATAAGGGATCAGGGGTCCGTTTGTCCAGGTAATATACCCGAACATAAAAAAAAGGAGTGCCATGATCATCATGGGCACCAGGTTGTTGTTTTTTTGACTCATTACCATTAATGGTTTGCTAGATTATGAACTTAGTTTTAGATTTACGGGTTATAAACGTACTTTTCTACATTAATACAAAGAAAAGGTAAATAATAACATTCTTAATTTTTTTTATTAAATAAAATTTTACTTTGATTAATAGATGCTCCGCCAAATTTAACAAAGGTGAACAGAGAATTCTGAAAATAAGGAGATAGTACATTCTGCTAATCAAGTCTTTAAATGTGTTGTACACAAACTTTGTAACGGCATTTAAAGTTGAGTTTTTACAAAGCGATTTTTATGGACAACAAACGGGTATCGGTGTTTCGGAAGGAGCATTTCAATGCAGCTCACCGGCTCCATAATCCTGAATGGACGGAAGAAGAGAATCAGGCTGTATTCGGAAAGTGCAGTAATGCTAACTTTCACGGACACAATTATGAGTTGATTGTCAGACTGACCGGACCAGTAAACGCACAGACCGGTTATGTTTATGATTTAAAATTATTGGGAGAGATTATCCGGCAGGAAGTTACGGCACGTTTTGACCACCGGAATCTGAATATCGATACTGAAGAGTTTAAAAGCCTGAATCCTACTGCAGAAAACATTGCCATAGTGATTTATGAAAAGCTTCGCCAACGAATCGAAGCTGAGTATGAAATAAAAATTACGCTTTATGAAACAGAACGAAACTTCGTTGAATACCCCGCTAACTGACCATCTTGCCATAGACGATATAGGAGATGACCATTTGTTATCTTCCTATAATACCCCTTTGCGTCTCGACGCCTTTGATATGGATGATGAAACCAAGATTGAGCTGATCGGAAAGCATTTCAGGCAAATCATGGAAATTATGGGATTGGATCTTCATGATGACAGCCTCAAAGGAACTCCTGAAAGAGTAGCCAAAATGTACATTACCGAAATTTTCAGCGGGCTTAATCCTGCTAATATGCCCTCGGTAACGCTGTTTGAAAATAAATATAATTATGATCAGATGCTCGTAGAAAAAAACATATCTGTGTTTTCGAATTGCGAACATCATTTTGTACCGATTGTGGGAAAAGCTCATATCGGCTATATATCCAGTGGCAAGGTAATTGGCCTGTCCAAGCTTAACCGCATCGTGCAGTATTATTCCAAACGCCCGCAAGTGCAGGAAAGACTTACCGTGCAGATCGGTGAAGCTTTAAAGGAAATATTGTGTACGGAAGATATTGCGGTAGTAATTGATGCCGATCACATGTGTGTGCAATCCAGAGGTGTGCAGGATATCAGAAGCTCAACCGTTACTTCATTCTACGGTGGTAAATTTCAGGAAGAAGCTACCAAAAGGGAGTTTCTTAATTATCTGCAATAATATACTAAATCAGCGTATGCCGGGAATATTCCCCGGCATACGCTGATGATATGCTATACCTCTGCTCCTACTCTTTCCAGCAGCGCTTTGGTTGCTTTAATTCCATCATATTCCGACACAGCCGAACCTTCATATTCAATTCCGATAACACCGTTAAAACCACCGTCTTTCGCGATTTTCAGGATTTTGCTGTAATCTGTTTCTACACAATTGCCTTTTTCATCAAAGTCATACGTTTTGGCACTCAGTCCTTTGGCATAAGGTAACAGTTCACTGGTTCCCTGGTAACGATCGTATTCTTTTACGCAGATTTTCCAGTCGTTAGGGTCTCTCTCAATACAGAAGTTACCAAAATCAGGCAGCGTACCTACGTTGCCAAGGTTCACCTGTTTCATGACATTGGACAACCAGGACGCATCTGAAGAGAACCCGCCGTGGTTTTCAACAATTATATTAATACCGCTTTTTGCTGCAAATTCACCTAATGTACCAAGGCTTTGAATGGCAGCATTGGAAACATCAGCCGCCTCTCCCTGTCCGTAAGCATTTACTCTGATCGTCTTACATCCCAGGTACTTGGCAGCATCTACCCATTTATAGTGGTTTTCAACCGCAGTTTTACGGGCTTCTTCATCCAGATCACCTAAACCTCCTTCACCGTCAATCATAATCAGGTGATTGGTAACTCCGTTATCATCACAACGCTTCAGCAATTCATTCAGATAATCCGTATCATTAGCTTTATCTTTAAAAAACTGGTTTACATACTCAACAATACTGATACCGAATTCTTTTTTAGCGAGCTCAGGAAAATCAAGATTTGTCAGTTTTCCGTCAAAAAGAGATTTGTGCAGAGACCATTCTGCCAATGAAATTTCAAAAAACAACTCTTTGGAAGCCGGAGCAGCACATGATGCCAGAATTTGTTGAAGAGATCCTGCTCCTATGGCAGAAACTCCCAGTGTTTTGAGGAAATTTCTTCTGCTATTGTACATGATAAGGTAATTGTGATTAATGAAATAATATATTTTGACTGTCGGGTTAATAAGCACTTCTGTTGCCGGTAAAGTATTTTTCAATAGTTTCAGAAGTCTGTCAGATCACGAATCCGCATGCATGACAATCTCTGTCCTTATTCTGATTTATTAATATAATTCAATGCCGTACCGGATTAATACCCACTTCCGGCAAATTTATAAATTTTTTTAATTATTCAGTCATTTGTTTTTTCCGTGATGCGCATTTCCACTGTGGTTTCACACATAATTTGGTTTATTTGCAACAAAATTGATGATTAACCATAAAAAGCTGAATGACGCAGGAAGGTAACTGGAAAACAATCACCAGCGAAACGGTCTATCAAAACAACTGGATAGCTGTTGATCACAGGGACGTTATAACACCCTCCGGAGGAGAAGGTATCTACGGTCTGGTGAGGTTTAAAAATAAAGCCATCGGAATTGTGGCCCTTGACGATGAAAACCATATTTACCTGGTGGGGCAGTATCGTTATCCTCTCAACGCATATTCATGGGAAATTCCGGAGGGTGGCGGCCCGATGGAGGAAAGCTCTTTAGCGGCTGCTCAGCGCGAGCTGAAAGAAGAAACCGGACTTGTAGCCTCGCATTGGGAAAAGATCGGACGGGTCCATACTTCCAATTCTGCTACTGATGAAGAAGGATTTATTTTTCTTGCTCAGGGATTACAGCAATTTGAACAGGAAACAGAAGAGACCGAAGAAATCGAGGTCAGGAAAGTAGCACTTCAGGAAGCTGTAGCGATGGTAATGCGGTCTGAAATCACCGATTCTATTTCTATCTGTGCCATCCTGATGGTAGCTCGGCTGAAAGGGATATAAAATGCTGGAAGCTGTTTTTTACGGATTTTTAACGGGTGTTGTGCTTTGTTTCACCTTTGGCACTGTCTTTTTTTCCCTTGTCCAGAACAGTATTGACAACGGTTACAAAAGCGGTATTAAAATTGCAGCCGGTGTATTGATCTGTGATGCGCTCTTTGTTATCTGTGCCATTTTCGGAACAGCTCTTTTACCTTCTATCGAGGGTTTTGAAAAGTGGCTGGCAGGGATCGGATGTATTTTTCTGGTGGCTCTGGGCATCAGTAATCTGGTAAAAGGGCAACCCAAGCTTGCTTATCCGAAAACCCGTTTCGGTGATTACCTCTATTATATATCCACCGGATTTCTGCTCAATGGCCTCAATCCGGTGAATTTTATCAGCTGGGTAACAATTACCTCCTATCTCAGGACCAATCTGTCCTATGACTTTCCGCGTGTGGTTGCTTTCCTGTCAGTGAGTATTGTGGCCGTATTTATAACCGAATCGCTCATTGCGGTTTTCTCCCATAAGCTCAAGAAATTCTTTACGCCACGAGTGGTTGACTACCTTAATAAAATAACCGGAATCGTATTTATCGGAATTGCCCTTCGCATCGCGTATCTGAATTTTTATGTTTAACGGATAGGATTATTAAGGAGATATTCCTGCCAGTCGGTCGCTGTTTTGCCTTTAAGCACCCGGGGGAATTTATGCTGTCCGCCCATTTTTCCTTTTGACTCCATCCATCCGTAAAAAACCGAATTGGGCAGTACCGTAATGAAAATATTGCTCAGCGCATGGCGGCGCTCTACTGCATAATCGTCATTCAGTTCATTAAGTTTATGATCGATTTTCTGAAGTAACAGCTGCTCATCCACCGCATCATCCGTACCCACATACCAGTGATGCGAGAAACGTCCGTCTTCAGACAATCCGGCTACGGTAAATTCTTTCACTCTGATCCCCAGTTCTTCAGCCACGGTGTCTATGGCACGGTTCATATTATCTACCGAAAGGTGTTCTCCGCATAAGCTCAGAAAATGCTTGGTACGGCCTGTGATAACGATTTCGGCATTGGCTTTATCAATAAACTTAACCGTATCGCCGATAAGATAACGCCAGGCACCTGCGCAGGTAGTAATCAGAATGGCATATTCAGCACCTTCCTCCACTTCGTCAATCATCAGGGTCTCAGGCTGGTCGGCCATTACTCCGTCGGCGTTGAAATTCTGTTCATTAAACGGGATAAATTCATAGAAAATCCCGTTATCCATCGTCAGTTGCATCCCTTTCGCATCCGGACGGGCCTGATAGGCTATAAACCCTTCTGAAGCCAGGTAGGTATTGATGTAGATAATGGGCTTACCCAGCAGTTTTTCAAAGCCTTTCCGGTAGGGGTCAAATGATACGCCACCGTGTGAATATACTTCCAGGTTAGGCCATAATTCGTGAATATTATTCAGCTTATAATGATCGATTATTCTCTCAAACAATAACTGGATCCAGGCAGGAACTCCTACCACAAAGCCAATATCCCAGTCTTTGGCTTCTTTGGTTATGTCTTCCAGTTTTTTACTCCAGTCAATTTCCGAAGCTATTTTCTCTCCGGGTTTATAATAGGGCTTAAACCAGAAAGGAATCATGCTGGCATTAATTCCGCTCAGGTCTCCTTCCAGCCGGTTTTCTTTTGAGCTCAGGGTTGTGCTCCCGCCAATCATGAGCATTCCTTTTTCGAACGTTTCTTCAGGAATGGATTTGTAATTACCCAGACTGAGAATCAGCCGGATGCTGGCGCGCTGCATGGACTGTGACATCGCTTTGGTAACCGGAATCTGCTTGGAAGCAGCTTCAGATGTTCCGGAGCTCAGGGCGAAGTATTTTACTTTTCCGGGCCAGCACACGTCCGGTTCTCCCTGGATAGTCTTATGCCAGAACTCCTGGTAAAGCTTATTGTAATCATATACAGGCAGCGATGATTTGAATTTCTGATAAAAGTCCCCGGGTTCTCCAAAAAGAGCGGAGTTGAGGATCTCTTCAAAGTTATACTTTTCACCTATTTCAGTATAGCTGGCACGCGAAAGGAGCTTGGCCAGTGTTTTCTTCTGTTGCTTAAACGGGTTCAGCGATTTCTGGTTTGAAACCATCGCTGTAAGCCGGATGCTTTTCTTTAATAAACTTCCAATAATGGCCATATCATAATTTTATTCAAAATCCCATTTTCCCAAATACCGGTGCATCTTTTTACATTATTACGCTGTATCAGCACTACGGACAGCGCTCAGGTATGAGATGCATTGATTACAAATTCCAGGAATTAATCTGATCCATCACCGTATAGGCGGTCAGATCAAACTGGCAGGGAACCACGGATACGTAGTTCTGCTTCAAAGCCCATTCATCCGAATCTTCCGATTCGTCATAATTTACAAACTCGCCCACCATCCAGAAATAGCCGCGGCCCCGGGGATCTTTCCGGTAATCAAAAGATTCCTGCCATTTGGCATTTGCCTGCTTGCAGACTTTAATTCCTTTCACAGGTTCCTCTGATTTTTTCGGAATGTTAACATTCAGTGCTGTCCCTCTGGGGAAAGTATTGGTCAGCGCAGCACGGGCTATTCTGAGAATGGCTTCATGAGCGTGGCTGAAATCAGCCTGCTCATCGAAATCATTCAAAGAAAACCCTATAGCCGGAATGCCCTCAATAGCCGCTTCAATCGCTGCTGACATCGTCCCTGAATACAGTACACTGATCGAGCTGTTGCTGCCATGATTAATCCCGCTGACCACCAGGTCTACTTCCCGGTCGCCCAGCACGTAATGCTTGGCCAGCTTTACACAGTCTACCGGAGTACCTGAACACTCATATTCATCAACATTCTCAAAAATATCTGTAGGATACAATCGCAGGGGTTCCCCTACTGTAATGGCATGTCCCATCCCCGACTGAGGGCTGTCAGGGGCGACAACCAGCACTTCACCCAGCTGCAGCATAAGCTCCACAAGGGTACGGATACCCTTCGAAGTAATGCCATCATCATTGGTAACCAGTATCAAAGGTTTTTTTATCGTTTCTTTTATAGTCTCAATTGCCATATACTACGTAATATCTGAACTAAATTTTATTCATTCCATGTTTTGGTTGAAGTTCCAAAGTTACATAATATGCCTTCATTAGCAATAAGACAAGCCGATACAAACGACATTACTGTTATCCGTGAATTGCAGGAAAAAATCTGGTACCCGACCTATCTTCCTATCCTTGATCAGGAACAGGTTGACTATATGTTTGACCTGATGTATTCCTTTGATGCACTGAAAGATCAGATGAAAAACCAGCTCCATACCTTTTTGTTACTCGTCAGCGATACTGAAGTAACAGGATTTGCCTCCTATTCGGTCACAGATAACAAGGATGTCTTTAAGTTGCATAAAATTTATGTTCTCCCGGAAACACAGGGTACAGGTTCAGGGAAATTTCTGTTGCAGGCTGTTATTGCAGAATGTGCAAAGAAGGGCGCAAAGGAAGTCCGGCTCAATGTCAACCGTTACAACAAAGCCCGCTTCTTCTACGAAAAAATGGGCTTTGTAGTGTTATATGAAGATGATATTCCCGTAGGTCCTTACGAGATGAATGATTTTATAATGGGCTGTAAAGTGGAAAATTTACAGCATAGCTGACTTCATTTATAAGTCCTGCTGGTTTTTCAGGGCAATTTTTCTTTGCTTGGTCAGGCTCTTAAAACCTTGTAAGGGGGTATAATTATTACCGGGTACCGGATAATATCCCCTTCCATCGTAAGGGCGCTTGGCAGGATGTTCTTTACATTCAGGAGAGCAGGCCCCGTCCAGTTCATCACTGCATTTTTCGCATACCGGCACATGGCGGTTACATTCAGCATTGGCACAATTGACCATTCTGTCACAGTTATCACCGCAAACATAACAAGTGGAAATCACTTCAGGATTCACCTTATTTACCTGAACAGCCACCCGGTTATCAAATACATAGCATTTGCCATCGAAATTCTCTCCGCCTTCTTCAAGTCCGTAGCGGATAATACCGCCGTGCAGCTGATACACGTCTTTAAAACCTTTGTCAAGCAGATAGGCACTCGCCTTTTCACACTTGATCCCCCCGGTGCAATAGGTAATTACTTTTTTGTCTTTCAGATGCGCAATTTCATCCACATGGTCAGGCAGCTCGCGCAGGTTCTCCATGTCGAAGGTAACCGCACCTTTGAATTTACCCAGTTTATGTTCGTAATTGGACCGCATATCCACCAGTACCACATCAGGATCATTAAGCATTTTCCTGAACTCAGCGGGATCAAGGTGTTTCCCTGTTGCTACCAGCGGATTTACCGGAAGATCTGAATTCACAATTTCATCCTTTACCCTCACATGGAGCTTATGAAAGGTATGCGCATCATGTTCTTCAATTTTAAATTGAGTCTCAGAGAATCTGGGATCAGCCAGAACATACTCCATATACTTGTCACAATCCTCTTTCAGACCGGAAACGGTACCGTTTAATCCTTCTTTTGATATAATAATCCTGCCTAACAGGTTATTGCCCACGCAAAAAAGATGATGTTCATCACGGTAAGCATCGGGATCTTCGATGGGAGTATAATTGTAATAAAGTAAGACGCGGTAATCTCTCATTTTAACCTTTTTTCTTAATCCGCCACAAAGATACGAAGATCAATGGGTTAGTAAAACCTAATTCTTATCATGTTAAAGGCACAAAAGGATTTTTTTCGGCAGAAAGTGTAATTTCGGCTTTTTATTCATTTACAAGGAAACAGTATTATGCATATTGCCGTTATCGGAAATATTGGCGCGGGAAAAACCACCCTTACACGCATGTTAAGTGACCATTATCAATGGGAAGTATTATATGAAGCTGTGGAAAACAATCCCTACCTGGCTGATTTTTATCATGATATGCACCGCTGGGCATTTAACCTTCAGATTTACTTTCTGAACAGCCGGTTTGCCCAGGCTCAGAAAATCAGTGAGCTTACGCATACCACCGTGATTCAGGACAGGACGATCTATGAAGATGCCTTCATTTTTGCGAAGAATTTATACGAATCAGGCACAATGACTGCGCGCGATTATGATAGTTATCTGCTTCTTTTTGATACCATTACGAAAGCGGTATCACCTCCTGATCTGATGATTTACCTCAAGGCTGACCTACCCACGCTTGTCCGTCAGATCAAATTGCGTGGAAGGGATTTTGAATCGGATATACCTGTGGAATATCTTACAAGCCTGAATCATTATTACGATGCATTTGCTGCAGACTATACTGATGGAAAGCTCATAGAAATTGATATGAATCATATTGATTACGTCAACCATCCGGAGGATTTCAGGAAAATTGTCACATTGCTTGATAAAGAATTATTTAATTCCTAACGTTTTCTCGTCATCAGCCCCTATCTTTGCAGCCGGATTATTTCTGTTATTGATTGTTCATGAAACAGCATTTTAAATCGGTATTAGCCATCATCTTCCTCATCATTCTGGGCGTCAAATCCCTGATGATACCGATGATCTATCTTGATTTTGAGTTGCGCCGTGACTATATCTCCAGGAATCTTTGCGAAAACAGAAACCGTCCTCAGCTCAATTGTGACGGGAAATGTTACCTCGCTAAAAAAATTGCTGCCGCTCAGGAACAGGAAGAGCGTCAGGCAGAGTGTGACTACATGGGGAAATTAATTGAAGTAGTTGCGGGCTACCCCATTTTTGAATCTGTCATGGCGCCGAAAGCCAGTATTGACCTTCTTGCTGCTTTATTACCTACTCCCTATAAAAATGCGTTGGCGGCCCAATCTGTTTCAAAAGGTATTTTTCATCCGCCCATCATCTGAGTTTTCCTCATTCACACAGATCACCTCTTTTCAGATGTTCTGATCTGTCATTTACCTGTTACTATTTTTTGAATTAAAATGGCTTGAAACCTCTGGCTGGTCAGTGATATGCTTACCTATTACTGCATAGCCATGGCGTAAGCTCTGTTTATCATGAAAACTAATTTTGTATTATATACAGCCCTGGCTGTTCTGCTTTCATTTTCATTTATTTCCTGCGAAGAAACCATCGTAAAGCAAGGTGGTGTCAAGATTGAGTTCGACAATGTTGTCGGCGACAAAAACCTGGTACTGAATGGTGTTACCTATACCACCCCCTCTGGAGAAGAATTCTCCGTGAGTGCCCTGAACTATTTTGTTTCCAATATCAGATTATACCGGGCCGACGGCAGTTCTTTCACTGTCCCGAAGGACCAGAGCTATTTTCTGATCAAAGAAGATACCAAAGCATCACAAATGGTTTCCCTGCCACAGGTTCCCGTTGGTGATTATACAGGTCTTGAATTTGTACTGGGGGTAGATAGCCTCAAAAGCACCTCCCCTTTAGAGGAAAGAACAGGGGTACTGAACCCCGGTAATGGTGAAGGCATGTACTGGTCGTGGAACTCGGGGTATATTTTTCTGAAGCTGGAAGGAAATTCCCCTCATTCATCAACTGCTGAGAAGTTCAATTACCATATCGGTTTTTTCGGAGGGTATACGGAGAAAACCGTCAATAATAACCGTACCATCGTACTTCCGTTCGAACATCCGGTTACTGTATCGGAAACCTCCACACCGGAAATTCACCTCATGGCAGACCTGCTCAAACTGTTCACTGGCCCCGGGGTAAATCTGAAAATCGCTGAGACGCCCAATATTATGGGAAATCCCGAAAAAGCGGCAGAAGTGGCCAACAATTATGCTCAGATGTTTACCGTTGATCATGTTCATTAAGTATGGCAAAGTGGTTGAATAGTCTTTGCATAACCGGATTAATGCTTGTCGTGGTTTCTTGCCGGGATAGTGATACAGGCACAGATCCTGAGCCCCTGGGCCCCACTCCGGTTTCGTGGCAAAAACCTGCCCATTTTCCTGATCCGGTTTATAATTTTTCCGGCAACTCCCTCACAGAAGAGGGAGTTGAACTCGGAAGGTTTCTGTTTTATGACGGAAGGCTTTCCCGCACCAATAATATAGGTTGCGGTACCTGTCATCAGCAGCCTTCAGCATTCACTCATCACGGACACGAGCTGAGCCATGGTGTGGACGATCTGTTGGGAACACGCAATTCCCCCTCGGTTCAGAATGTAGCCTGGCAGCCCGTTTTTTTCTGGGACGGAGGGGTGCATGATCTTGATTTCGTTCCTTTTAATCCGATCGGTAATGAAGTAGAGATGGATGAAACCGTACCGGCCATTCTGGATAAGCTCCGGGCGACATCCGGCGAAAAAGACAAAAGCAAGCCCAACTATCCTGCTCTTTTCAAAAAGGCGTTTGGTACTGAGGAAATCAACACAGACCGCATGATGAAAGCCATGGCGCAGTTTATGCTTACGATGGTGTCGGCCGGTTCCCGTTACGATTATTATAAAATGGGAGATCTGAATGCGATGACCGAGCAGGAGAAAAGAGGCATGTCCCTGTTCAGAACACATTGTTCGGGTTGTCATTCAGGAGAATTATTTACTGATTTCAGCTTTCGTAACAATGGCCTCGTGCCCATGAAAATCAATGACAAAGGCCGCGAGGAGGTAACCGGAAATGAGGCCGACCGATATACATTTAAAGTTCCAAGTCTGCGCAATGCAGGACTCACCGCTCCGTACATGCACGACGGAAGGTATTATACACTGACAGAAGTACTGGACCATTATACCGACAGTGTGCAGCAACTTCCTAATCTGGACGGTATGCTTATACAACCTGACGGCAGGAAAGGACTACTTTTGACAAAGGCAGAAAAACAGGATATTATCGCTTTTCTTCATACCCTCTCCGATGACGATTTCGTGCGCGACCAGCGGCTATCGGACCCGGGTATCGGAAACGCTCTTTAACATTTTTAAAATGGCAAACTCATGAAAACATACAGATTACTGCTGCTGCTTCTGATTACGCTCGGATTTATACCCAAAACAATCGCATGTGACATTTGCGGATGTGCCAACAGCGGATCGTATTTCGGATTAATGCCCCAGTCCAACAAATCACTGATTGGCGTACGTTACAGCTTTATGCATTTCCATACGCATCCTGAAAACGCTGTTCTGAACACGCAGGAAACATTCAATATAACCGAACTTTATGCCCGTTTTTTTCCGGTCAATCGTGTTCAGGTAATGGCATTTATTCCCTATCGGTTCGATCGTCAGGAAACCTCAGCCATGATAAAAAAACAATCCGGACTGGGCGATGCCACCGTACTGGCCAATTATAACCTGTTCAATACTTTTATGGACGGAACTTCCGTTTCGGAATTCACCCATACCCTGCTGCTCGGTGGCGGAATAAAACTTCCCACAGGACGTTTCCGGTATGACGAAAATGATTATCTGCAGGTAGCCAATGCCAATTTTCAACCCGGGACTGGCAGCACTGATTTTATCATCAATGCTTTTTATACCCTGAATCATAAACAATGGGGACTGTCACTTAATCTGTCAAGAAAGCTAAATACCACCAATGCTTCGGGGTACCGTTTCGGAAACCAGCTTTACGGAACAGCAGATTTGTACAAATCAATCGAAATCGGAAAAAT
>JBEBXQ010000078.1:0-23917 GCA_040391535.1 Telluribacter sp. | reverse complement strand
TATTTTGCCCCCGGTTTCAACCAGGGGCATTGAATTATCTTTTTATAATTGAAATTATCCTTTTATAACTGATATCAATTCTTTCTGAATCGCCACAGTTTTATTCTTCGAATACCATAGCTGTAGTTCTTCGGCAAACTTCACAAACCCTCTTTCAGGATTCAATTTAAATTCATCATATAATGCCTGTGCTTCAGCCGGTCTTGGGCCCCAGACAAACAACTCTTCTCCGTTTTCATCCAATCCTATCAGTTTAGGAATGGACCTACCTCCATTGGTAAGATACTGATCCATAATAACCGGGTGTTCGTCTCTCAACAGAAGATGCAACTCAATATGATCATTTAAAGTTGCCAGTTTTGCAATTACAGGCACAGACTGTGCTGCATCGCCACACCAGCCTTCCAATAAAACATACCAGCGCTGCGGAGATTTAATTTCCTTTACCAGTTCTGTCAGTTCGTTCCCTATTTCAACGGTTTTATCCAGACGCTGCATTCTTATCAGATTCAGACGGGTATAGGCTGCATAATCCTCTGATTGATTTGGGCCTGTCGTCTGCTTTTTATCAACAAGATCAGCAATCAGTTCAAGATACTCTTCGTAAGTATATGCTTTCTTAATATTCTCCTTTGTGAAAATTTTTTCTACTGTATTCATTCTACCTGTATTTTTAAATTCCTATGCTTTAAAAACCTCAGGATCAGAATTAAGGTTCACGGATTATTTATAATTTTCAGGATCAATCGCAGTGGGTGTCCAACTATATAAAAATTTAAATATTTCAGTACTGTTATGCCCTTTTCCGTCTTCAAGGTAGGCGCTGTTCTGGGTATGTAAGCGATTGCCGTTTCTATCTAAAATTACAAAAACCGGGAATCCGAAACGTTGCGGATAACCCAGCGAAGCCAGTACTTTTTCGTTTTTATTTTCAGGGCTGTAATTGACATGTAACGGCACATAACTATGGTTCAGAATTCCACGGAGCGTATCATTATTCATCACAGTTTCATTGAAACGATGACACCATACGCACCAGTTACCTCCTATCTGAATAAAAACATGTTTCCCTGATATCCTGGCCTGTTCTACTGCCTTCTGAATGTCTTTTTCGGCATCTGCCAAAGGATTATAAAGCTTTTTATCTATAACCTGCTGAGCATATCCTGTCCGGGTACCTATTGTAACTAAAAGAGCGATGGCTATCAGATTCCGGTATTTTCTCATGAACATCATAGTCTGACCGATTTAATATAATTAATAGTAAAACCCTTTTCCACAAACAAATGTTCATAATGGGTTTTGACTCCCTGGTGCTCTTCCAGCAATGGTGAATGATAAAGATCGTTGGTATGATCCAGAATGCGGTATTCTGTATGGTTGCCCAAAGACCCCAGACTGTATTCATACAGAAAAGGATTATCTGTCTTTAAACGGAATAACCCGCCTTTCTTTAAATACCTGGCATATAAAGAAAGAAAAGCGGAATTGGTAAGGCGCTTCTTTTCATCTTTGTCTTTCGGTTGCGGATCCGGATGAATCAGCCATATTTCATCAACTTCTCCCTCTACAAAAAACTCATCCAGGAACTGGATTCCAGCTCTCAGAAAAGCTACGTTTGCCAGATTATTGTCCATGGCACGTTTACTTCCTCTCTGGATTCGGTCTCCCTTAATGTCAATACCGATATAATTCCTGTCGGGATAAACGGCGGCAAGACCAGTGGTATATTCACCTTTCCCGCACGCCAGTTCCAGGACAATCGGCTGGTCATTCTTAAAGTATTCCTTATTCCAGTTTCCTTTAATGGTGGTATAGAAGGGCTTTCCCTTCTCGATTACATTGTCTGCTAATGAATTATGTAAAAATCTTTGTAATTTTTGCCTTGCCATTTTATAAATTTTCAATATCTGCTACTACAAACGTACTTCCGCCTACATAAATAGCCTCTTCAGCTGAAGCTGACGCCATTGCCAGCGTCATGGCTTTGTTGACGTCCCTTTCTACAATTCCGGTTATTCCGGCTTCCTTCGCCTGTTTGGCTAATAATTCAGCGGGTAAGGCCCTCATATTGCCCGGCTGGCAAAAATAATAGGAAGCATCTGAAGGAAGTAATTTCAATATAGCTGTTACGTCCTTATCTCCTACAAATCCCAGGATAAAGGTTCTTTTCGCAGCTGGGATGCTCATAAACTGTGCTATCGTATTGGCGAGCCCGGAAGGATTATGAGCCGTATCACATACCATAAACGGCCTTGCATTCAATACCTGCCAGCGGCCTTTCAGTCCTGTAATACTACTGGTGGCTGACAAACCTTCATAAATCGCTTTCTCAGATAATAACCACCCGCTATTTTTCAGTATTTTCAGTGCGCTTAACACTCCTAAAATATTTTTACATTGATAGAATCCTGTCAATTCAAGTTCTAATCCAGTGAATACCTCATTTTGGTCTGCATCTGTTATTGATACACCCATCTTTCCGTTTTCAATCCAATGATCCCGGACTTGCCATTCAGCAGCAGCAAAAACGACAGGCGCGTTAACCGACTGTGATCTGGAAATAAATACCTCGTCCACTTCCGGACCATGATTTTCACTGATTACTACAGGAACCCTCTCCTTAATAATACCGGCTTTTTCAGCTGCGATTTTAGGTAAGGTATCGCCCAGTTGCTTAACATGGTCAAAGCTGATATTCGTGATTACCGATAACTCAGGTGTAATGATGTTCGTTGAATCAAGCCGTCCGCCCAGGCCCACCTCAATAACCGCTACATCCACATTTTCCCGGGCGAAATAATCGAAAGCCATTGCTACCGTGATTTCAAAAAAAGAAGGTGATACCGATTCAATGAAAGACCGGTGACTGCTGACAAACTCAGCAATATAGGTTTCCTCTGCAGGTACGCCATTTACTCTGATCCTTTCTGTGAAGGATTTTAAATGCGGAGATGTATATAATCCTGTTTTGTAGCCCGCTTTTTGCAGCACGGCCGCCAGCATGTGTGAAGTGCTTCCCTTTCCGTTGGTACCGGCAATATGAATGGTCTTATAGCGGTTCTGAGGGTTTCCTAGATGCTCACAAATTGCCCGGGTAGTAGAGAGGCCCGGCTTATATGCCCGGGCCCCTATATTGTGAAAAACTGGTAATCGATTATACAAATATTCGATTGCCTGACTAAAATCCATATAGTACAGAAATATGCTTTACTTACTTTGAACTGATTTTAAAAGTAATCGTTCCCGTTGATTCGCTGGGTGCACTGGCTGAAGTACTTCTTTCGAACGTCAGGGCTCTTACTGCATCCTTATATTTATTCACCACTGCATAATCTGTAACGGTGGTACTCTGCGTAATCACATTTTTTACCCGGCCATTGCTATCCACAATAATTTTGAAGATAATCTGCCCGGTGGCATCCGATTTATCATTAACGACCGGTGCTCTTTTCCAGCGCCATCCGGCCAGGCTGTACCCGACATTGCTACCGCCACCGCCGCCACTGCCTTCGTAATTCTTCGAATACAAACTCCCCTCCTTTACACCTTTGTCCCCTACACCGCTTGCATCATTTCCGTTATTGTTTCCGCCTATACCCTCTTTGGTTCCATTGGTGCCATTACTTCCGGAATTAGCACCTGTTGATTTCTTAAAGAG
The DNA here is from genome assembly GCA_040391535.1 of Telluribacter sp. Lineage (GTDB taxonomy): Bacteria > Bacteroidota > Bacteroidia > Cytophagales > Spirosomataceae > JBEBXQ01. Next base: position 20,256 of record JBEBXQ010000078.1, on the reverse strand, counting down.
TGCATCATTATTGATCTTAGGCTCAACTTTTGCCGGGGTTGATTCCACTGCTGGTTTTGTACTGGCAGCAGGTGTATTTTTAGTTTCCGGACGCTCAACCTCTTTCACAGAAGATTCCTCCGCTTTGGAAGTAATAACCCGTTCCGGAGCTTTAGTCTTGGTAGTTGCCTTGGTGGGTTGAGGAGTAGGTGGTGTAGGTTTCGGGGGAGTTACCACATTTTTGGTCTTCTCCTCTTCTCCTCTTTTCATATTTTCAGCCACTTTTGAATCATTGGCCTTATTGAAAGTCTGAATATTACCGCTTCCAACATTATCCACTCCATAATTGACCTCCAGAAATAATTCCATCGGTGCTATGGGTGGTGTCATTCGTGTTAATTTTATAAAAACAAACATCAACAGCAATAACCCGGTAATGCCTAATGACATGCCCCAGGAAAGAGCAATACGTTGACGATCTTCTACAGCTGTTGAAACCATGACTGATTGTATGATTATTTTAGGTCTTAACGCAAAATTAGACGTATTTCGTATGATTTCCTATCCGCTTTTGCGGATAATGCAATTATAACAAAAAAAGTCATCCTGAACGGTGACTTTTTAAAATATAGTATAAGCGGGTAAACTACGGCTAATGCCGTCCCTCTCTGATTCAGTTTTTTCTCCCAGCTTTGTCTTCAAACACCCAGACACCATCACCGGATATTTTTTCCAGTTTTTTACGCAATGTATAGGCCTCATTCAGGTTATCTGTATTCAGTGCAGCAACTTTATGAAATTTACGGCCTCCCTTTTCAATAATGTAGGCATCGGCATATCCCTTCCGGATAAATTCATTCTTAAGGGTTTCTGCAGCTTCCATGGTGGTAAATGAGCCGACAATCAATTCATACCTTTTAGTCAAAGGAACGCTTTCAGCAACCGTAGCCAACACAGATATCTCTTCCTTCTCCTCAGCCGGAATTATAACAGCATCAGCCTTTTCCTCTGTCAACACAGTGTTATCAGCCATTTCAACCTCTTTTACTGCAATGGTTTCATCACCTGCAGACCATACCGACTTTACTCCCTCAGAAATGCCATTCAACCAACTTGCGGGATTCATCGAATGAAACGGATTAGCAGAACCCTGAATATTCCCTAAAGTTTCACCATAAGCCCCTACAAATAACAGCAATCCGGCCATTACTGCAGCTGCTGCCCATCCGGCCCATTGGAAATAGGACTTCGAAACGGGCTTACCAGGTTCAAAACTTTCCGTAAAAGTACTTTCAGGATATATTTCCTCTGCTATTTCAGATTCCTGCTGCAGCATTTTCGCCTCTAATTCGCTTAAGCCATACCATTCCGTATCAAAGTTGGTAAAGTTATCAGGCTCAAAAACGCATTTGCCTTCCTGATTCATTGTAAAAGCACCGATGCCTTTCAGAACAACCTCTTCCTTATAAGCAAGTTTACTCCGGAGTTTATCTACAAACTCCCTGACAAGCCGTGACGCTTCTTCACGGTTGATTTTTTCATGAATAGAAATGGTATAAACCAACAGACCATCATCCAGTTTTAATACCTCATTGAATGCCACTTTTTTGCGGGAAGGTGTGTAAATACCTGCATTACTTATATAACCCGCCTCCGAACGGCGGGTCAGCAGGCCTCCGAAATCAGGAATGATCACGCAATCGTGTTCGAACAACAAGGATCTGATGTATTGATCTATTCTAACCATTTCTATCATTTATATTAAAACAAATTCAATAAAACGAAGTTAAAAAGAAAAAGACAAACCACCAACAAAGTTGAGCCCCTGCTGAGAATAATACAAATTACGCTGATAATTTTTCCCAAACACGTTATTTAATCCGACAAAAGCTCCGAAATTACGGGTAAGCAGGTAATCAATCTTAATGTTAAGATCGGCAATAACCGGTAGCTTCACGACTTCTCCTGTCTGAAAATTCTTACCCTTGATACCCTTCATCACGTAAAGATCAGTGGTAAAGAACAGCTTTTTGCTCAGTGTAAGAGCATTAAACCAATTGACAGTCAAATCGGGGCGATGCCACGCTTCTTCCAGTCTGCCTAACGAATAGTTGAAATAATTAACCTTAAGTGACGACTTGAACAAATCATCCATTTCATATCCCAGATGTCCCGAAACAGTCAGTACCCTGGTTTTGGTGCCGTCATACAATACCGCGAATTTTGAGGTATCAACCAGCATATTGTTGAATACATAAAAGTTCTTATAAGTAGCGTAAGATACCTTTCCTTCATAATTAATCCCTGCTGACGTTTCACCTTTGACTCCTCCGAAAATATCAGCTGTCTTTTCGGTATTAGCTACCATAGCATTAGGTCCCAGCCATTGATTTTCCTGTAATAGTCCATTCAGTGTATTACGGATAATATCCCCGTTCCAGCCTCCGAAAATATGAAGCCCTTCAATCGGATGAACATCAACCTTAATATCCGGATATGCTCTTGTACGGTTCACATCAAGGCCATTGTCAGTTTCATTGACAGCATTCAGGGCCAGCGTTACCGCAAACTGATCGCTTACATATTTGAAACCCGGTTTCACCCTGAACATATTCCGGTTGTAGGTCAGTGCATCTACACGCTGAGAAACATACATATCCGCATCAAAAACGGCAAAGTAATTTTCACCCAACGGCAGGGATGTTCTCAGATTGGTCCCCCAGTCTACTTCAGAAGCCGCATAACGGTCCTTAACGGTGTTCAGGGCAGTCTTGAATGAATAGTCAATCAGTGTACCTGGTTTGGTGTTTTCTAAGCCCAGGTGAATCCCGAAACGCGAAAGCGTTTGCTTGAGGCTGTCCCGGTTTATTTCTGTCACATTTTCAGGCATACGGTGGCCGTAAAAGTAATAGCGGTCACGATCAAAGGATATACCTCCGTCAACCTTCGATGACGCACCCAGATACTTGGCATTCAAACCGATTCCTGTATGCCCGTTTGCTGATTCCTTACCTCTTACCGGACCTGTGGAAGAGGACAAATGATTGAGTTTGGCAGACACCACGAGATCTTCACCCGACCTGCCACTTATAAAAGCATCTCCCAGAAACCTTCCATAGTTACCGCCGCCAAGCTTCAGGTAGTTATCCAGTCCTTCCGGTTTTTCCTTTCTTTCCTGCTCGTCTGTGGAAGCAGCCGCAGCCGGTGTTATTTTCGGAACGGACAGTTTAATGTCCGGATCACGGAAAGTATAGCGCAGTTTTTTCTGCTCATTGGCTTCCTGTACCGGTTGTAACTTTGATACCTGTCTGCTGGCTTTGGGAAACTCAATACTTTTTTCCTTTACAATCTCATAGGTCTGGCTTTCAATTTCACCTTGTTGTGCAAAGGCAGACGAAATACCGGCCATTGAAAATGTAAAACCTAATGCCCAAAGGAATTTTTTATTTGACATAATGGTATGACTTACAATGCTGTTCATTGTTTAAATACAAAAGAAGTGGGTTAATTAATTTGAGAAAGTTTAATTTTGGCAACATCAACCGCCTCCGTATCATCTGAATTATCTATGATAGACTGCAATGTTGCCTTGGCTTGCTCTTTCTGATTCTGAGCCAGATAAACATCCGATAACAGGATAAAGGATCTTACTCTCCAATAATCATTCCCTTCAAACTCCTTACTTAGTTCAAAAATCGTTGCTTCTGCTTCTTTGTATTTTTTCTCTTTATACTGAATTTCACTGATCATATATTTGGCTTCAGCTCCGGCTTCGTTTTTCATACTGGAAGCTACTGCCTTAAACTCGGTCAGGGCTTTGGTGTTATTGCCTTGTACATAAGCCACTTTACCCGGATACAGCCTGGCCTTGTTATAGGCTTCCGGTGAAATATCCTTAAAATCTTCCATTTCTTTGGCGAAGTACAAAGTAGAATCATACCTGGCAATAGAATAATAAGTATCCATCAGCGTGGTGAGAGCGGCCACTCTTTCCTGATGGCTGTCAGTCTGTTTAATAACAGTTCTTAAATGCGTAATTCCGTTTTTAGTATTACCCTGTTTAATTTCAATTTCAGCCGAGCGTTGAGCGGCTGCGGACACATACGAAGTCCGGGCTTCTTTTATTACCATTCCATAATACTGCAGAGCCTGGGTAAAATTGTCGGACTTATCATAAGACGCCCCAAGGAAGTATTTGATTTCAGGTACTTTACTGCTCGACGGATAAGCGTCGATAAAGCTCAGGAACGCTGAAATGGCACTATCATATTTCCCGGCAAAATATAAATTTCTGGCGTTATCAAATTCAACATCTTCCAGTTTGGCATTTCCCGGACTGCTTTTTCTGACAGTTGACAATACCTGGCCAAATTCCTCTGTTCTGCCCACTGCGTTATAACTTTCCTGCAATCCTTCCAGTGCACTGCTTGATGAAGGCGACTTGGGATATTCAGCAAGGATACGTTTAAAATCGACTATGGCATTCTCATACGAACTGGTATTATAATAAGCTTGCCCTCTTCTGAGTAAAGCTGCCGGAACCATATAACTCTGAGCATGCTCATTAATCAGTCTTGTGAAAGAGCGGATCGCCAGCTGATAAGATCCCGCCTGAAAATCAAGGTCGGCCAGCTGAAACATCGCATCGTCAATATATCTTGAATCGGGGTATTGATTCATCAGTGTTTCAAACTGACGCTTGGCCTCAATTTCATTATTCATATATACATATGCACGGCCTTTCTGAAAAAGTGCATAATCTTTCTCGGCTTTTCCCTGAGCGACAATCCTGTCATAAGTACTTAAAGCCTCCCGATAGTTTTTCTGGGTAAGATAACAGTCGGCCAGTCTCACATAGGCATCTTCAATCATGGTACCGCTTACACCTTCCGTCTTATTCGTAAAATCTTTGAAGTAAGTAAGTGCTTTGCTGTAGTTCTTCTGATTGTAATAAAAGTACCCAAGGTTATATAAGCTCCTGGCCCCGTATGCACCTGCTTTCGGATTCTTAGCGGTTTGTTCAAACAGTGCAATAGCGGCGTTATCGTTTTTCAAACCAATGTAAGTTTCGGCTTTCAGGAAATTGGAAGCCAGCCAGATCTCTTCATTCACCGGAAACTTCAGGGCTTTATCCACATTGGCCATCGCCGCCTGGTATCTCCCCTGGTTATAATCAGCCAAGGCCTGATTATAGGTAAGCCGCTGATAAGTGCGGTTGATTTCCTCATTCCGCGATTTTAGTCCTTCAATATGTTTGATGGCAGCCGAATTATCATTTACTCGTGAATAGGCATCGGCGATCAGCTGATTAGCTTCGGTATTGAACTGACTGTTAGGGTATTTCGTATTGAAATCCGTAAACTCTTTCACAGCCTCCTGTGCACTTCCCGACTCTAAGGCCAGTTTGGCATGGTTAAAAGCAGCTTCTTCTGCAATTACTTTATTGAAGTCAAGTGATGCGGCATTGGCAAAAGCGGGCAGTGCGTTGGCTGGCTGCTCTATATTCAGATAACTGATCCCTGACAGATACGCAGCATATTGCCCCACTGAATCTTTAGCAACTGCAATTCCACGCATTTGTTCAGCTGCTTCGGGGAAATTCTGCTGCTTGAACAAAGAGTGACCATAATGCAGTGTAACCACTGCCGGCATACCTCCCTGATTAAAGTTGCTGTACCGTTCGTAGGCGCTAACCGCCTTTTCATATTGCTTCTGTTCATAATAAACCTCAGCAACATACAGAGCTACTTCTTTCAGACCAGGATTGTTTCGTTGTTGTGTAAGCAGCCGCTCTCCATAAGTAAGCAGTTCATCATAATTCTTCAGCTGATAGAGGGAAGATACAATCCAGTTTGGCACTTCATTTTTATAATGCTCACTGGTTTCAATTCTCTTGAAATCCTCGTAAGCTTCCCGGTATTTACCCTGCTGATAATTAATTACACCGGCAAAATAGGATGCATCGGATGAATACTGAAATGACTGGTCAGACTTAACCTGGCTGAATAGTGGTAACGCCTGATCATATTGCTGTGTTTTATAGTAAGCAATAGCCAGCTGATATATCGTATTGGAATTGGAACCGCCCGGTCCGCGGACTGCTTTTTCCAGATAATCTATGGATTTCTCATAGTCGCCCAATTCAAAGAAATATTGCCCCAGGTCACTGAAGATCAGCTGAGCTTTCGGATGTTCGGAATGATTTCGCACAAATCGCTCGACCTGTACTTCTGCTTCCGGATAATTGAGGTATAAGCCGGTAACCGCTATATAATATTCGGCAGTTACTACATTATAATCACTGGTCGTCAGCAGATTATCTTTACTTTTCAGGTATGAAGCAAATTCTTCGCGGGATGCTACGAAATTAGATTTTTCAAAGTATTCCAGTCCGTTACGAAAATGTGCTTCGGGCTGCGTATAGCCGAGGGTATTTTGTGCATAAGCGGATGAAAATCCGAGAAATGCGTATAAGCCAATTGTTGAAAGACTACGTTTAATCACCATGGGTGCAGTATATAGAAAGAATTAGTTTCAGGTAGTTAACGAATATATAATAAAAACAGTATCAAAGTGGCTTTTGATCGTATATTTTTTAGTCAAAAATTATTTCATTCCGGCGCAGGCTTCCCGTAAAGTCCTGGTGCATATCTCTGAAACGCTCTGTAATCTTACGAACGAATTCATTATCCACAATTTTATCCAGATCTTCTTCGGAAACCAGTTCGGTTTCCTCTATTTTATAAGTTTGTTCGTATACGCCTCCTGCTTCAATTTTAATAATATACTTTCCATTCCACTGGTAAACACTAATTTTGTAGGCAGGATGAACAATGTCTTTAATATAGCGCATAGTTTTTTTTTAATTACAAAAATAGTCAAATCATTGATCGAAACCGGAATTAATATTCCCAATTTCAGTATCTGTAAATTATCATTAACATGAAAAAAATCCGGGTTATCATTTTTATCATTTCCGCTATCTTTTTTATCTCCTGTAATAACATGGATAAAAAGGATGCCATTCAGTTTATTTTAAAGGGGAATATTGAAATGGCCAAAGAAAATTATCAGAAAAGCTTATACTATTATGTAGAAGCCGAAAAAAAAATGGCAACCATTCCGGATATTTTTTTAAATAAGGGCATTCTTTATACCCGTATGGGCAAACCCGAACTGGCCCTTGCTGAGCTAAACAAGGCCATAGAGCTGGATAGTAAGTTTAATGAGGCCCGTTTTCTGAGAGCTGAAACGCTGATTAAGCTGGGAGATGCTAAAAATGCAGAAGCTGACATGGAGCAAATTGCACAGTTTTATGGTGATTCTGCGCGGTATTATCTGATCCGTGGAAATTTATACACGTTACGCAACAGAGATGCACAGGCGTATGCTGATTTTGAAAAAGCGATATTACTCGATCCGGGGATGGCCGAAGCCTATGTCAATCGTGGCGTACTGAATTTTCATGAACAAAAATTCAAAGATGCTGAGCATGATTTTCTCAAAGCGCATGAGATCAACAACAGGTTACCGGAAGCCCTGAACAATCTGGGCATGGTGTATGCCCGTACAAAAAACTGGAGTAAAGCAAATACTTACCTGGATCAGGCACTTTTAATGAATAAAGTCGATCCCATTGCTTTAAATAACAAGGGTTATGTTTTACTGAATACCGGCCAATCGGATGACGCTAAAAAACTGCTGGATCATTCGTTGTTATTAATGCCTGACAACGGGTACACCTTACGTAATATCGGCTTATATTATTTCAATCAGAACCAGATTGATGAAGCATTAAAGTATTTTAAGCAAGCTGTTGAACTGGAACAGCCGGTGGACGAATTATACGGATATACGGGTATTGCGTATCAACGTATCAATCAGTTGAATGAAGCCTGCAAAATATGGAAGCAGGGAAATCTTCTTCAGGACAGTATTGCCACTGCTTCCATACAAAAGTTTTGTAAATAAGTTATTCAGTCTCCGTCCAATGTGACTTGAGATAGTGTCTGGCGTTTTTATAAGCATCAGCACTCTCTTCTGGCAAGGTAATTAATTCAAGGACGGAGGCTTTATTACTTCCTGTAAATAGAGACAGTAATTCAGTAACTGTACTGAACGAATCTCCTCTGAAGTAATCCATTCCGCTATCTGTTGCCGTAGCCTCACCTGTAAAGGCATGACGTGTTTCAAATAGTCTTTCCACTTCCGGCTGTGTTGAAGATCCGTTTATAATTCTGAAGATATTTCCGCCGGCATTATTAAGCACAACAATTTTAAGATTGTGAGGAAGGTGGGTCAGAAGTAAGCCGTTGCGATCATACAAAAATGCTACATCACCCACGATCAGATATACCGGTTCAGTGGTAATCAGTGCGGCACCGATGGCCGTGCTCACACACCCGTCAATACCACTCGTTCCACGGTTGGCAAAAACACGGATGCCCTTATTCGGAACACCCAGGAAATTAATATACCTTACACTCATGCTGTTGGCCAGGTGCAACTGACAATTTTCCGGTAAAACATCCAGTACCACCGACAAAACAGCAACATCTGAGAACACATCTGTTCTTTTCAGGTAATCATTCAGTAATCTCCTCGATTTCATATTGTTATGATACCATTTCGCATGAAAATCAAAATCACTTTCAAACTGAAAATGTTTCAGAAAACGCTGAAAATCGAACTCCTCAAATAATTTCCCGAAAAAATCCAGTGGCTGCATCGGTATCTGTAAAGTAAGGCACCGGAATGTATCAATCACATCCGCACCAATTCCCACATGCCAGTGATTTTCGCATTTATTACTTCTTATAAATTCTTTAAGTGATTTGGAAAGAAAGGAATTTCCGAGGGTAATCATCAGGTCCGGGTGAAAATCGTCGTCACCCACTAATGGCAGGAACAAATCATGGTGGAGAATAAAAGGTTCTTCATCCGGAAGGTTGCTGATGCAATCTCCCAATACTACCACACCAAAATCTGTGGCTAACTGCCGGAGTATTTCAATGAGTTCTTTATTATAATCCATTTGTCCCACAGCAATGACAATGCGGTCATGGCTTTCCATCATGTCTTCAAGCCAATGCCAGTGTTCAGTACTTATGGAATGCTGTGCCTCAATTCTGGTAATTTTTCTGACCTTCCCTGCTTCAAACATTTCGTCACTGGCAGGATAAAACGGTTCGCGCACCGGAACATTAATATGAACAGGCCCCGGCTGTACTTCATTGGCCAGCAGGAGAGCTTCATTGGCAAGACGGTTGGCAAACCAAACAGCATCAGGATGTTGGTAATCCACAGGAAAATCGAAAGACTTTTTCACATGCTTCCCAAAAATACCCGACTGATAGATCGTCTGTCCATCCTGCTGGTGAATCCATTCAGGGGGGCGGTCGGCAGTCAGGATCAGCAACGGAATCTGCTGAAAAAAAGCTTCCGTTACTGCGGGAGCAAAATTATAGGCAGCGCTTCCGGAAGTACAGATCAGTACAACAGGTTTCTTTAGTTGCTGTGCCATACCCAGTGCTATGAAACCAGCGGCTCTCTCATCCATCACAATATGTGTGGTGATTCCGGAGTGTTTGTCGAATGCAAGTGATAGTGCGGCACTACGTGAGCCAGGTGATATCACGGCGTGTGTAATACCATGCTGGTAGCATAACTCTGCCAGGTCTATGATAGGTTGTAAAACTGCCATAAATAAAATCATTAATAAAAAGCAAACGGCCGTCCGAAAGTAAAACTTCTGAACAGCCGTCTGAAAATCTTAAAGCTATATCTGTTAACCCAGGTAGGTTTTCAATGCTTTACTTCTTGAAGCATGACGCAGGCGACGGATTGCCTTTTCCTTGATCTGACGTACGCGCTCACGGGTAAGGTTAAATTTCTCACCGATTTCTTCGAGGGTCATGGCATGTTCACCATTCAACCCGAAATATAAAGCGATGACATCAGCCTCACGTTGCGTAAGGGTTGAAAGCGCACGTTGCACTTCCTTACGTAACGATTCATTGACAAGTCCTGAATCCGGTTTGTCTTCCAGGTCATTTTCAAGAACATCAAGCAAGCTGTTTTCTTCTCCCTGAACAAACGGAGCATCCATCGAAACATGGCGACCCGAAATTTTCATCGTGTCCACAACTTCAGAAGAGGATATTTCCAATACTTCAGCCAGTTCCTCAGGAGAAGGCTCTCTTTCAAAACGTTGTTCCAGTTCAGAAAAAGTCTTGGAAATTTTATTCAAAGAACCTACCCTGTTCAGCGGAAGGCGAACAATACGGGATTGCTCGGCCAAAGCCTGCAGAATAGACTGGCGAATCCACCAGACAGCATATGAAATAAATTTAAACCCACGGGTTTCATCGAAACGCTGAGCCGCCTTAATCAATCCCAAATTCCCCTCATTAATCAAATCACCCAGGGACAATCCCTGATTCTGATATTGCTTGGCAACAGAAACCACGAAACGCAGGTTAGCTTTTGTAAGCCTTTCAAGGGCTTGCTGATCCCCGTCCCTGATTTTCTGGGCCAAAGTAACTTCTTCATCTGGTGTGAGCAAATCAACCTTACCGATTTCCTGGAGGTACTTATCCAGTGATTGGCTTTCACGGTTGGTTATTTGCTTACTGATTTTTAGCTGTCTCATTCTCTATATTCAAATTTTTATATTCCTCCTATTAAAGCATCCCTAAACGCTCCAAACGATTTAACAAAATATCAGGCCTTTTTGTTCTCTGGTTTTGGAAGAAGTACTTTACGGGATAAACGATATTTTCCGGTTTTCTTATCAACGTCAACCAATTTCACCTGAATTTCTTCTCCAACCTGCAAAACATCATCCATAGAATCAAGTCTCTCCCAGGTGATCTCAGAAATATGCAAAAGAGCGTCTTTGCCGGGCAGGAACTCCACAAACGCACCAAATGGCATAATGGTTTTAACAGTTCCGTTATAAACCTCACCGATTTCAGGGACTGTGACGATACCTTTTACACGGGCAATCGCCTTGTCCATGGCTTCTTTATTATTTGAGAAAATACTGACAAAACCAGCATTATCTTTTTCTTCAATGGATACAGTAGCACCTGATTCTTTCTGAATATCCTGTACTACTTTTCCGCCAGGCCCGATAACCGCACCAATCATTTCACGGTCAATTTTGATCACGACTGCCCTTGGTGTATGTGGTTTGTAATCTTCACGTGGCGCTTCAATAGCTTTCTTCATTTCACCGAGTATATGAAGACGCCCGGCTTTTGCCTGATTCAATGCTTCAGTAAGTACTTCGTATGACAACCCGTCAATTTTGATATCCATCTGACAAGCCGTGATACCATTCTCAGTACCGGTCACCTTGAAATCCATGTCACCCAAATGATCCTCATCACCGAGAATATCGGACAAAATTGCGTACTTTCCTGTTTCCGGATCGGTAATCAACCCCATCGCAATACCTGAAACAGGGGCTTTAATAGGAAGACCCGAATCCATGAGTGCCAGAGAACCTGCACATACGGTTGCCATTGAGGAAGAACCGTTTGATTCCAGAATATCAGAAACAATACGAACCGTATATGGGTTATCGCCATCCTGAGGTAATACTTTTTTCAGGGCCCGCATGGCCAGGTTTCCATGACCTACTTCACGACGTCCCGGTCCACGGTTCGGCTTTACTTCACCGGTTGAAAAGCCAGGGAAGTTATAATGAAGGAGGAATTTATTATAACCATAATGCATGGCGGTATCAACGATCTGCTCATCCATTTTGGTACCCAGTGTTACGGTAGTAAGCGATTGGGTTTCTCCGCGTGTAAACAATGCAGAACCGTGCGCTCCGGGCAGAAAATCTACTTCACAGGCAATAGGACGAACCTGGTCAAGCTTACGCCCGTCAAGACGAACACGCTCATCCAGTACCAGACGACGTGATGCATCATACTCCAGATCATGGAAGTAACGTTTTACCAGTCCCAGATCCAGTTCAAGGAGTTCTTCTTCAGTATAAGTCGCGATAAACTCCTCAAATACAGCCTTAAATCCATCCTTGCGGGCCTGCTTGTTGGCATTCCCCTGAAGGGCTACAGCATAAATTTTGTTGTAGGCGAAATCACGGATTTTTTTTTCAAGTTCCTCGTCCTGTTTGTCACCCGGATATTCTCTCTTTGTTGTTTTACCTACAGCTTCTTCCAGTTCTTTCAATACCTGGCATTGATGCTGGATAGCTGTGTGAGCGGCTCTCAGTGCTTCGAGAACCTCCTCTTCAGAGGCTTCACTCAACTCTCCCTCTACCATGCATATATCTCTCTCAGTAGCACCTACGATCAGATCAAGTGTAGCACGGCTGAGATCGGATGCTCCCGGGTTAATTACATATTCACCGTCAATTTTAGCTACCCGTACTTCTGAAACAGGAGTTGTAAACGGAATATCAGAAACCATCAGAGCAGCAGAAGCTGTAAGTGCAGCCAGTGCGTCAGGTAATGCTTCTGAGTCAGCAGAAATCAGGAATATGTTTACCTGTGTTTCGGCATGGTAATCTCCTGGAAAAAGTGGCCTGAGAACACGGTCAACCAAACGGCTCACCAGTACTTCATGATCAGAAAGCCTTCCTTCACGTCTCATAAAACTACCCGGAATTCTACCTGCAGATGCAAATTTCTCCTGATAATCTACAGAAAGAGGCAAGAAATCAAGCCCCTCTTTTATATCTTTACTGGATACAACAGTACCTAGCAGCATGGTGTTTCCCATACGTACTACTACGGAGCCATCAGCCTGTTTTGCCAGTTTTCCTGTCTCAATAGTAATAGATCTGCCATCAGGCAGATTGATTGTTTTTGTTACTACGTTAAATAACATAAATGTTGAATTGTTTATAAACCGCTTTACCGCATGGTTCTAAGTGAACCGAATATTAAAAGAAAAGTATACATTGAATATATCTATCAGGAGCCAATTAATTTAGAGGGATTTATTTTCTTTTCTCAAAACTGAATGTTTCCGTGGATACTAGGACTCAAATAATACCAATAAGTAACACTCTTATTGTATTAATAACATAAGAAACAGGGAATTTGTTATTAACAAATTCCCTGAAACCGATTTTACTTCCGGAGATTCAACGCTGCGATAATCGCACGATAACGCTCAATGTCTTTCTTGTAGAGATAATCCAATAAACTACGACGCTTTCCTACTAAACGCAAGAGGCCGCGACGTGTATCATTGTCTTTCTTGTGAGTCTTCAAATGTTCCGTAAGGTAATTGATACGGTAAGTGAAGAGTGCGATCTGAGATTCTGCAGAGCCTGTGTCTTCAGATTTTTTCTCAAATCCTTTGCTAGAGAAGATTTCTTTCTTCTTGTCCGCGGTTAAATACATAATTGTAACAACAGATTGATATAAAATAAAACAGCCGCGAAGATACTATAATATTGTTTCATTTCCAAACAAATACCTTCTCCGAGCGGCACAGCGGTTATTCAGCAAAACAAAGCCGGGAAATTCTAATCAGCAGCCGCAACTATTTCCTTATTACGCGAAAGTCTTCGTCTGATCCGATCCACCAGCATGGTATAAATATCCTTATCAAATAATCGGGAGTCATTTTTGGCCCGGTCGATAAAGTATAATCCAAACAGAAGCAGAATACCATTGGCAAGCCATGCACCAAAATAAACCGGTACCAGCCCTTCGGTTACCCATTTGTTCCCCTGGGTTATCAGTACGTACATGAGGATATAGAAAACAATTGAAATCAGAACCGGAATCCCAAACCCTCCTTTTTTTATGATGGCGCCCAGGGGTGCCCCTATCAGGAACATAATGATACAGGAGAGCGCCTGTGTGAATTTATGATGGGCTTCCAGACTGTATTCATTCCGGCTTTTCTCCATAGACTTAAGCGTAGCCACCCGTCCGCTTGCAAAAGACTCCATGTTTGAAGCGGCACTTTTCGCTGCTGTCAGTATCTCCTTTTGCAAGGAATCCGTAACGGTTACATTCAAAGTAGAGTCAATCCAGTTTCCCGGGATTATTTTTTTTGCGTCAGCATAACTCGGTTTGTAGGCATAAGTAAAATACTGCCGGGATGTACTTATATTCTGATCAATGGTAGCTGTATGAACCCTCTGAATCGAATCAGATTTTGCATTCAGTGAAGAAAGATCGTTCATAAATGCGTGATACTTAAACTGCTCTTCGTCTGTTTTGCGCATACCGAATGAAGACAGGCTTTCCACCATTTTATAATGCTGAAAACTACTCCTGGTAAAGTTACCGGCATTTTTCTGTGCATCCTGATCCTGGACAGCCACAGACCGCGGAGTCCCTCCTCCTCCATCAGATTCATCATACTGAATCCCGCTGAAAAGCTCAATAACAAGGTAATTATTATCATTAATGGGATACATTCTGCCGGAATCGGCCAGGATCACCTGCGTATTACCTCTGTTGGTATAATTCTGGTCGTGACGGTAAATAACCATTCCTTTCATCGTCTGTCCGTCAGACATCTTTTTATCCACCTTGATACTGTACCCCGGCAAATCATTATAAAAAATACCTTCCTTGATTTTCAGGGTAGCCTTGGTTGTCTTAATATCATAAAGCAGACTATACCCCTTGAGATTGGCCCATGGAGCTATTTTATCACTGAAATAAAAGGAAAAGACACATATACCCAATACCACCACAAACAGAGGCCTCATAACCCGTATCATGGATATGCCCGCACTTTTAACAGCCGTAAGTTCAAAAAATTCACCCAGATTCCCGAAAGACATCAATGAAGCCAGCAGAACAGACAGGGGAAGCGCTGTGGGTACGGTAATCAGAGAAAAGTAGGAAAAAAGACGGACATAGTCCCACAATCCAACATCCTTCGAAACAAATTCGTCAACATAAAAGATAATAATTCTCATCAGGAAAATGAAAATTATTACAGACATTGTAATCAAAAACGGCCCCCAAAAGGACATCAGCACAAGCTTATCAAGCTTTTTCATTCTTTATCAGCTACCAACAATTTCTTTAAGGCTGTCGATCAGGCCATCCCACACAAAATTAAGTTCTTCCTCATCCATTGTCTGACTGCAGTCAACAATTCTCAGGTAGGTAGATTGTGTTAGATCACTCACTTCCAGCCGCATTTCAATATAATTACTTTCAGAGGTCCCCTCTCTGTTTTCGGGATGCTCAAAATCATATTTAACCTGTTTATTCAATCTGAAAACAGCCTGCCTTGCAAAATAACTTTCGCCATCCCATTGAAAATTAAACCGGTTGTCAGATAAAACAGATACTTTTTCTGCAAACCATTGTTCGAGTCCGGAGGCAGTACTTATATAAGGAAATAAGACCTTCGGAGAGGACTTGATTTCATATTCAGCTACAAATTTAGACTTTTCCATACTTAATAGTAATTAGGGGTTTATACCTGAAATTTCTTCAATAACGCTATTTTTTTTCAAAAATCCCTTCTCAATTTTTTTTTACTTTTTTTTAACGTGCTAAATTACTCAGCTACAGAAGGAAGCTTTCCGTAATTTATTCAAAAAAATAAAAACTGTATCAAATCCTTTCTGAAGATTTGCGTTGTATTGCTTTTCCCTATACTTTTGTGCAAAATTTAATCCGGCGGGGTAGCTCAGATGGTTAGAGCGCAGGATTCATAACCCTGAGGTCACGGGTTCGATTCCCGTCTCCGCTACGTAAGGAAATATTCAGTTTATGGATATTTCCTTTTTTTATGCCAATAAAAATCTTGTCCCTGATTGTTTGACATCTGGTTATTTATAGCTCCGGTGTTTATTGTCAAAATAGTTCAGATTTTCATTTAAAGTTGTCCGGAATACCTTTTTCAGGATTTTATGATGGCATATTTCCAAAACCTGGATTTCTCACCAGATTTTCAGGTTCTTCCACCTTCTTTTATCCGTCATTTGCCAGAGGATTGAATCTTTACCATGTCCGTAACAAAAGCATATCAAGACTGGTAATCCAATTTTGCTATTACTATTACATGAAGAATACCCTTCGATAGTTTGTGCACATCCATATCAGTAGCTGTAAAGAACAAACGGCCGGAAATATTTACGGTAAGGCATTGGCAGAAGCAGGTTTTATTACGCTGGCTTTTGATGCTTTCCATCTGACGGATTTATTATTTACCCAACCGCTTCACGTAGTAGTAGGTGATAAAGTAGGTGCTTTTGGCTCGTACAGGGATGGTTTTGAACTGTTTGATAAAGCGGCATGACCTGTATGACGGAGCAGAGGCCACCGGTAATGCACTGGAACAGATTGTTCCGTTTTTTAAACAACACCCTGGATAATATAATTGTTAATTCAGGAAAATATAAAAGCCAGATGAAATCTCATCATTTGGCTTTTATATAGCATATTTATCATAATAAAAAAGATAACATATATGAATACGTCCCGATAAAAAGACGATTCGTTTATATGTAAAAGTTAAGACTTGTTCTGATCAGTAGTTCATTTTCAGCTGCCGCCTGCCATTCAGAAGGCCTCCGCTCACATTCCCTTCGGGGCCAGTGTTGTTTCCAAAAAGTCTACCGCTTCTCTGAGCTCTTTCTCGTTCATGGAAGCAAAGCCAAAACGAAATGCATTGTATTCGTAATCAACTCTGGTAATCTGCAACTGAGGCATGGAGGTCAGCCGGCTAACCGGAAATCCGGGAAGTAGTTTTATCCAGACGGCCATACCGCCCGAGGGTAACGTGTAGGATATGTATTTACCTAATTTTTCTTTCAGTAATGCATCCAGATAATCCCGTCTTTGATGGTAGCATTTTTTAGCTTTCTTTATATGCCTTTTCAGCTCACCTTCTTTTATCAATGAGGCTAAAGCATTCTGCATATAGCCGTCACCGCCAACATCAATTATTTTCCTGAGTGCGGTGCATTGTGCTATGAAATTCGCAGGAGCAACCATGAAACCTATACGAAGTGACGGATCCAGTATCTTGGAAAAGGAGCCGATATAAATAACTCTGCCACTATGACTGCCACTGGCCAAAGGCAGATAAGGAGACGATGTATAGTGATAATCGTAGTCATAGTCATCTTCAATGACAGCAAACGAATACTGACCTGATAATTCTAACAGTTTCATTCGCCTCTCTACACTTAAGGTGGCAGTGGTTGGATAATGATGATGAGGAATCACATAAACTGCGCTGATCTTTTTCTTTTTGCAGATAGCTTCAACAGCACCGGTATCAATTCCGTTTTCATCTATATTTACCTCCAGAAGCTCTGCCCCTGTTTCCTGAAATGTTCTATTGGCTAGAGGGTAATTGGGTTTCCCGACAATAACCTCAGATGTCGAATCCAAAAGTAATTGCGCGGTAAGATAAATGCTCATCTGAGCGCCATGCGTAATCAGGAGATTATCTGCCGAAACATTCAGACCTCTGGTTTCGGACAAGTAATTGACCAGTGCTTCCCTGAGCCGTAAAGTTCCCTGCTCCGTACCCGAGTTTGCATTTTTTATTGCATACTTTTTAGAAGTATATGAACGATAGGTTTTCAGCAAATCATCGATGGGTGACAATCTCACATCGGGGTGTCCATCATCAATAATAATGTCAGCAAGAGACAGGCTGTCCGTTTCTTTTACATTTTTTTCAATGTTCCTGAAGGAGAAACTGAAATCATTCCGGTAGGATATCAGATCTTCCGCTTTATTCCATTGCTTAGGTTTCAGCAACGGAATATGTTCAGAAACTAAAACATATTTTCTCGGAACAATATTAATCCAGCCTTGTGCATTCAGTTCTTCGTAAGCAGCAATGACGGTCTTACGATGCACTCCTAATGTTTTAGCCAGCTCTCTGCTACCAGGAAGAGGTGCGCCAGCCTTTAATGTGCCATTCCTGATGGCATCAATAATGGATAAAGCGATCTGCCTGTAAACAGCTGCTTTGCTTTCCTTATCAATAGAAATAACATGTTCGAAGGGAAACATTCTGGACTACTTTATATTTAAAATCTGGATTACAAATGTAGTCCTGTTAAAAAATAAATTTGCCCCTAAATCAAACTATTTATAGCAATGAACTACAAAATCAAAAAGGCAAGCCTTGAAGATCTGGACCAGACAGCAGAGCTATTCAATCTTTACCGTATTTTTTATCGCCAGGAACCGGATATTGAAAGAGGAAAGACGTTTCTGAAAGAAAGATTCCTGAACGGTGAATCTGACATTTTCCTGGCAATTATAGACGGGAAAGCGGCTGGCTTTGTACAGCTTTATAAATTATTCCACTATACCCGCCTCCAGAAGCAATGGCTGCTAAGTGATTTATTTGTCCACCCGGACTACAGAGGGAAAGGGCTCTCAGTGGCATTAATTGACCGCAGCAAGCAATGGTGTGAGGAAACAGGAGCCTGTGGTCTGATGCTTGAAACCGAAAAAACGAATAACATAGGCAACAAACTATATCCCCGTTGCGGTTTTGAGTATGATGGTCTGCACAATTATTATCACTGGTGGAAAAAGTAACCGTTCATTATAGAATGTAGCATTGAACCGTATCTATATGGTATCAATTTCATTCTTGTCTTTTTATTGATGATTCCCGACTCTGTTCCGTATTTCCAGGATTTAGCACCACCAAAACAGGAAACTTATCGGGAATCATTTCCTCTCACTTTACAAATTCAAATAACTCCTATATAAGGTATTTAAGGAAATATCAGCTTATCTTTACTTAACACATACCATAATTTTACCGGAAACCTAAATTACAACGATAGGTACAAGGGGTGGAGTTTTTGGATTTTGAGATGCAGAATTTGGTATAATCAGCTAATAATAGGATGAATTAATTCGTATTTTTGGAATACTGAATTTTATGTAGAGATAGAAAAATGAAAGCATACGAAAGCCTGAAAGATACGCTGTCATTCTATAGTGTAAACTGTAATAAACCTTGTTACATCTCTACCGCAACTCTCATTTTTAAATTTCCTGAAAAACCATTTCGCATTTACTTTTATGCTTTAGGTATTTGTGCTTCTGGTCCTATTCAGGTAGAAACTGACAATCAGAAATATGATATTAACAAACACGATACCTCTCAGGAAACTAACAATCTTTCTTGGGCGGAACAGTCGGGTAAATTTAGAGAATGGATTGGCGTAATATTTTAGACGGAATGGGCCGATATTTAACCGCAAATACGTACATTATAAAATACATTTTCCTTTTTTAACACCCTGGTGGGTAAATACTGATCGTCTACCCACCGCTTTTAACAATATATCCTTATGAGTTTCAAAAACATAACAGTTGCAGGTAGTGGTGTACTGGGCTATCAGATAGCCTTTCAGGCCGCTTTTCATGGATTTAACGTCACAGTTTACGATATCAACGACCAGGTATTGGAGAAAGCCAAAGCTAAATTTGATATTATTGCTGCAGCCTTCAAAAGGGATCTGGCGGCATCGGATGAACAATTGGCTTCTGCCAGGGCACTTTTGTCTTACAACTCTGATCTGGCTGAAGCAGTAAAAGACGCAGACCTGCTTATCGAGGCCGTTCCGGAAAACCCGGAAATTAAAATCAGTTTCTATCAGGAACTGGCAAAAAGTGCTCCGGAAAAAACGGTTTTCGCCACCAATTCGTCTACGCTGTTACCAAGCCAGTTTGCCGAAAGTACCGGCAGACCTGCAAAATTTCTTGCCCTGCATTTTGCAAACAATATCTGGATCAATAATACAGCTGAAGTCATGGGGCATGCTGGTACTGACAAAGCAGTGTTTGATGCCTTGGTCGAATTTGCGAAAAGCATCGGTATGGTCGCCTTGCCATTGTATAAAGAGCAACCGGGATATATCCTGAACTCCTTATTGGTACCATTGTTGAGTGCAGCGACGAATCTGTTAGTTAATGAAGTGGCAGATCCGGAAACTATCGACAAGACATGGATGATAGCAACAGGAGCTCCGCTCGGTCCTTTTGCAATATTGGATGTTGTAGGGATTACCACTGCTTACAACATCAATAAAATGCAAGCAGAAGAAACACACGATCCGCTAAAAATAAAAACGGTCGAATACCTTAAAAAGAACTTTATCGATCAGAACAAGCTGGGCGTTTCTACCGGTGAGGGATTTTACAGATACCCCAATCCGGCGTATAAGGAAAAGGACTTTCTGAAGTAAATGATAACTAACGATGTCAAAATCGTCTGTTCGTAATGTTTATTCTGCCTTTGTCAGAAACAAGGGCAGAAATTTTTAAT
>JBEBXQ010000077.1:0-24057 GCA_040391535.1 Telluribacter sp. | reverse complement strand
TAACCTAAAATGTAACTATACTCCTGTAAAACCTATGCAAACCAAAGTACCTACATAACAATATAATTATTTATCTATTTAATATAAACATTTTCCATCATTAAACAAGCCGTTTTAAGATATTTAATCCTTTTACCTCTCCGCCCGAACACAAAAAAAGGCGCAAATTACAATGCGCCTTTTTACCAGATATTCAAGTTAAATCCTATTCTCTTCGTCCCAATAGCAGACTGGCATAATATACCAACGTTGCAAGTGAACCCAAAGCTGCTACCAGATAGGTGCGTGCAGCCCATTTAAGAGAATCTGCAGACATCGCATATTCTCTGTCTGTGACAATGTGATTTGATTTAATCCAGGCCAATGCTCTGTTACTCGCGTCATACTCGACAGGTAAAGTAACAAAACTGAACAAGGTTGTCAATGCAAAAAGCGCTACACCTATCGCTAACGGTACAGGTGTAGATTCCAGCATAAGAATTCCAGCCAGAATAACCCACTGCATATAGCGTGATGAAACACTCAGAAACGGAACCATCTGTGATCTGAAAGTAAGCCATCTGTAAGCCGTAGCATGCTGCACTGCGTGTCCGCATTCATGTGAAGCTACTGCTGCTGCTGCTGCGCTTCTGCCATAATACACATCCGGACTCAGATTCACCGTTTTATCCTGCGGATTATAGTGGTCAGTCAGTGTTCCTTCGACAGAAAGTACACGCACATCGTAAATTCCGTTATCATGGAGCATCCGTTCGGCTATTTCTTTTCCCGACATTCCGTTAGATAAGCCGATTTCAGAATACTGCTTGAATTTTCTTTTTAGCTGCCACTGAACATAAAAGCTCACTGCCATTACTAATATACCAATCAAATAGGCCCCTGCCATAGTTTTTCTTATTTTAAGGTTTACAAACTTTAAATTAAAGAAAAGTCACTTCAATCAATAACTTTTTTTGATCTTTTCGATCAGAGAAGTAGTCGAGTAACCGTCTACCAGATTGATTAATTTAACCTCTCCTCCATTTCTTTTCACAAAATCCGCGCCAACGACTTCATCCTCTCTATAATCACTTCCTTTGACCAAAATGTCAGGTTTCAATGCTTCAATAAGATTTTTTGGCGTAGGTTCATCGAACAAAATGACAGTATCCACAAATTCCAGCGCTGCCAGAAGGCGGGCTCTGGCATATTCGTTGACAACCGGTCTGAGCGGGCCTTTCAGACGACTCACCGATGCATCGGTGTTCACACCAATCACTAACCTGTTGCCTAATGCACGCGCTTTTTCAAGGTAATCAATATGACCAAGGTGGACTATATCAAAACATCCGTTTGAAAAAACAACCTTTTCTCCGTTTTCCTGCCACTCCCTGACGGTCTGCCCGGCTTCCGCCACCGTTTTTATTTTACTTTCTGATATTCCCATAGGGTCAGTCCTTGTTTTAAACATTCTTGGTTGCTTTGTTCTTCATCATTACAATCAGGAAGGCTATTGCACCTACCGTAAGCATTAACAACATCTGGGAACCATGCACAAAAGTTGCCAGCGTAATGCCGTCGGCCTGCGTAATACCATAAAGCACCATTACATTACCCACCAGCAAATGATACGCACCAATACCGCCCTGGGTGGGGGCTGTCATGCCTATTGCCCCGATGACCAAAAGTGTTAACCCCGCCAAAGGTCCCAATGCCGCCGTCTCGGGTAAACAGAAAAACAGTACATAAGAGGCAAAATAATAACAAACCCAGATCAGCAGAGTACTGAGAATAAACAATCCGGGATTTTTCAGCTTCCGGATCGTCAATAACCCTTCCAGCATCCCTTTCAGAAAATCAACAATTTTCTGCACCAGTGCATATTCAAGTAATTTATCCCTTAGTTTTTTACTCTTAAAAACAATCACCGCTATCACCAGTACCACAAACGCCGCAATTCCGAGTATAACCAGTTTCCCGCTTATATCCCCGCCTATTTTATTTTCAAAAAAATCCAGAAAAAACTCTTTCAGACGCTTAAATTCAAGAAAGAAATTTAATCCGATGAATATCACCAACGTTACGACATCAAAGATCCTTTCCGCTACCACAGTGCCAAAGCTCTGATTAACGGGGACATTCTGCAGACGGTATAATGTTCCGCAGCGGGTTACCTCACCCATCCGGGGAATGATATAATTCGCAAAATACCCTGTAAGTACCGAAAGAAAAGTATCACCCATAGGCGGTTTGTAACCCAGTGGCTCCATCAGCATTATCCAGCGCCAGCTGCGCACCACATGTGCGGCCAGTGTAATGATAAAAGAAAGCGCAATTAACCGCCAGTCGGCCCGGGCAAGCCTCTGTGCCATATCAGCCAGACTGATATCTTTAAATACATACCAAAGCAATCCACCGGCAATCCCCAGTGAAATGGCATAGCGTATGATATTTTTCATAATTTACAGTTTATTATTATCGTCAGGAAAAGCAACTCTGGGCTTAAAGCCGGCCGCTTCTTCCTGAGATAGTATGCCGTAAGCGATAATAATAACAATATCACCTACCTGTGCCCTGCGGGCGGCAGCACCGTTCAGACAAATAACTCCGGATCCTCTCTCTCCTTTAATGACATAGGTAATGAGTCGTTCTCCGTTATTATTATTCACGATATGAACCTGTTCATTTTCCAGCAGCCCCACCGCATCCATCAGATCCTCATCAATTGTTATACTCCCAACATAGTTCAATTCTGCCTGGGTAACCTTCACCCGATGCAGCTTTGACTTCATTACTGTTATCTGCATAGTTTTTAGTAATTCCTTATTATCACGGGACTTTACCGTACAAAGGTAGAAGTTTTAATTTTACCACTATCAAACATCCAAAAGAAGTAAGACGTTCCACCTGCACTGCCACTCAGCAGCTCTTTGCACCGTTGAATAAGTTTTATGATAACTTTTGACCGGGCTATGTTCTATTTGTCACACGGATTGAACAAATTCGCAGGACAATTTGTCCACTCCTTACTTAATCGGTATTACACCTCCGTATGTCGTAGCACGGGGGTGTATTTTTTTGGATAACAGCTTTCCAATTAGATTTTGAGAATTGGCATGGTTTGTCTACTTTTACCACCGTTTAATGATGATTCATAATACAGAATTCAGATAAGAATGAAAGAGATAGCATTCAGGGATGCCATCCGGGACGCAATGACGGAAGAAATGCGCCGTGATGAGAACGTTTTTCTGATGGGAGAAGAAGTTGCCGAATATAACGGTGCCTATAAAGCCAGCCAGGGAATGCTGGCCGAGTTTGGTGCAGAACGCGTCATTGATACCCCAATCGCTGAATTGGGCTTTGCCGGAATCGGTGTAGGAGCGGCCACCAATGGCCTGAGACCTATTATTGAATTCATGACTTTCAACTTTTCTCTGGTAGCCATCGATCAGATTATCAACGGAGCTGCCAAAATTTTATCCATGTCGGGCGGGCAATTATCGGCACCGATCGTTTTCAGAGGGCCTACCGGTAACGCCGGACAGCTGGGAGCACAGCACTCACAGAACTTTGAAAACTGGTATGCCAATACCCCCGGTTTAAAGGTAGTGGTTCCTGCCAATCCATACGATGCAAAAGGTTTGCTGAAAGCCAGTATCCGTGATAATGATCCTGTGATTTTCATGGAGTCAGAGTTGATGTACGGTGATAAAATGGAAGTACCTGAGGAAGAATACATTCTTCCGATCGGGAAAGCGGATATCAAAAAAACAGGGAAAGATGTTACGATTGTATCTTTCGGTAAAATGATTTCGCGTGTTGTTTTACCTGCTATCAAAGAGCTGGAGAAACAGGGTGTTGATGTTGAACTGATAGACCTGCGTACAGTTCGTCCGATTGATTATCCTACCGTAGTAGAGTCGATTAAAAAGACCAATCGCTGTGTGGTTGTGGAAGAAGCGTGGCCTCTGGCTTCCATTTCATCTGAAATTGCCTATCATGTGCAGCGGAATGCTTTTGATTATCTGGATGCTCCGGTGGTGAGAGTAACCAGCCGTGATGTTTCACTTCCGTACGCACCTACTTTGATTGAAGAAATTCTGCCTAACGTAAAACGTACTATTGAGGCAGTAAACACTGTCTTATATAAAAAATAATTAAATATGGCGGCAGCTTATCTTACACTGCCGCCATATTTCCTTTCTGGCGGCACCAGTTTTCTGAACATATTATCACAGCATAACCGCCGTTTATGAATTTTCTTAATCCCCGTATTATTTCGTTACTTCTGGCGTCTGTGATTTCTTTTTTCACGGTGGTGTTCCTTACGTTTATTGAGGGAACCACTTCCGGCATCATGCTGGTGGCAGGAGTTTCCAGTTTTTTCACTTCTTTTTTTCTTATTCTCTACACGCTGGAAGTAATCGTCTTCAGAGAGGTCAATAAAATGTTCCGGTCTATCCAGAAGCTTAAAATAAAGGATTTTACCGTTGCCAAAAAGCACATTATAAAAGAAAAAAATCCCCTGAAACGCCTCAATGACGAGATTTTTGTTTATGCTGAAAAGAAACAAAAGGAAATAGAAGACCTGAAAAAAGCGGAGCAGTTCAGAAGAGAATTTATCGCTGATGTCTCACACGAACTTAAAACACCCATTTTTGCTGCTCAGGGCTTTATCCATACCCTGATTGACGGTGCGGCAGAAGACGAGCATATCAGGGACCGCTTTCTGAATAAAGCCGCTAAAAGCCTTGACGGACTCAGTCTGCTTGTACAGGATCTGCTGACACTGTCACATATGGAGGCCGGTACCATTAAAATGCAGCAAAAACCGGTGGATATCCGTCAGATTTGTGAGGATATCTATGACAGAATGGAGAAAATTCTGGCCGACAGGAAAATTACCATGAAAATAAAACCTGACCATCTGAAGGAAGTATGGGTTACCGGTGACGCCCAAAGGCTGGATCAGGTGATGTTAAACCTTATTTCCAATGCTATAAAGTATAATAATGATGGCGGGAAAGTGATTATCCACTTTGAGGAAACAAAGAAGAATTTTGTGGTTTCGGTCAGAGACAACGGGCCGGGCATGGCCCCTGAACATCTGCCCAGAATATTTGAACGTTTCTACAGGATCGATAAGAGCAGGTCAAAAGAAAGAGGTGGAACCGGATTGGGACTGGCGATTGTGAAGCATATACTTAATGCTCACCATGCACCGATTACCGTGCAATCCAACCTGGGAAAAGGTGCAACGTTCAGCTTTAAAATTGAAAAAGCGTTGGAGAAGTATCCTTCTTCAACGCCCTGAAACCATTATACGGAACACCCTGAGGGGCCTAAACGGCGAAACTTTCGCCGCAACCACAGGTACGGGTGGCATTCGGATTTACAAACTGAAACCCTTTTCCGTTCAGCCCGTCACTGAAATCCAGAACGGTACCGGCCAGATAAAGAATACTTTTCTTGTCTACTACAATCTGCACTCCTTTATCCTCAAAAATCATATCATTCGGTTTGGTTTCCGAATCGAATTCCAGGTTATACATCAGACCAGAACAACCTCCGCCTTCCACTCCAACACGGATGAGATGATCGTCCGACCGGTTTTCCTCTTTCCGGAGCTCTACTATGCGTTCTTTAGCTTTATCTGTGATTGTTACCATTTTATATGTTATTTCAATCTGTTTCTTCTCTAAGGCTAATAACTTTAATCAGGCAAGGAAAGTTCAGTTTGGTTTCCTGAAAATACCTGCCCGGTAATGTTTCAATACCCTTACTTTTAACTGTCCGTTTACCACTTCCACCACTTTATAAGGCTTAACCTCCCCCTGCTTATCTTCAAAACCTACGATACACGACAAGTCGTCTTTCCCTTTTTCTAATTTTACCACCGGCTGAATACCAAAATTAGGTATTTTCAGGGTATCCGTAACCAGCAGTTCCTTGTAACGGATCTTCATCAGATACTCAAAGGTTGCTGATGTTTCAAAAATATCGACTGCGAAACGCCAGTCGTTCAGAGCATCCGGTATCTTCTCATCATAGGTTGCGACGGGATTTTTATTGACTGATATCCGTGTAACCGGAATCGTATCATTAACCAGCACCATCCGGGTTGTTTCTTCTTCTGCAGCAGACTCCTCAGAAGCGCCGCACCCGACTATAAAAAGGGATAATACAATCAGAAAAAAAGCAGACTTCACCATATTACAATCAGACAATCACATAACATCATTTAATCCGGCCTTGCGATACTAATACTTTTCCAGTACAGCAGGGCCCTGGTAATTAATAGAAGAAACATGTACTACAGCATCAATATCAGCCTTTTGAAAAACGGATTTCATCGCACCTCCTATCTGAATTGCTTCCGCTTCACTTTTGCTCAGAGCAAACATGGATGGCCCGGCTCCGGAAATACTGCACCCCAATGCGCCGGAATCTATCGCAGCCTGCTTTACTTCATTGAACTCCGGAATAAGTATAGCACGTACCGGTTCAATAATCACATCTACCATCGAACGGCTGATCAGGTCATAATCACCCTGCATCAGTCCTGTGATGAGGCCGGCGACATTTCCCATCTGCGAGATTGCATTTTTAAGCGAAACCTCATTTCTGAGAATATGACGTGCGTCTTTTGTATTTACTTCAATTTCAGGATGCACTAATGTACAAAACAAATCAGCCGCTACCGGTACATTAAAAACATCCAGCGGGTGATAGCTTCTGATCACCACAAAGCCACCCAGCAATGATGGTCCCACGTTATCAGCATGCGCAGATCCGCACGCAATGCGTTCCCCTTCCATCGCATAAGGAAGCAATTCTTTCCTGGAAAGCGGTTGCCCCAGCAGTTCATTCAAAGCATGTACTCCCACCACCGCACTGGCAGCGCTGGATCCCATTCCGCTTCCCAAGGGCATATTTTTATGCAACGTCACCTCAAGGCCAATATCCTTAATCTGCAAATCATGCAGCATTTTAAACATCACACCGGTTACAGCATTTTTATACGGATCCCTTGGTAAACGCCCGCCATCTCCTGTAATATCCGTAATCACTATACCGGGTTCGTCTCTTCTCCTGATCTCCACCCGATCACCGGGTTCATTGACCGCAAAACCAAAAATGTCAAAACCACAGGCTACGTTAGCTACTGTTGCAGGAGCAAAAGCATTGATATAATTCACTGGATTAAATTGAAAAGGTTAACCTAAATAACTGCTAATACTCATTATATCGGCAAAAACACCCGATGCGGTCACATCCGCACCCGCACCTGAACCTTTGATAACCAACGGGTGATCTTTATATCTTTCTGTTGTAAAGGACACGATATTATCACTGCCGGATAAACTGAAAAACGGGTGGTCCGGCCCTACTGTACGAAGGGAAACGGTTGCTCTTCCTTCATTTAAAGTAGCTATATACCTTAATACGCCTCCCTGTTCCGTGGCTTCAGAGAGCAATTGCTCAAAATAATCATTCTGGTTGAGTAATTCATCAAAGAAAGCATCCACGCCAGGGGCTTTCAGACAGGCCTCCGGGAGCAATGGTACCAGTTCTACATCTTCCGGTTCCAGCTGCACACCTACTTCTCTTGACAGAATCAGGATTTTACGGCCTACATCCGTTCCGCTCAGATCATCACGCGGATCGGGTTCAGTATATCCTTTTTCTTTGGCTTCTCTTACAATGTCAACAAACTTTCTGCCAGGCCTGAAATTATTGAAGATATAAGACAAAGTCCCGGAGAGAATCGCTTCAATCTTCAGAAACTGGTCTCCGCTTGCAATCAGTCCCTGAATTGTATTGATAATGGGGAGCCCGGCACCTACATTCGTTTCGTAAAGGAATTTCACACCCCGCTTGATGGCCGTTTTCCTTAATTTTTCATAGGCTGAATAACTGCCCGAATTGGCGACTTTATTGGGTGTCACGATAGAAACATTGGCATCCAGCAAATCGTTATAAAAGTTGACTATATCTTTATCGGAAGTACAGTCTATAAAAACGCTGTTGGGCAGATTCAGCTCCTGAATACGTTGAATAAAAGCCGGCAGACTGGTTTTCACACCCAGGCCATCCAGTTCTTCCCTCCAGTACTGAGGCTGAATGCCCGATGGCTCCAGCAGCATTTTTTTAGTATTGGAAATACCCACAATGTTCAAACGTAACATCTTCTCTTCCTGCAGATAGGCCGTCTGCTGACTAATCTGCTCCATCAACGTACGCCCTATCAGCCCTATCCCTACTATATATAAATTGAGGTTACGGATTTCAGACTGAAAAAACACGCCGTGAATTGCGTTTAGCGCTTTCGACAGATCATTTTTAGAAATAACAACCGAAATGTTCAGCTCTGACGATCCCTGGGCTATGGCTATAATGTTAATACCGTTTTTGCCCAAAACCGAGAACAGTTTCCCTGAAATACCGGCGCTTCTTTTCATTCCTTCCCCCACAATGGCTATGACAGAGAGATTACGCGATACCTCAATTCTATCCACGCTACCGTTTTCAAGTTCGTCTTCAAACGTAATATTCAGTACTTCTTTGGCTTTTTCCACAAACCGGGGATCGATGGCAAAACAAATCGAGTGCTCTGATGAAGCCTGTGAAATCAGAACAACACTGATCTGGTGAACAGATAATGCTTCAAAGAGTTTACTTGAAATACCTGCTACGCCAATCATCCCACTCCCCTGAATATTGACAAGTGCTATATCATCAATAGATGAGATACCGGTAATTTCATATTTTTTGTCATTGGCCTTTCTCGAAACAAGTGACCCTTCAAAGGCTACATTAAAAGTATTCATTACTTTCAATGGTATATTCTTAGCAAAAGCCGGTTGCAGACTTGGCGGATAAATAACCTTGGCACCGAAGTGTGATAATTCCATTGCCTCTGAATATGACAGAGCCGGAATCGTAAAAGAATTAGGGACTTTTCTGGGATCGGCGGTCATGATACCATCCACATCAGTCCAGATTTCAATCAGGTCAACGTGCAAAGCCGCCCCAATAATCGAGGCCGTAAAATCAGAACCGCCCCGCCCCAATGTAGTAGTGATACCGTCAGCAGTAGCACCAATAAACCCGGTTATACATAATAACGCATCAGTCGCAGCAAACTTTTCTGTAATCAGCCGGTTGGTTACTGTGAAATCTACTTCAGCATTACCGAAGTGATGATTAGTACGGATCAGGGTTCTGGCATCACAGAATTCCACAGCTATATTCCTGAACCTGAGTGCTTCCGTTACAATGGTAGCGGATAATCTTTCTCCGAAACTCATGATAAGGTCCAGGGTACGCGGTGTCAGTTCACGGATTAAGGAAACACCTCTGAGAATATCTTCCAGATCATTGAACAGAATTTTGATACCTGTAAAAGCTGTGCTTTGATTTTTAGCGCCTATCAGACCGCGGATCGTTGAAAAATGGCGTTCCTCCATCGCTTTCATCATTTCCCGGTAATCTTCATTACCCAGAGCCGCCATCTTAGCGATATCAATCAGCCGGTTGGTAACACCCCCCATAGCCGAACAGACTACCGCTACCTTTTCACCTTTCGCCAGATTGTCTTCAAGAATACCAATAACTCTTAATATACTTTCAATTGACCCTACGGAGGTTCCTCCAAATTTGAGAACTTTCATTTAACTAATCTTAAATCGCAATTTCCTAAAAACCCTTCCCTCTTTGATATCCGCTTTCGTACTGATTTACAAAATCATGGCATATCTTTGAATTGACTACAAATATAAAAAAATCAAGACCCAATGAAAGGCTTACGTTTAATATTCTACAATCCCCACAGTAAACCTATACCCAGATTCACTACCCCTACGTTTTGTTTTCGGTTCAAAGGCTGAGTAATTGAAATATTATTAGCCGTAGCTGTAATATTGACATTTTCCAAGGTGACGCGGCTTGCCAGTCCCTCAGCCGAGAAAAATACTTTCAGCCGGTCGCCGACCGGATACCGGATACTGGCTCCCAATCCCCACCCGAAAGCATTATTAGTGGCTGACGAC
This sequence comes from Telluribacter sp., assembly GCA_040391535.1. Lineage (GTDB taxonomy): Bacteria > Bacteroidota > Bacteroidia > Cytophagales > Spirosomataceae > JBEBXQ01. Next base: position 14,023 of record JBEBXQ010000077.1, on the reverse strand, counting down.
AGTGCCCCTTCTCCTAACATGAGCGCCCCTAAAGACCCTTTCATACTCACGGAAGGTGACGCCACCCTCACCATCCCTGCACTGGCATGGGCATCTATTTCAAAATTATCCGGATAAAAATGAAATGACGGCCCTGCAAAAACGCCGGACATTTTCCATTTTCCGGCATCAGATTCATAGTTAAGTGCGTTCAATACCTCAACCGGCACATTAAAATCAGCCGCTTTACTTTTGAAAATATCAATCACAGCTTCACTGCGTGTGTTATTATAATTCTGAGTCAGTGTCACATGCGCACCCAGCCAGTAGAGAAACTTATGCTCATAATTTAACCGGGCATAAAAACCATCCCCTGCCAGTTCGCCATTAGAGTCCTCAAATAGTTTGTTCACTGTTTTTCCGACTGACAAGCTATATCCTGTAGAAAATGAGACCGCATCGCGATGAAATGTCGGTTGTTGCCCGAATGCCTGTAACGAAATAATGAAGGCACAGACTGTCAGATATAATGACTTAATCTTCAACATATTGCTATTTCCATTTTTTGATAAAGGTAAAAAAGAATGCTTCCTAAACCAGTGCATCAAATAATATCTCTGCCGGATGCAGCGCTTTACGGGCGGTGCCATCTTTGATCTGATGCCGGCAACTTGTGCCTGCGGCAGCAATAATTACGGATTCCGGTTGATTTCTGACCGTAGGAAACAGTACCAGTTCACCAATTTTCATCGATAAATCATAATGCTCTTCCTCATAACCAAAAGATCCCGCCATGCCACAGCATCCGGAAGGGATCAGCTGTACTTTATAATTTTCGGGCAATGACAATGCCTTTTTGGATGGGGTGAGGGAGGATAACGCTTTCTGATGGCAATGACCGTGCAGTTTGATCAGCCGTTCTTCTTTTGTAAACCACTCCTTGCTGATATTTCCTCTGTCGAGCTCCCTGGCTACAAATTCCTCAAAAGTATAACAATGCCTGGCCAGTTCTGTTGCAACACCCTGCCATTCCGGATCAACCAGATTTTTATATTCATCTCTGAATCCAAGAATACAGGATGGCTCCACACCCACTAATGGGGTATTTTCCGTAATGATATCTTTCAGCAGGGCAACATTCTGTCCGGCTATTTTCTTTGCCTCTTTCACAAACCCTTTAGACAGCCAGGATCTGCCGGATTCCTCATGCTTCGGTATCACCACCTCATAACCCAGCTTTTCCAGAAGTAAAATGGTTTTCTTTCCTATCTCTACATCGTTATAATTGGTAAATTCATCACAGAAAAAATAAACTTTTTTACTTCCTATTTCCACAGGTTTCCGTTTGTCATACCATTGCTTAAGGGTGGAACCGGCAAGTAACGGCATGGTGCGGTCAGGATGAAAACCTACCACTTTATTAGCCAGCCGGCGTAGCTTTTCATTTTTGAAAATAATATTATAGGCCCATGGAGCAATAGAAGCCAGTTTCATTTCCTTTGAAAACCCTGCAATCATTTTACTTCTCCATGAAGCCCCGTGCTTATCATAGTAATGCTGGGTGAATTCAGCCTTCAGTTTTACGATATCCACCGATGAAGGGCACTCAGATTTACAGCCTTTACATGAAAGACACAAATCCAGAATTTCCTTCACTTCCTCATCGCTCACTTTTTCTCCGTATTCATTCTTAAGCGGGAACGGCTTCCGGTCCTGTGTAAGAAACTGACGGAGAATATTCGCCCGGGCCCGTGTGGTATCCCGCTCCTGGCGCGTTCCCATAAAACTGGGGCACATTGTTCCACCGGTTAATTCGGTCTTGCGGCAATCGCCTGATCCGCTGCACTTCTCGGTCAGCCGGAGCATGCCCTCATTTTCAGAGAAATCAAAAACCGTGTTGATTTCAGGCTTTTTCTGATCAGGGATATACCTCAGAAACTGGTTCATAGGTGGCGTATCCACAATTTTACCGGCATTGAAAATTCCCTCCGGATCCCATATCCTTTTGACCTGGCGAAACAATTCATAAACATCATCACCCATCATGAAGGGGATAAACTCTCCTCTTAACCGGCCATCACCATGCTCACCGGACAAAGCTCCGTTATATTTTTTGACCAGGACAGCGGTATCTGCAAGCACTTCTCTGAATTGCGCCACCCCTTCAGATGTTTTCAGGTTGATCATAGGTTCCACATGCAACTCCCCGGCACCGGCGTGCGCATAATAGGAGGCATGCAGGCCTTTCTCCTTCAATAGAATCTCCAGTTCTGCTATATACTCAGGCAGATCATCCACATCAACAGCGCAATCTTCAATCAGGTTGACCGGCTGCGTATCACCCGGAAGATTCCTGATCAGGCCTAATCCGGCTTTCCGTATGTCCCAGGCTTTATTGGCTTCTTCACCGAAAAGTAACGGATAAGCATATCCGAGATGTTCCAGCTTTAAGGCTGTCGTAAGCAGCTGTGCCTGATTTTCTACCGATTCCCTGGTATCTCCCCAGAATTCCACAATCAGCAATGCTTCCGGGTCACCGGAAAGAAAAAACCGGTTCTTTGAGTATTCAGGATGGTTTCGGGTAAAATCCATAATATACTTGTCGACCAGTTCTGAGGCCTTCGGATGATGTCTCATAGCTACCCGATTAGCAAGAAGAGCTTCTGCTACGGAGGTCGCATGCACGCAAACCACCCCTACATAAGCCGGAGGGAGATCCACAAGGCTGATCTTGGCCTCAGTAATAAAGCAAAGCGTTCCTTCTGAGCCGGCAATAAGCTTACAAAGATTAATTTCCTCAGTATCATTCATCAGACTATCCAGTGCATACCCTGAATTACGGCGTGTTACCGTTTTTTTCGGAAAGACCCTTTCCACAAGCTCCTTATCTACCGGATTAGACAAAATACCCCACATTCCGGCATAAATACCCCGTTCTCTTTTATTATCAGATTTTAATTTGTTCAGGAACCCGCCCTGTGTTTCATTTTTAAAAACCACCTCTTCTCCGTTGGAAAGCAACGCCTTAACTTCCAACAGATGATCCCTTGTACTACCCCAGGTAATGGAATGAAGTCCACATGAATTATTTCCGATCATTCCTCCGATCATCGCACGGCTGGCAGTAGAAGTTTCAGGCCCGAACAACAAACCATAAGGCGCCAGGTGCTTATTGAGGTCATCCCGGATAACACCCGGCTGAACCCTTACCCATTTTTCTTCTTTATTAACTTCAAGAATCTGTCCGAAATACTTTGAAATATCAACCACCAGCCCGGCCCCCACTACCTGTCCGGCAAGCGAGGTACCAGCAGCCCTTGGTATGATGGTCAGTTTGTGATCGATGGCAAAGCGAATCAGTAAACGAATGTCTTCCGTCGTCTTTGGCAGTGCTACTGCTACAGGTTGTTCCTGATAAACAGAGGCGTCGGTAGCGTAAATGCGGATAACAGACTGATGAGCGGCCGAGTCTTCAAAATATAGTTCACCGGAAAATCTGGTTTGTAAAGAGCGAAACTGAATTAAGGTAAAGCGATTCATGAGGAATAATTAAATTACATTTTCAAAAATACGACATACCACACAATCTTAACAGGAGAACCGCGGGTATTTTCCAATAAACTGGCATATTCCTTTCATCCTTTATATATTGCTTTCTTTTAATGATTATCGCAAGTAATGGAAAAGGAAAAGTCACTATATAATACCAAACCGCTTCTCAACAAAAATCAGTACTACTATCTGGAAGGCCCGCAAAGCCGTAGTAATGAATTAGCTTTTGGTTTCAGCGTTTTATGGGAATTTATCAAGGGATTCAGAGCACTTCACTTTGTGGGACCATGCATTACAGTATTTGGCTCGGCACGTTTTAAAGAAGGGCATGCTTATTATGAACTGGCACGTGAAGTGGGCGCCAGAATTGCTCATGAAGGCCTGACGGTAATGACGGGCGGTGGGCCCGGCGTGATGGAAGCCGCCAACCGGGGTGCTTTTGAAACAGGAGGAAAATCGGTCGGCTGTAATATCAAACTGCCCCATGAACAGGCACATAACCCCTATATGCAGAAATGGGTAACCATTAAGTACTTTTTTGTCAGAAAAGTACTGCTGGTAAAATATTCGTATGGTTTTGTGGTAATGCCGGGTGGCGTAGGCACGCTGGATGAGTTTTATGAAACGCTGACACTTATTCAGACGGCAACCATTCATAACTTCCCGATTGTCATGATGGGAAAAGCCTATTATGAACCCATTATTGAAATGCTCAATCAAATGGTGAAAGAAGGTACGGTAGCACCTGAAGATCTGAATCTTGTCAAAATTACTGATGATGTGGAAGAAGCAGTTTTACATATTCGCCAATATATTTCCACCAATTTCAGACCGGTACCTAAGAAAAAACCACAACCTTTCTGGTGGCTGTTTGAAAAAAATTGAAAGTGACAGAAGATAATTACTTGTTCTGAGTGCCTTTCAACCACTGTCAATCCTTTTTGTCGCTTCAGTTTCAGGATAACGATACGAGGCATGGCTCCTCCTGTCCTTTTAAGGCAGTAAAATAAATATCGGCACTCAGCAAATCAGGACAAGAAGGCCCGGCTCGTGGTGTCCGGGAAATCCATGCACAAATCGCCTCTTTCCGGAATGCAAACATCTTTATGAAAATGAGGTATTAACCTGTTTTATTAAAATAGCCCTTTGCCTTTCACTATAAAAAGGAAACAACCAATTTATTTGATACACTTAGAAGTAATTCTATACTATCCTGTATTTCTATTTGTAAATTTTAAAAATAGAAATCTCATATGATTGAATTTTTTGCTGATTTTTTATAACTTTATAAGTCATCTGTTTCTCTGCCGATCCGCATACAGTACAGAAAGCAGAGACGGAACATAATACCGGAAAATTTATACTTCAGATGTATTACATGTCTGCATACTGTCATTATTAACCGACAACTTCTAATCTAAATGAAGAAGATTTTAATTATACCGGGTGCTGTAATACTCCTGCCACTGATTCTTGCCTTGTTTACCAAAAAGGATTATGCTGTTGAAAGAAGCATTACAATCAATCGTCCGAGGGACGAAGTCTTTGAATATATCAAACTCCTTAAAAACCAGAATAATTACAGCAAATGGGCAACTATGGACCCCTTGATGGATAAAACCTATACCGGAACAGACGGGACGGTAGGTTTTATTTCAGCCTGGGAAAGTAAAAACAAGGATGTAGGTAAAGGAGAACAGGAGATTAAAAATATAACAGAAAGCGAGCGTATTGATTTCGAACTCCGCTTTCATGAGCCTTTTGAATCCACCGAAAAGGCATACATGACTACAGAAAATATTGCTGAACAGCAAACATTGGTAAAATGGGGTTTCAACGGGCATATGAATTATCCTTCAAATCTCATGTTGTTGTTTATGGACTTTGATAAAATGATCGGCGGTGACCTTGAAACGGGACTTGAGACCTTAAAAAAAATTCAGGAAAACCAATAACCTAATCAACACAATTTTAATTATGGGCAGCGCAATCGTGATTGAGGAAATTTTCATCGCGTCACAGGAACAGGTCTGGCAGGCCATCACTGAAAAAGATCAGATGAAAATATGGTATTTTGATATTCCTGATTTCACACTTCAGGAAGGCATTATATTTAATTTTTATGAGCCGGGTGAAAGGAAACAGTTTCATCACCGTTGCGAGATCAGACAGGTGATTCCTAAAAAGCGATTTCAGCATACCTGGACCCACCCGGAGCATAGTAAGGGAGAATCTTTACTTACCTGGGACCTGATTCCGGATGGTGTCCTTACCAAAGTAGTGCTTACACACGACGGGCTGGAGAATTTAGCAGATGCTGGTCCTGAATTTGCCAGAGAAAATTACGAGGCCGGCTGGAAATCAATCATTACTGACTCATTAAGGCGATTTCTTGAAGACTAACCCCAATTGATCAGATGCCGTGATGAGCGGTATAAAATGCAGACTGCCCGGCCAGAAATCAACTGGATGATTAACTCCGAAGGCTTGATACCTGCTCATGCCGGATCCGTTTCATCAGAAGCGATGTTTTTGCGCATAAACTGCCGTGGGTGAAGTACCAAACCTTCTCCTTCGTAGAGTTTAATGGCTCTTTCATTATGCGGCTCTACTTCAAGAAGCATCAGTTTGCAATCGTGTGAAAGTGCAAAGCGCTCCGCAAAACGGACCGCCTTTTTACCCAACCCTTTTCCACGGGCATGGCTGTTAAGGTAAAGTTCATCGAGTAAAGCCACTCTCCCCTGAAACTCAAAACTGAAGAAATACACGATAATCATATAGCCGAGTACTTCTTCTCCCTGCTTAATAAGAAACGCCTGCCCTAAATCAGGGTCACGGATAAACAGGTCAAAATTACGCCTGCTTATTTCCGGGCTGATGGTGTAATTGTCGATCGCATAAAATGCCTGCATCATATCTACGATTAATCCGGTTTCTGATGCCTGCAGAGGTTTAAAATCTGTCATTTCAGGATAAAATTTTGACCAAATTACCAATATAATCATGAATATGCAGCCTCCCCTCCCTCTCGTTAAAGATTATGCCGTAAAATATTAGCATATTTGTTGTTTACAAATTATAATTTCCGGTACAAGCTTTTATGTACTGAAACAACCTCCAAGCAGAATTAACCGTTAAACATGAGCCGTAAAGTTATACTCTATATCGCCATGAGTCTGGATGGGTACATCGCCTCCCATGACGACAATCTTGATTTTCTGAATATTGTGGATAGTCCCGATGAAGATTTCGGGTATCTGGATTTTATCCGCAATGTGGATACAATTATCTGGGGAAGAAAAACCTATGATAAAATTCTCTCTTTTGGTATCCCTTTTCCACACAAAGACAAAGAGGTGTATGTCCTGTCGCATACCAGAATGGGGAATGATGCCAATGTAACCTATTCCCATAATCTGACTGACCTGGTACTGCGCCTGAAGAGAGAGCCGGGCAAGGATATTTACTGTGATGGCGGAGCTGAAATTGTGACAAGCCTTTTGGAAGAATCGCTGATCGACAGGATTATCATTTCAGTAATTCCTCATTTACTGGGCGATGGTAAAAGGCTTTTCAAAGACGGACGACCTGAAGAAAAATTAAAGTTCAAAAAAAGCATTACGTTTCCGACCGGACTTGTGCAGCTTTGGTATGACAAACAGGAAGATACACTCTGACCAACGCCAGGCCTGAGTTAGCGCAGCGACAATTCTTACCCGGATGATGTTCTCACATGAGAGGCTTCATCCGGAAGCGGCGTTTACCCTTATACCTGCCACAAGTACCGCACGGGCAGAGTTATCTGAATATTCCGGCCGTTTTGAATTCCACTCAAGGGAACAGATCATCACCTCCGGCAGGTTTTATATTTTGATCATTTTCCGGCTACAAGCATAAACCTGACGTATAAAACCATTTCATTTATTACATTATCCCGATATTAATCTTTAAAAATTAAAGAAAATAAGCTTCCTGAAAGAAATTCACTTTTGCTGCATTGGAAAATAAATATGTCTGTTTACTTTTGTCTATAAATACCATAGATTATATATTTATTATACAAGTAAATTCACTTACCAAAAGTCCAATTATCACCTCTGACTTACGCATATGATTTTTTGCTGCTGACAATCTACAAAATCAATCATTTTAGTCTATTTTAAATATAGATTAAGATACTATTATTTACAGATCATAAAAGTCCAAAGTCTTAAATGATTTAAAACAAACAAATATGAAGAAACAGATACCGTACAATGTAAAATCACATTACATTGGTTTTTTCCTGATCTATCTGCTATTACTCAGTATGGGTAGTAATGCACAAAGCATTATAATTAAAGGAATAATTACCGATGCTTCTGACCAAACGATTATACCGGGTGTAAGTATACTCGTCAAAGGTACCCAGCAAGGCACTACCACGGATGTGAACGGGCAGTTTGAAATCTCCGCACCATCCCATGCAACCCTTACTATATCAGCGATCGGGTATATTACCAGTGAAATACCTGTGGATGGTAAATCATTATTAACTATTGCACTGAGTCCTGATACCAAAGCGCTGGATGAGGTCGTCGTCGTTGGCTACGGTACTCAAAAAAGGAACAGTCTGACCAATTCCGTTTCTCAGATTTCAGGTGAAGACATTACAAAACGACCCGTTTCCAACATACAGCAATCCTTTCAGGGATTAATGCCCGGTGTAACGGTAACAGATCTGGGTGGCTCTCCCGGTAAATCCAATGCCTCTATCAGAGTGCGGGGAATTACAACATTCAATATTAACAGCAGCAGTACCAGCGGATATGATTTAAGCAAAAACGATGCTTTGGTTATTGTAGACGGTATTGAGCAACAGCTGAGTGACATTAATCCGGATGACATCGAAAGTGTTTCCATTCTTAAAGATGCCGCCTCTACAGCCATTTATGGCTCAAGAGCAACCAACGGGGTTGTACTCATTACCACCAAACGCGCCAAAAGCAGTAAGATACAGGTTGACTATCACGGCTACTACGCCATACAGAAATCAAATAATGTCCCGAAAATGATGGGACTGGAAGCCTATATGAGGCATCAGATAGCTGCGTATAGCAATGCCGGGCTGGCTGTCCCTGCCCGGTTCACAGAAGAATCCATCCAGACTTATCTTACAACAACGGACCGGGAAAAATACCCGTTGCCCAATACCTGGTTTGATGTCCTGCTGAGAGCGGCACCCCAGCAAAATCACAGCTTATCGGTTGCAGGTGGCAACGACGTACTGAGAACCAGGCTGAGCGTACGCTACCAGGATCAGGAGGGGGTAATCAAAAACTTCAGCAATAAAATCGGTGAAATCAGATTAAATTCCGATTATCAGGCTTCCAAGAAAATCAAAATAAGTGCCGATGTTAACTACCGGTACAACGACACCGAAAGCCCCACAACCAATGCTAACGCACCGTTAAATAACTTCTTCCATGGTACTCTCTGGGCTGTCCCCAAATACGACGACGGCACTTACGGTTTAAGTACACAGGGAAATAATCCACTCATGTTTATTGAAATTGGCGGACAATCCAGACAAAAAACCGATTATCTTTCAGGATATGTAAAGGCAGACCTGGAAATTATTGACGGGTTGACATTTTCTACCCAGATTGCAGGACGGGCTTTGTTTACACAACAGAAGAATTACACCAATTCTTATACCAACTGGGATAAGAATACCAACATCACCAAAACCATAGCGAACAACAGTCTCACCGAAGTAAGGAATAATCTCCGGGAATACACCCTGAATAACCTCCTTACCTATGAAAACAACTTTGGCATACATAACCTGAAAGCTCTGGTAGGATATTCGCAGATAGGAAATACCCAAACCTTTTTACAGGCTTACAGAGAAAGGTTTTACAATAATGAAATCTCCTCAATTGGCCAGGGTGCCAATGATGGGACAAAAAGTAACTCTGGTAATGACGCTGTCTATGGTTTACGTTCGTTTTTCGGACGTATCAACTATGATTACGATGGTAAATATCTGTTCGAAGCCAATGCGCGGTATGACGGTTCTTCCAAATTTACCGGCTCGAAACAATATAGTGTATTCCCTTCTTTCTCTGCCGGCTGGCGTCTTTCCAGAGAAGCTTTCTGGAACAGCATCGAAAACACGATCAACGACCTTAAAATCAGAGGATCATGGGGAATTACCGGCAATCAGTCTGTGGACCTATACAGTTATTATTCAGCACTCACTGCCAGTGGATATAATTTTGGCGGAGCGGCCGTCCAGGGGTATCGTCAGAGTACCTTGGCCAATACCACGCTGGGTTGGGAATCAACCACTCAGCTGGATTTCGGGCTGGATGCTGTTTTCCTGAACCGCAAACTGAACCTGACAGTTGATTATTACAAAAAAACAACCAACGACATCCTGCTTAATCTGGATATTCCAGCCACTGTCGGTCTGGTCGCTTCTCCCCAGAATGCCGGATCGGTAGAAAACAAGGGATGGGAATTCAGTCTGAACTACCGAGGCAGGTCAGGTACTTCTGACTTCCGTTATACTATTGGCGGAAACTTCAGCATTAACCATAACGAGGTGATTGACCTGAAAGACACCGGTCCCTACATTGCCGGTTCCGATATTGATCCCCGGTATATTATCAAGAAAGGACTTCCGATCAATACTTTGTGGGGATACAAAACGGACGGATTATTTCAGACCGAAGAAGAGATCATCGCCTACGGAGCTACCTATGCCGCTAACACTCAACCCGGTGACGTAAAACACATTGACCTTAACGGTGACGGAAAAATTGATGCCAATGACATGACGAATATCGGCAACTCTTTTCCAAAGTATACCTTTGGTATTAACTCTGACTTCTCCTACAAGGGTTTCGAACTGAGCATTCTCTTGCAGGGCGCCGCTAAAGTGGATGCACGTCTGGCAGGTGCACTGGCTGAAATGGGTAATCAGGAAGGATTTACCCACGAGGTATTCACCAATAACTACTGGACACCGGAAAATACACAGGCGCGCTTTCCAAGACCGGTCAAATTTGATCTCCGGAATGTCACTTCCTCCGACAGAATGGTCATTGATGGCTCCTATTTCCGGCTTAAGAATATTCAGCTGGCTTACAGCTTACCGACTGTCCTGACAGAAAAAATCAACCTGAATAAAGTAAGGGTATATTTTTCAGCAACCAACCTGTTTACGGTTTCCAAATTAAACGAATGGAATCTTGATCCTGAAGTACCATCCGGGCGTGCCGTTTATTTTCCACAAACCGCCCTGTATACCATTGGCCTTAATCTGCAGTTCTGATTGCAATTTTAAATGAAATAATCTCATGAGAAATCATATAATCAATAATCTGAGTCTTTTCCTTATTTCCGGCTTAAGCCTGTTAACATCATGCGACCAGGATTTACTGGAAACGATTCCGAATGACCGCTTATCTGAAGGCGTTTTCTGGAAAACAGAGGCCGACGCCAATCTGGCGGTTAATTCCCTTTACAATAATCTGGATGATCTGAACATCATCAGTTGGGATGCGCTGACTGATATAGCCCACACCAACCAAAGCTTTAATGTACAGGCCTATATTGAACTGGGTACCCATGATGCTACCAATTCAAAGATCTATAATGAGTGGAAAAATGCTTATACCGGTATCAGAGCCACGAATTACTTCCTTGAAAATGTGGATAAGGTAGCTACTTCAAATGCGGACCTCATCAACCGGTTCAAGGGAGAAGCAAAAGTATTACGGGCTTATCAGTACATCAAACTGGCAGGATTATATGGCGAAGTACCTTTAATTACCACACCCATTACCATTGCAGAAGCACAGCAACTTACCCGAACCCCTGTTGGGCAAATATGGGACTTTATTGAAAAAGATCTGTCGGAAGCGGCCGATCTGCTGCCGGCAACTTATGGACAGACCGATAAAGGCAGGATCACCAAAGGGGCTGCCTGGGGTTTACTGGCCAGAGCTACCCTATATGCAGGACGTTATCAGAAGTCAGCAGAAGCTGCTCAAAAGGTCATTCAATCGGGCACTTATGGCTTGTATGAATCCTACGAAAAATTATTTACTTACGCTGCCGAAAACAACCGGGAAGTCCTGCTTGACAAACAATTCATTAAAGACACCTACTCAAACAGCGTATTCCAGACACTGGCACCTTACAGTCAGAAAAACGGAGGAAGCACTTATGTCCCTACGAAAGCACTTGTAGATCTGTATGAAACTTTGCAGGGGAAAAGCATTACCGATCCGGGCAGCGGATATAATCCCGCGCAACCTTATCAGGATCGTGATGCCCGGCTCCGGTATTCTGTCTTTCTGGAAGGAGATATTCTTCCGAGTGGTATAACGTTTCAGCCGCAGCCCACCAGCGGAACACCCGACGCCATCGGGAATACGTATATTGCCTCGACAACCGGATTTAACATAAAAAAATATATCAATACCGACGATTTTGCTAACCCGGGTAATTCAGGAATCAATATTATTCTGTTGAGATATGCCGAAATCCTGCTTACTTATGCCGAGGCCAGAATTGAGTTAAATCAGATTGATAACAGTGTGCTGCAGGCCATTAATCTGGTCCGGAACAGCCGGAATGATGTATCCCAGCCATCGGTTTCCACAGGCACTCAGGCCGAACTCAGAGCAGTTGTCCGCAACGAGAGAACCGTTGAACTGGCATTTGAAGGGCACAGACTTTTTGATATACGGCGCTGGGAAATTGCAGAAGATGTAATGCCGGGTATTATACAAGGCATTACCTATACCAATGACAACGGACAGTTGGTAACTGTGCAGGTTGCGGCAAATAAACAATTCAATAAAAACCGGCATTATCTTTGGCCGATTCCTCAAAAAGAAAGAGATTTAAACCCATCATTAACACAAAACCCTGGTTGGTAATATGCAAGTATTGAAAACACTGAAATGCTTAATAGCCTGTAGTCTGGCTGTTTTTCCGTTTGCTCAGACCAAAGCAGATACACCCAAGGCGGACAAAAAACCCAATGTCGTCCTGTTTTTTATTGACGATCTGGGTTATGGTGATTTATCAGTAACCGGTGCACTGGGCTACAAAACACCGAATCTGGATCAGATGGCCGCGGAAGGTACACGTCTCACTAACTTCATGGCAGCACAGGCTGTATGCAGCGCATCACGTGCAGCTTTGCTTACAGGTTGCTATCCCAACAGGGTCGGTTTATCGGGTGCACTGGGGCCGGAGTCGCTTAACGGGCTTCATCCCAATGAAGAAACCATTGCCGAATTACTGAAGGAGCAGGGCTATGCAACCGGTATTTTCGGGAAATGGCATTTGGGAAGCCGGCCTGAGTTTTTACCTCTTCAGCAGGGATTTGATGAATTCTATGGAATTCCCTATTCGCACGATATGTGGCCGTTACACCCCTGGCAGGAAAGGGCAAAATATCCTCCCTTACATTGGATTGACGGCAATAAGCAGGGTAAGGCGATCAAGGATCTGGAAGATGCCAGTGAACTAACCCCAACCATTACAGCCCATGCGGTTTCCTTTATTAAGAAAAACAGTAAAAACCCTTTTTTTCTGTATGTGCCGCACCCTATGCCGCACGTGCCGCTTTCTGCTTCTCCCCGTTTCAGAGGAAAAAGTGAAAAAGGAGTTTTCGGAGATGTTTTAATGGAGCTTGACTGGTCTGTCGGAGAAATTCTCAAGGAATTAAAAACGCAGGGCATTGACGACAATACTATTGTGATTTTTACCAGCGATAACGGCCCGTGGCTTAATTATGGTGATCATGCGGGGTCTTCAGGAGGTTTCAGGGAAGGAAAAGGTACTTCCTTTGAAGGTGGACAAAGGGTAGCTGCCATTATGCGCTGGCCGGGAGTAATTCCGGCGGGGAGAGTGACCAATAAGCTGCTTTCAACACTGGATATTTTACCCACTTTATCAAAACTTACCGGTGCCCGTCTGCCTAAGGAAAAAATAGATGGTATTGAATTTGTCGATTTACTGAAAGGTGACGACACGAAGACACCGCGAGAGGAATTCCTCTACTACTATAGAAAAAACAATCTGGAAGCGGTCAGAAAACATGACTGGAAGCTCGTTTTTGAACATCCCGGACGCACCTATGAAGGTTCTTTACCGGGTGTAAACGGTCAGCCCGGCCCGGCGCCTGAGAACTTTCTGTATCCGAAAGCATTATATAACCTGGGCCGTGACCCCGGTGAGCGTTATAATGTCCTGGAACAGAACCCTGAAATAGTAGCTGAGCTGGAAAAAATAGCCGCAGCCGCCAGAGAAGATCTCGGAGATGACTTACAGAACAAGCCCGGAAATAACCGGAGGCCGGTTGGTACTGTAAGCAAATAAATCCTGATCCGGATCATCAGTAATGACCAGCTGATGATCCGGATTTATAAACTGTTTTAATCTTTTATTCCAAGGCAAACGCGACATAACTATCGCCTTTTTTAGT
>JBEBXQ010000076.1:0-24107 GCA_040391535.1 Telluribacter sp. | reverse complement strand
AATTCAATAAAACCCTCCCGAAGTACTTCCATCACCGACTTCATAAAGGTGCTGGTTCGATAATCTTAAAGTGGCGGTTTACGTAATGTATACCTCAGTATTCTGTTCACAGAAAACCTTAAGATAAAAATATAAAAAAATGAATTTTTTTGATCCGGGACCTTCGGGTACCCGCCGGTTATGCTACTATACTTTTGCTGTAGTGTTCTGACTCATCGGGATCTGGGTTGTAAGCAGAGAACTACTGAAAAAGTATACATCGGACTTAAGGTGAAAAAAATAGTAAAATTTTACGAATCTAAATGAAAATCAAATTCTTTCTACTCCTGTTTCTGTGTATCTGGTTTGCCGGGTCAGGTATTCAGGCTCAAAATGCCTCTAAATTTAGAATTGAAGGGAAGGTGACGGACAAAGCGGGTTCACCGGTGGCTTTTGCCAACGTGATTCTGGATATTAAACGGAATCTTACCGGGACTTCCAATGCTGACGGAATGTATGTGATTGAGAATGTTCCTCAGGGCAGTTATGAAATGGTCATCAGCAGTGTGGGTTATGAAGAAACGAAATCACGTATAGAGGTCAATGGTGCCAGAACGCTCACGTTTAATTTTACACTGAACGATAATGCTCAGGACCTGCGGGAAGTACTGGTGAAGGGCGACCGGCAGAAGGCTGAAGTACAGAAGCTTAAAACGTCAGGCTTCAGTGTAAATGCGCTTGATCTGAAGGATTTTCAGAACCTGGGTTCTGACCTTAATCAGGTACTTGCCCGTACGTCGGGTGTTAAGGTCAGGGAAACCGGAGGTATGGGTTCCAATTTTGAATTTTCGATCAACGGACTTTCTGGAAAGCAGATCCGGTATTTTATTGACGGGGTGCCGATGGATATTTTCGGGAACTCGATGAGCCTTAATAACATACCTGTTAACCTCGCCGAACGGGTAGAAGTGTACAAAGGGGTGGTACCCGTAAGCCTGGGTGCAGATGCCATGGGCGGAGCAGTAAACATTGTCACGAATCAGCGGGTAAGAAATTACCTGGACGCCAGCTACAGTATCGGTTCGTTTAATTCCCACCGTGCAGCTATAACCGGCCAGTATACGATTCCCGGACAAAGCGGAATTGTTGTCAGGGCAAATGGTTTTTATAACTATTCGGATAACAACTACATTATGCGGGATGTAGAGGTTTGGGACGAAGAGGAATATGAGTATGTACCTAAAAATTTCCGACGTTTTCATGATGATTATATGTCGGTTATGGGTAAGCTGGAAGCCGGAGTACTGAACAAAAAATGGACAGACGCGTTTTTTGTGGGAGGCTCCTATTCGCATACCGATCAGGACATTCAGACCGGTTTCAGGCAGCATATTGTATATGGTGATGTGCACCGCAATAGTAACAGTTACAGTACTTTTGCCAGCTACAGAAAGGATTCGCTTTTTGTAAACGGCCTGAATCTGAATGTTTTCGCCTCTGTTTCCAGGGATTACATGATTACGGCCGATACTTCCATGTATCAATACGGATGGGATGGCACACGCATTAAAAGGAGTTCAGCTGAAATGGGTGGCTCAAAAGCAATCAGCCATTTGATCCGGCCCAAGAAGTTTCTCAGGGCCAACCTCAGCTATGACATCAATAGCCATCATTCATTCAATATGAACTATTCTTATGATCATGTTGAGAATAACTCATACAATGAACTGATACAGGATAAGGATTATGCGCCCGGAAACCTGGGAAAGGGAATCCTGGGTGTTGCTTATCAGGGCAATTTCTTTAAAGACCGTCTGCTGACGCAGGTATTCGGTAAGATATACCAGGTACATCTGAAACAAAATCAGTGGAGTAATATTGAGTATGATTACGTAGACCAGGATACGGTTTTCTATAATTACGGTTATGGGGTCACCGGGCGTCTGAAACTGTTCCGTGCCACGGGGATCAAGTTCTCGTATGAGAAAGCTTATCGCTTGCAGGAGGTTGAAGAAATGTTCGGGGATGGTCTGACGATTATCGGGAACCCGGTACTAAAACCCGAAAACGGCGACAACTTTAATGCCGGGATTTTTCAGGGATTTGATATGGGGCGGCACCATTTTTTCATTGAAGCAGGCGCATTTTACAGAGATGCCAGGGACTTTATCTATGCGGTTCCGTACGAGCGGAACAATGCCATGCAGTATGAAAACAAGTCGAGTGTGGTGATCAAAGGCGGGGAGGCCGAAATGCGGTATACATTTGATGAGCTGCTGAGCGTCACTGTAAATGCCACTTATCAGAATGCCATTAACATGACCAAATATTCAAGGGAAGGGTCCACCATACCCGAAGCCACTTATAAGAACAAAATCCCGAACAGGCCCTGGTTCTTCGGGAATGCAGATCTGGGGATTGGTAAAAACAACGTTTGGTCGGACGGGGACCGTCTGCAGTTTAATTATAACAGCCAGTATGTTCACTGGTTTTATCTGACCTGGGAAGCCTATGGCGACAAACGTGGCAAGGCCACCATCCCCACACAATTTGTCCATAACGCCAGTGTAGCTTATTCATTTCTGAATGGCCGGTATAACTGCTCCCTGGAGTGCAGGAATTTCACCAATGAGCTGGCCTTCGATAACTTCAAACTACAGAAACCCGGAAGATCCTTTACGGTGAAACTACGCTATTTTATTCACTAACAGGTTTTTATAATTAACAGATCCCATTATTTAATAACTATTCATTAAAATGAAAAAACTGACATTCAAAAGATCACCATGGTTTATTGCCGTCTTACTGATGACACTGTTTGTAAGCTGTGATAATAATGACGTTGATCCCGGAACCGATCCTGAAGAAACTACAGCAAAGTATTCAGCGATGATGATGATTGGCGCATGGCCCAACACCGCTTATTATATTGCTCCGTTTAATTCACTATCAGAAGGAGTTATCAGCCTGAAAGACAATGGTGCTGATATGACCGCCGAACTGTATGCACAGGACGTGATTCAGAAAAACGGATTTTACTATCATGCCAATTTCGGTTCCGGTCAGCTTGGAAAATACCATGTACAGAACGGGGCATTGGTTGCTGATAAAAAAATTCCTTTTACGGAAGTGAACTGGTCCTCTTATCTCTGGATTGACGATAATACCCTTGCCGTATTCGGTACCAATGGCGACCAGGATGAAGTACGTTATGCCGTGGTCAAAACAGAAAACCTGAGCATTGAGGCCTCAGGAGTACTGGACGTAACGGCACTGCCCGCCGGTTTTGTACGGTATAGCGTAGGCTTTGCAGAATACAGAGAGGGGAAGATTTTCCTGAACTATTCGTTTGGCGGTAGCTGGGATAATTACCCTGATATGCCGGTACATGGCAAATCGTACGTAGCTGTTTTTGATTATGCCACCAGGAAAGTGGATAAAGTGCTTGAAAATGATAAGCTGAAAGAGATTGCCGGTCCTACGGTATATGCCCCGACCTCCTTCCAGGATGAAAACGGTGATATTTACTTTATCACTCACCCGGCTTTTAACTACGATTTCAATTCACCTTCTTCGGTATACCGTATCAAAAAAGGCTCGACTGAGATTGATGATACCTATTTCTTTGATTTTTCATCTGTAGCTTCCAGAGGGCAGGGAGCGGCAATGTGGTATATCGGAGACGGAAAAGCAATTGTCAGAGCCGTTGTAGAAGGAACGTCTATTGACGCGGAGCACAATTTTTACGTCATTGATGTGCATACAGGAAGCCTCATTAAGAAACTCAATCTTCCGGCTGACACAGGCGAGCGTATGGTACAGGCGGTGATTGTAGAAGACGGTAAAGCTTATATTGCGGTGAATTCTACAGACAGAGACTATATCTGGATCTATGATCCGGCAACAGATGCGCTTACCAAAGGAGCTGAGTTCACAGGTGGTGTTGACTACGTTTTACGTCTCGAAAAACTTAAATAATTACGTACGGTGTTGCTTGTCGGCTGATGAGCAACACCTTTTTCTGATGCTATGCTGTTATTGTTCACTCTTTTATTCTCCCTTGGTTTTTATCTGGTATACTGCTCGTCTGAAAGAGTGGTGCTGCCATCAGGTAATTGGATGCACTTCGTCAGGTCAAACCCGAAGGTTTTCAGAATAACAGGGTATGTGGTCCTTCTTTTTACGATAGGCCTCATGGTCCCGTACTTTGGTTACGGCTCCACTGTCTTCTTCGGGGGGCTGTTGCTGATGACGGTTGCAAGCCTTGCCATCATTCTGCTGCCTGTATTCACAACCAGAAAAAAAATGTAAACCGGAAACATCTATGCCTGCAAATCCTAAATATCTGACCTCAAGTAAATGGCAGAGAGCAGCAAAAATAACGGCTGCTATTCCCGGAGGATATGGTATCTCTCTGGCTTTTTTTGTTTTACTGGCTCTGTGGCTGCCCGATCACCGTCCCGTACTGGCGACGCTTAAGTACGGCTTGTTTATCCTTTGGACAGGGCTGATGCTCATTCCGTTTCTTTTTAAAAACGGCTGGAAATGCCTGGGGTTATACCTCGTATTGATAGTACTGCTGAGTGCAGGAATATATTTCGGAAAACTTTATCATCCAATTGTATAAAACCATTATGAATAAAAGAAATTACAACGTTTTCTTTGACCTTCATACGGTGAGTGGGATCGTCATTTGTGTAGGGCTTTATATTATATTTTTTGCGGGTGCGTTTGCTCTCTTTGAGCATGAGATTGAGGTGTGGGAAGAGTCTGGGAAAGTCGAGCAGGCCCTCCCGGTTTATGAGGGAAGGCAACCCACCATGTCTTCTATGGATTATGACGGGGTCATTCAAAAGCTCAGTGATGAGGGGTATTATCTGCCCGGAAGAAGTATCTCATTTATGCCGACAGGCTCGGTAGGTGAGGTTTCCGTTTATATGGGAGCGTCTCAGGATACACTTACCACAGATAAAAACAAAAAGGCAGCTCATCTTCACTATAGTGCCTTGTCTGATAAAATTGACTCTCACGAGGATAAGTTCAGCTTTGGGACTTTTCTTGTAGAGCTTCATTACTTTCATCAACTCGGAGAATTCGGTTATTATCTGGCGGGAGCCATTTCACTGTTTTTCCTATTCGCTATCGTAACGGGAGTACTGGTTCACTGGGATAAAATCATTTCCAATTTTTTTGTGTTCAGACCCTGGGCAAAGCTGAAAACCCTCTGGACAGATTCACATACTGCACTTGGAATAATCGGCTTGCCTTATCAGTTTCTCTATGCGGTAAGCGGGGCCTATTTCTGCCTGGGCATACTGGCCTATAAACCCACCATGCTGCTTTATGATAATGATCCGAAAGGCTATGCCGCAGATTTTTCGTTGTGGCCGGCTTTCCCCGGCGGAGAAGGGAGTAGTGAAGTCACGGCTATTAATCCTTTCATTTCCGAAACCAGAGAAAAATGGTCAGATTATGAACCCACCTATGTTTATATCAATAATTACGCCAATGATAACATGCATCTTCAGATCGACGGGAGAGTGAATATCAAAGATGGTTTCTGGGGGTTGGGAACAATCATTTATCATACACCTACCGGTAATGTGGTGAAAGAAAACAATCCTTTTCATGGTGATTATGCTGACGGCGTAAGCAAGTATGCCTATATGCTTCACTTTGCCGAATTTGATGATATGCTCGGTAAAACCGGTGATCTTTTCTTCAGGTTTATTTATTTCCTTCTGGCGATTATTACCTGTTTTGTGATTATGTCAGGAGTCCTGATCTGGCTTACTGCACGGGATAAAAAGAGTATTCCTCTGAAGAAAAAGCGTTATAACGAGCGGGTCGGGTTTATTTATCTGGCTGTTTGTCTTTCTATCTATCCGGTTACGGCGTTCGGATTTATCGTTTCAAAGCTGCTTCCGGAACAATGGAATGCCGATCGTGAAGCCATTCTCAGTGCTGTGTTTTTTGGGCTGTGGCTGATAGTATCAGTGTTCTTCTTCCTGAAGAAAAACAACTATTTTACCAATAAATATACCTTGCTTTCGGGGGGTATCCTGGGATTGTTTGTACCGATGGTCAATGGGTTTTATTCGGGTAACTGGTTCTGGCATACCTTTTCACTTCGTCAGACCGAGATTTTCATAGTCGACTTCCTGTGGATTTTTCTGTCGGTCAGTACATTGTTCGCCGCTTACCGGATCAAAAGGAATGAACCTGTAAGTCACCCTGAACTCAAGCCGGTAATATCCGGATAAATAGAACAGATAACCCAACTATGCTTTTGCTGGCCATAGTGCTGTTAATACCGGAGATTTTTATCCTTTATACTACTTACCATAGAGCTGAATCCGGGAATTTTTACAGTAGATGAACGATGGTTTGTACTTGCTCTTTTCGGTCGGTAGTCAGTGTATAAATTAAAAGATAAACCCCAACCGTAACCCCGGTCCAAAACCGGAGAGGTTGCAGATTAAGTTACCCTGTCAGTCCCTGGTGAAGGGCTGATTAATTAAAGGACAATGCAAATTAATAAAATGAAAAATCTGAAACTCAGTATATTTCTTATTGCCGGCTTGTTAGGTGTCGGGCAATTTGTGTCAGCACAGACGGCATCTGTCACGTTTACCGGAAAAGTTCTGGAAAACAGCAAGCGGGTGCCGGTTGAGTATGCAACCATTATTGTCAAAAACCGGGCCGACAGTACGTTGATTACAGGAACGTCTGCCCTGGAAGACGGCAGTTTTGAACTGGCTTCACCCAGTGAAGAAGTTTTTATAGAAATCAGTTTTATAGGCTTTGTTACGAAGCAGATATCAGATTTTAAAATCCTTAACGGACGGGCTGATCTGAGCGAAATTCTCCTTGTTCAGGATAGTCAGGTATTGGGTGAAGTGACGGTAGTGGGGCAGCGCTCTCAAACGGAATTCCATCTGGACAAACGTGTATTCAATGTCGGTCAGGATCTCAGCAGTTCCGGTGCAAGTGCGCTGGAAGTTTTGAATAATGTGCCTTCTGTTACTGTGAATATCGAAGGACAGATCAGTCTGCGTGGTAGCCAGGGTGTCAGGATTCTCATTAACGGAAAACCCTCTGTATTGGCCACTGAGCAGGGAAATGCCCTGGGTTCCATTACAGCGGAGATGATTGAAAAAATTGAGGTTATTACGAACCCTTCCGCAAAATATGACGCTGAAGGTAGTGCCGGTATTATCAACATCGTCCTGAAAAAAGAAAACAAGGACGGTGTGAACGGAGCTGTAACGGTCAATACCGGAACTCCCAATAACCATAGCCTTGGTTTCAGCCTGAACAGACGTACACAAAAGTTTAATCTTTTCAGTCAGCTTGGGGTGGGGCACCGTACTTTTCCTGAAAAATACCGCACGGTCAATCAGGACAGTGCCTCGACGATCAGCAGCAGTGGGAACAGCAAAAAAAACGAAACTTTTTATAACCTTATTCTGGGTATGGATTATCATATCAATAAGAATAATATTCTTTCGGTGTCGGGCCATTACGGATATGAAAAGGAAACCGAATATTCTGATACGGACTTTACTTCCATGAAGGGAGAAGTTACGCAATCGCGCTGGAGAAGGCATGAAGCTACCCGGGCTAATAACCCTAAATGGCAGTATGAGCTGCAATACCAGAAAAATTTTGAAGATCATAAAGACCATAAACTGCTGATGTCTTCGCAGGGGAATTTCTTTGGCAAAGATCAGAGTTCGGATTTCAGCCATCATCTTCTTGAAGGCGACACCGGGTTTTCTGACCAGAAAACCCGGACGGATTTCAAAGAGGCTGAGTATATTTTCAAAGCAGATTATACGAAACCTTTTAATGATGTATGGTCGGTGGAAGCCGGCGGGCAATACCTGATCAAGGATATTTCAAGTGACTACGCGATAAGCAATCTGGTCAATTCTTCCTGGCAGACAGATCCGGATCTTACCAATATTTTTTCAATGGATCAGGATGTCCTGGCGGCGTATGCTTCCGGTGCCTATGAAGGAAATAAGCTGGGGGTAAAGGTGGGTTTGAGAGTTGAAAATACCAACCTCAATACATTGCTGGAAAATACGAATGAAAGGAATCAACAGAAATACCTGAATCTTTTTCCAAGTGCCCATACTTCGTATAAGCTTACAGACCGGTTCTCTTTTCAGGCAGGTTATTCAAGAAGGATTTACCGGCCGGGGCTGTGGGAGCTTAACCCGTTTTCCAATATTCAGAATAATTACCGCATTCAGACAGGTAACCCTTACCTGAAGCCTGAATTTACAGATTCGTATGAGATTACCGGGATTTACAATTTCCAGGCATTGTCCCTCAATCTGGGAACTTATCACCGGTTCACATCTGATGCCATTGAAGAAGTCTCGACGGTGGAAAACAATATCAGTACCTCAAAACCTGCTAATATTGGCACAAGACGGACTACAGGCTTAGAGTTTAACGCCAAATATTCCCCGGCTGTCTGGGTTTCTGTGAGTGCTGATGTTAACTACAATTATTTCATCAGAAACGGTGTGTTCGAAAATACGGTTTTCAACTTCAGTGCAGACCAGATGACCTCAAGGGTTACTTCTAAATTCAAACTTCCGGCAGGTTTTGACCTGGAGCTGGTAGGGCATTACCGGTCCGGGTACAAGACTTTACAAGGCCGGGTGAGTGAAAACGCTTTTGCTGATCTTGGCCTCAGAAAGAAAATCTTTAAAGGGAAAACGATCGTTAACCTCAGCGTCCGGGATGTGTTCGCATCAAGGTTCTGGGAAACAACCATTACCCAGCCTGAATTCTATCTTTACCAGCATAGTCGCATGGGCAGATTTATCACCTTGGGTATAAGCTATGGATTTGGTAAAGGGGAGGCTATGGAGTTCTCTGGCCAGAAAATGTTCTGATGATCCGAAGCAGATCTTGTCATCCGGGAGATGACATGCTGAAGATAAATGAGTTCCGGGCAATGCTAAAGTTAAGATTGCCCGGAAATACTCAGTCATGATCCACCCACAACAGTCGGGATGTATCGAAACCCATTGTTTCTGCTATTTTCAGAAAATTATTTTTGACGCGTTCAGAGATGGTTTTTTTCCGGGAGAGAATCCAGAGATAACCGGCGTTTTTTCCGCAGACCAATGCGTTATTATAATTCTCATCTATGGCTATAACGTTGTAACCAGCGTAAAACGGCCCGAAAAAGGATACTTTCAGCTTTGCTTCTTCCGGATCACCGACAAACCGGGCTCTACCTACCGACTCCACCGTCTTGCCGGTTTTGGTATTCAGTCCACGGTTGACTACTCTGATTGTACCGTCGTCATTGAGTGAATATTCTGCAGTGGTATTGCTTAGATTTTTTTCAAACCGGAAATCAATACGGGCTATTTCGAACCACTTGCCAAGGTACTTTTCCTTGTCAAATGGTTTTACGGCTACAGCTTTTGCCGGAATGGTTTTACATGAATCCAAAACAATGTAAGCTGCTGCTGCGATTAAGGCTCCCCCAAAAACAAATTTTGACTTGTTCATGCTGTATTTTCAGTTTAAATGTTGGCTTCAGATATAGATAGTGATATGTTCGTATCTGTTGCGTATCAACTAATAAACTTTAAAGACAGGGAATTGTTTAAAAGAAACACGCTATAAGCGGTAAGGCTTGTGTCTGATTAGTACGGGGAGGTTGGAGGAAATAATAAGACAGAATGCCAGAAATGCCGCTCCCGTGCGGATAAGATGCAACATCCACCATTTGTCCCGTAAAGCGGGCCAGTTATCTGGCATCTCACCGGTAGTCCATGTCATTACCATACTGTTGATGGGTTGGTTTCCCCAGCGGGTGATGATCCCGCTGACCATGAGTAACACTGCTGCGGTGAGCAGCGTATAAAACGTAACTTTATTCCGTCGCTGCAGAAAAGCGGTGAGGGTGGAGAGTAAAATGGTAGACAATCCCAGCACAGGCATAACAACGTTCAGGGAGGTAATCATCTGCTGCTGTTGTTCAAGGTAGGACGGAGCCGACAGGCCTGTGGGATTAAAACCCAGCCATATACCAAACATGGTACCTGTAACCAATCCCGCTATAAGTAAATTCAGAAATCTTAAAATAACTGATATCATTTTGATCCATTTAAGATGAAACGAATAGCGATAAGAGAGGGAACGCCCGTTCAGATAGTGCGTGGTATACTATTTAAAGGTACTTAAATGAAATGAAAATATTTGACCGGCGATTACAAGATTATTTCATTTCCCCGGAACTGGTATTGTCGGAGTTGTAAATATGGATTTCGGGCTGAACGGAAGAAACAGGAATTTCGTTCTTTTCAAGTGCTTCTTTGATTTGCTCCTGATTATAGTGAAATGCGCCTCCGTAATCATTCTTCTGTGTCCAGAAATTGACCAGCAGATTAATTGCATTCCCGTTTAGCTGGTTTACCAATACCTGAGGAGCCGGATGCTGTAGTACCCGGTTATCTTCATTAATAACTTTGAGAATTACGGATCTGACTTTTTTGATGTCGGCTTTAGAGGAAATATCAAGTTTGTATTCAACTTTCCTGGTTTGGATATTGGAATAATTCGTAATGATTGAATTGGCCAGCGGGCCATTGGGTGAAAATATGGTAATACCGTCACCAGCACGGAGAATGGTATACAGAATATCAATCCGCTCTACAGTCCCTGAAGCACCGTTAGCACTGGTAATGTTGTCACCGGTACGGAAAGGCTTGAAAAGCAGAATAAGCACACCCCCCGCAAAATTGGACAAACTGCCTTGCAACGATAAACCTACGGCAAGACTGGCTGCACTTAAAACGGCCAGAAAGGAGGTCGTCTGGATGCCCATTGTGCTGGCACATGAAAGAATGAGCATCGAGTACAGTATGAACTTGAGTATACTGAGAATGAAATCGCGCAACGACAGGTCGATCTCATTTTTTTCAAAACGTTTCCTGACAATATTGAGGATAATTCTGATGAAATAAATACCTACAATCAGGATTAGCATTCCCAGAATTATGGATGGAACACGCTGTAAAATGGCCTGTATGATGTTTTCTATACTTGTTTCCAGTTTTTCCATTGATCAGTATGAACTTTTGGCGAATTTAACAGACATTGACTATTAAAACGGGAGAAAAAGGTTTTTTGTTTTTGAAACAGGGAGGATTTCCGGGGAATCTGCATTTGAAACAGGGCTGATGAAGAGATTTTGATGACATTGCCGGGGGAACAGAAATGTTATAGATAAGGTTATAGGCAGAGACGGACTTCCCGGGCGTATTTCAGTACTTACTTACTCCGGCGAGATATCATAAGGGAACAAAATCATTTATTAATCAACGGACAAACCCCGTACCCGGGCACAGGCTT
Organism: Telluribacter sp.; assembly: GCA_040391535.1. Classification (GTDB taxonomy): domain Bacteria; phylum Bacteroidota; class Bacteroidia; order Cytophagales; family Spirosomataceae; genus JBEBXQ01. The sequence goes on along the minus strand of JBEBXQ010000076.1, from coordinate 12,737 downwards.
AACAATGGAAATCATAACACATACAAGGAATAATATAAAAATCGCAGAAGTAGTTGCCCCTGGTGTCATCGTTGCGAATGCTGAAGACGGCCTGGATTTGTTAGGGAATCTGTATTATCAGGGGTTTGATAAAATCATTCTACACGAGAAAAACATAACCCCGGATTTCTTTCTGCTGAAGAACGGATTAGCAGGAGAAATCCTTCAGAAATTCTCTAATTACCGGGTAGGCTTATCCATCGTCGGTGATTTTGCAAAATACAGTGGCCAGAGTATCAGAGATTTCATATATGAGTGCAACAAAGGCAACCTGATCAACTTCGTGAGTTCTGTTGATGATGGCCTGACCGGCGGTCAGAATAATCCCTGATCATAGCACCGGACCTGGTCGGGTACAGGCTGAATTTACAGACAGGTTTTTATGATATTTAGTTTTTAAAGCCGGGGCCTTATCATTCCTGCTGTATCATTACCTTGCGGAACAGACTTTTTATCAATCCGATTTCCTCAGCGTACGTGGTGTTCTTTCTGCTGGCAAAATAAAGCGTGTTCTTGAGTTGTGTATGCCCTTTCCAGATCAGTTTTACCGATCCGTTTTCTATTTCCGCGGCACAAAGAAAATCCGGTATAACGGCTAACCCGGCACCACTGCTCAGGCAACGCACAATTGAATTGAGATTGGGTACTATGTAATTCGGCCTGAAATCGGGCGTATGTCCAAAGTTCAGCTGCCAGAACCGGAACAGATGCTCCATGTCTCCGGTAGTACCATACCATTTTTGTGCTTTCAGCCATTGTTCCGTTTCCCTGTATTTTTTCTGTCGGACCCATTCCTGAAATGACTGATCATCCAGATCTTTTCCGGCAACCAGCACGATGGTTTCAGAAGAAAATGCCTGATGATCAATTGCATGGGACAATCCTTTTTGTGGTGTGATGATCAGATCCAGAATGCCTTTCTCCAGATTATCCAGCATTTCCCGGTAATCACCAAAGCGGATAATGACATTAAATGGAAGGGTAGAGATATATTGTTCCAGTGTAATCTGAAAGGTTTCAAAACACATCCCTATACTAATGGTAGGCGTGTGCTTTTCAGTACTGCGCCGGAAACTTTTCTCAGCTTCTTCAAGGGTAGTCAGGCTTTCATAAATCGCATTATACAGAATTTTTCCCCGCTCGGTAGGAACCATTTTTCTGCCGGAGCGTTCGAAAAGCTTATAACCCACATAGCTCTCCAGCGAACTTAAATGCAGGCTTACTCCCGGTTGCGAAATAAACAACGCTTCTGCGGCTCCGGTAAGTGTTCCGTTCTGATATATCGCTTTGAAGGTGCGGTACCATTCAAGATTGACCATGGTTAATTATTATTTTTATGATACAAATGTATAAATCATCTTATTTTTATAATACTTCTTTCCCCGGTAATTTTGTCTTGTCATTTAATAACTGGTAAACCATGAAGAAAATACTGATTATAAACGCAGGACAAAACTTTAATCATTCGGGAGGAAGATTCAACAACACTGTATCCGCAGAAACCCGTTCTTTTTTTGAAAGTCAGGGAAATGTCCGGGTTCAGCTAACGACCATTGCTGATGGATATGATCCGGCTGAAGAAGTGAAAAAGTTTGTATGGGCAGATACAATCATCTACCACACGCCCATTTGGTGGTTTCAGGTGCCTTTCGGGTTTAAAAAATACATTGACGAAGTTTTTACAGCCGGGCATCAGAAGGGTATATACCACAGTGACGGCCGCTCACGTAACACCCCGGACATCCATTACGGAACCGGCGGGATGCTTCACGGACGAACCTATATGCTCACCACCAGCTGGAATGCCCCTCGGGCAGCCTTTACGTTGCCCGGGGAATTTTTCAATCAGCATAGTGTGGATGAAGGACCGTTATTTGGATTTCACCGGATGAATGCTTTTACCGGGATGAAACCCCTGAAAAGTTTCCATTTTCATGATGTAGAGAAAAATGCGGATATTGAACGGGATATGGGGCATTATCGCGAACATCTGAAAAATATATTTGAAGCCGAATTGCAGGAAGCAAAAGTATCCTGTGCGCAGGGCTGAAAATTGTACAATCATAAACCGGATCGTATGCAGCGTGAATGCTGTTTTATATCCGGTTTATGATTTATTGGAAAATGATATAATGTGAGCACTCTTCAGTATTATTTCTTAAGTTATTGAGGCCTAAAGATAACGAAGCCATTGCAGATCCTTATGTTCTTGTTTATACCTGCTGTACCACTTGCATAAAGGATAAAACAAAGCGACCACAAGTATCCATACCAGATATACCCCGACCAGTGAAAAACCTTCAAAAGCCTCAGGTCTGCCGAAACTGAACCCGAAAACAAACTGATCAAAGGAATAGCCTTTTGAAAAAATCAATATAAATAACAGCGTGTGCAGTACGTACCAGTGAAGGAGGTAGTAGAACAATGGGACTTTTCCATACACTTTTATCCGTCTGATAAAGCGGGTTTCTTTTCCTTCGGCCAGGTATAGTAAAAAGAACATGATACCCAGCATCAGTAAAGTATATAAGAGGGACGGAGGGTATTTGGTTGTGTTAAAAAATGATAAAACGGTAAAAACAGGGTCTTCCTGGCTGCTCCAGGGATTGGGGTCGCCATAATAATTGAGAAAACGCAATAAGAGAGAAGAAACAACAGCCCCTGCTGACAAGATGAGAAACAGATTCTTTCGTTGTTGCATGGATGTGTGGAGATAAGAACCTAAACCAAATCCGGTCAGTAGAATGCCCGTCCATGGAACCGGCGGATAGGCAAGCAACAGGTTAGTGGTATCATGGAGAGCATAAAACCCGGGATTGAACAGCGGGTCCAGCATCTGTTTTAGCACAAGGGTGTTATCAGGCAGAGCGAACGGGTAAAGATTATGCAGAAAAATAATAAGTAAGCCGGTCATAAGATGTATTGCCGGCCTGAAATGCAGAAAAATACCAAGTACGATAAAGCCGCAGCCAATAGCAAAAATCACCTGCAGCATGATAATGCTGAAATTTACATCAAACCAGACTCCGAAATTGATCAGTGTTAATTCCAGAAAAATAAGCCATAGTCCTCTGGTGATCAGAAAAGTACGGCTTTTGCTTATTTCGTTTTTCTGATGAAAAGAAAGATATGCCGAAACCCCTGATAAGAAAACAAAAGTGGGTGCGCATAAATGCGTAATCCATCGGGTGAAAAACAGAAAAGGGGTGGTGGTAGCCAGATCGGTAGGCGACTGACTCAGCGAAGTGACATGAAACAGGTCACGGGTGTGATCCAGTGCCATAATGACCATAACAAGTCCCCGGACAAAATCAATAGATTCAATCCGGTGGGTAATGGGCTGATTCATGGCAGGTGGTATCGTTTTAATGAGTGATGCTGAACTTTAAAGTTTTTGACAAACCTATTCTACTTACAGATGATAATCAAATATTATGAACTATTTTATTTGATTATCAGATTGTTATATTATCTGCAATAGCTGTGTCTTTTGTCATGACAGAAAACAGGCAAGGCTACGCAACCTTTTTTCCTGACTTTACGTATCATCCATCAAAAGCTTGAAAATGTCAGCGTACAACTCCGCAGGTTTGCCCGAACTGATTCAAGGCTGTTTGAAACGAAACCGCCGAAGCCAGGAACTGCTTTATAAACAGTTCTACGGTTATGCTATGGGAATATGCATGAGGTATTCGGGCGGGCGTGAAGAGGCGAAGGAAATTATGAATGACGGCTTTTTGAAAGTATTTATAAAAATGGAAACCTATGATACCGGCCGCCCTTTTAAAACCTGGCTGGGACGGATCATGATCAATGCCGCTCTTGATCACTATCGAAAAGATTTGAAAATTAAGATCGTTGATACTATCGGAGAGCATGAAGTGCCGGTGGTAAATGAAACCATAACCGGTGAATTAACCTGCGAAGAAATCATGTCAATGGTGAACAGGTTATCTACCGCTTACCGGATAGTGTTTTGTTTGCATGTGATTGACGGATACAGTCACGAGGAAATTGCGGAAAAACTGAATATTTCAGTCGGAACCTCCAAATCGAACCTGGCCCGCGCCAGAGAAAAATTGAAAATAATGCTGTCAAAACAAGGCTCTGATGACTATGCAAGAATGGCCAGATGATAAACTGGATGAGTTCTTCAGAAAAGCATCTGAGGAGCTGAATCCGAAATTTGAACCCGACGACTGGAACGACCTGAAGAAAAAACTGAAGCAGGTGGCAGAACAGGGAAGCCAGTGGACCCGTTTCAGGACATGGTTTGTCTTACTGGGTGGTTTCCTCTTAATGGGGCTGGCAGTATGGTACTATTTCCCGAAGGAAACCGGACATGAAGGGAAGGTAATGCTGGTGAATTCCGGGTTACCGGACAGTGCCTCAATGCAAACGGCGATGACACCGGAGCCTGTATCCGATGCCGGAAGTGATCATGGAGAAAACAGGATGACTGACAGAACACAGCGTATATTGTCGGGTAAGGAGGGCCGTTCGGATGGTGATGTGGAAATGAGACAGACCAGGGTGGGGAAAATATCCGAAAAATTTGCTGTTAACGAACCTGCAGAAGACCATATGGGGCTGGAAGCGTCAGAAATTTCAGGGGAGCAACCGGTTACTGGTTTGACAGAGCATTCCGTTGTGGCGGAGGAACCGAAGATATTGTCCCGTCATTCATCAGATGCAGGCGGAGTGCATTCAGAACCAATTCGCGAAAATAACGTGGAAAGGTATGGCGGGACAACTATAGCCCCTGTTGCAGATCCGGAATTGTTACCGGAAAACCGGAATCCTTTCTATGAAGAGTCTGCAAAAACAATACCTGCTGCATATACAGACGATTCGGCGGATGTAGTTGTCAGCAACGAAACAGCTGTAGTGGATTCTACACAGGACGGAATGCAGGATCAGGATAAAAAACCAAAACCCGGGGCCCGGCTGGCCATCAGAGGAGGGCTGGCACCGGAAATGAATGCAGTTACTTTTCCGGATTTTTCATGGCTTTCATTGACCGGGAATGTAATGATCGAATACCGCATCATGCCCCGGCTTTTTATTCAGACCGGCATGGTCAAAAGTTCGAAAACGTACTGTGCATTTCCAGGGGATTATACATGGCCGGACAGATGGCAGCAAACCGTTTTACCGGTCAGTGTAGACGGAACCTGTCAGATTCTGGAGGTGCCGGTAAATATCTGCTATACTATTCTCGAAAGAGAAAAGGCAAACTGGATGATAACAGCGGGGGTATCCAGTTACAGAATGCTTAATGAACAGTATTCTTATAATTATCAGCGCCCTGATCCATCTATCAGATGGTATAAATGGGAAGGGCAAACGGGTTGGTACTGGATGAGCCATGTGAACGTTTCTGCCGGATACGAAAGAAAATTAGGTAACCGCTTTTCGGTAGTGGCAGAGCCTTATATTAAAGTGCCGGTCAGGAAAGTCGGATTTGGAAAAATTAATCTCTATTCCACAGGAATCCTGTTCTCTGTAAAGTACAATATACGTTGAAATAGCACATTTTATTGAAAATAAGCAGGTCAGCCCAAAAGCTGCCACTGGATTCCTATTGTATAACTTATACCTTTTTTGCATGAAAACGAGCACAAATCATCAGCTAAACCGGGGGCAGTTCTTAAAATCGCTTGGCCTGGGTTCTTCCGCTTTAATGGCATTTTATTGTATCGGAACGCTGGCCTCGTGTGGTTCCGGAAATGATGATCCCGGTCCTGGCCCTGGTCCTGGACCAGGTAGTGGCGCCGGTGTTACAGGAAGTGCCTCAGGCAATAACATAGATTTTACACTTGACCTGGCTCACGCCAGTTTTTCCCAATTGAAAACAGCCGGTTCCTTCGTCATCATTGGAGATGTGCTGGTGGCGTTTACGGCCGGCAGTACCTACATAGCTGTTCAGAAACTTTGTACCCACGAAGGGAGTACACTGGCTTACCGGAGCAGTGAAAATGATATTCACTGTTCAAACCACGGATCTCTGTTTACCACTGCCGGGGCCGTTAAGCAAAAACCCAATACGGGTGATAACATTAATAGCCTTAAGACCTATAGCACCAGTCTGTCGTCAGACAGAACAAAACTGACTGTCAAAGCCTGAACCACTATGAAAAACTCCGCTTTTATAATATTGTTGATGTTGTGCTTCTCGCTCGTGGCAAGAGCACAGGACGATCTGCTTGCACAGTTGGAGAAGCAGGACAGCACCTTAAACGGGTATGTCTGGGCGACTTTTAAATCTACACGGGTAGTAAACGGTCATTCGGTGGAAACAATGAAAAAGAATCATCTGGACCTGAGGATTTCCCACCGTTTCGGCAGGGTGAATTCCGGTGCGCATGAATTTTTCGGATTGGACCAGGCAACGATGCGGATGGGGCTGGAATACGGACTGACCGACCGGCTGATGGCAGGCCTGGGAAGGAGTACTTCACTGAAAGCCTATGATTTATTCGGAAAATATAAGCTATTCAGGCAAGACGAAAAATTGCCGGTTTCCATGACTTTATTCGGAAGTGCAGTAGTGGCAACGGCCAACAGAAACCTTGCGTTTCAGGATAAACTGACGTATACAGCTCAGGCGCTAATTGCCCGCAAATTCAGTGACCGGTTTTCGCTGCAGATATCACCAACATTGTTGTATCGCAATAAGCCGGAACTGATCGGTAATGAAAAGCAATTGTTTGCCTTGGGGATAGGAGGGAGGTTCAAGATATCGAAGCGAGTATCCCTGAACGGTGAATACTTTTATGCGTTCAGAGAGAAAAATATATTTACCTCAGTATATGATAATTCGTTGTCTTTCGGCGTGGATATCGAAACAGGCGGACACGTCTTCCAACTGCATTTTACCAATTCACTCGGTATGATTGAGAAGCAGTTCATCGGCGAAACGGAAGGATCATGGGGTAGCGGGGATATTCATTACGGCTTTAATATTTCCCGTACTTTCAGTTTTGACCGGAAAGTAAAATGAACCGTCAACGACCATCTGTAAATTTTAAAATCATGAAATTTAATTGCTTCAGGATAGCCGCAATACTGCTGGTTTTATTAACCTGTTTCTTTGGAGTCAGAGCACAGGATAAGACCTATACCACCGCCACGGGGCAGGCCGTCTTTTTTTCTGAAACTCCCGCAGAGAATATCAGCGCGGTTAATAAGAAAGTACAGGCCATCCTCAAACCGGAAACCAATGAAATTGCGGTCAGAATGAAAATGACGGAATTTGTATTCCCTAATAAGCTGATGCAGGAACATTTCAATGAAAACTATATGGAGTCATCCAAATATCCGGTGGGATCTTTCAGCGGGAAAATTGATCAGCAGATTGATTACTCAAAGGACGGGACCTATGATGTGTCGGCTGAGGGTAGTTTCAGTGTGCATGGGGTTATTCAAAACAGAAAACTGACCGGAACACTTCAGATCAGGAATGGGAAAATCACCATTGACACTCAATTTGATGTAGCTCTGAAAGACCATAAAATTGAGGTGCCCACCATTGTTTTTATAAAAATTGCTCAGGTGATTCAGGTAAAAGCCAATGTAGTACTGGAACAAAAGGGAGGAAACCGATAGGCCGTCAAAATAAAATGATAAAAGGGGTGTGCTTCTCAACCGACTAAAACCTGAAAACAGGCTGGCTGACCGGTTAGCCTGTTTTTAATCGGACCATCGCACAAAAGTAATGGAAAAGGGCATCGCCGGGACCTTCTTTTATACCCTGTTTTTGGCAAAAGCCAGCCATTTCAACGGATCATTAACGAAGTATATTAATGCTTGCACTGAGGGCAAACCCCCTGAATCAGCAGGTTCACTTCGCTGGCATTATAACCATCAGGTAATTGTAAAACCGGGATGTGTGTATCTTCAAGACAATTCGTTTCCCCGCATTGCATACATTTAAAATGGACGTGATCATGACGATGCCCCTGTGCGGTGCATTCCTGCCTGCAAAGTGCGTAGCGCAATCCGTTATCATCCAGAACCTTATGGAGTATGCCCTTTTCAACAAAAGTTTTCAGGGTTCTGTACAGGGTCACTCTGTCGAACGAATTACCAAAATAGGCTTCCAGATCACTGTGTGACAAAGCAATAGCTTTCTGATGAAACAAACTGATCACCTCTTCGCGACAAGTGGTATTACGAAGCTGATGTAGTTTCAGGGTATCCTTTACAAAAGTATTCATAGGTTAAAGATACGAATTTCCGGGTAATGGACTGAAAAAAAACAGAGCAAATAAAATTCTGCATTTGTTATTGCAACAATGTTGCGATTAAAATAATTCTTTTTACCTTTGCAAATGTAACTATGGAATACATTTTGAAACATACAGGGGATAAAATTGGGATCGTAGGTTCGGTGCTGTGCCTGATTCATTGTCTGATAGCACCATTCATTGCTTTAACCGGTACAGCTTTAGCCGGCCACTGGCACGGCGGGCACGGCTTGTGGAATCTGGACTATATCTTTGTAATTGTCAACGGGTTTGCTGTTTATTATGCCACGCGTCAGGTCGCTGTTAAATATGTGAAGTGGCTTTTGTGGTTTGCGTTTACAGTTTTCTCGGTTTCATTATTGCTGGAGTCTGAAATGGAAGTTTTTCACTGGATCAGTTATGCCGGTTCTTTTCTGCTGATTGCCGGTCATATACTCAATATCTACACCGCCCGGGCCTGTAAACAGGCTACCTGTAAAGTTTCCTGAGTTATTATTTTTTTTCTGTTAAACGAAACCTCTTAATTTAGCCGCAGATTCAAGATTGAAACTTATATATGTTGCGGCTGATACTCTCTTTTTTTCTTAAATTCCTACTCTGTTTTGTAGTTATTACTGTTGCCTGGGTATTTGTTCTCAAGTTTATTCCGGTATTTTACACACCACTGATGATCAGCAGAAAAATAGAGGCTATCACAGATGGTAAAGACAGTAAACTGTATCGGGACTGGGAGCCTCTTGACAATATTTCCAGGGAAATCAGCCTGGCTGTGATTGCGTCGGAGGATCAGTTGTTTCCGGAACACAAAGGATTTGACTTTAACCAGATAAAAACGGCACTTGCAGAAGACAGGGACAGAAAGCGGGGTGCAAGTACCATTTCACAGCAGGTAGCTAAAAACGTTTTTCTTTGGAATGGCCGCAGCTATATCCGGAAAGGCCTGGAAGGTTATTTTACGGTACTGATTGAGTTGATCTGGGGAAAACGCCGTATTCTTGAGGTATATCTTAATGTAGCTGAGATGGGTGATCTTACCTTTGGAGCTGAAGCGGCCTGTTTAAGATATTATGGAAAATCGGCCAAAAATACCGGACGCTTTGAAGCCGCGAGAATTGCGGCCGTGCTACCCAGCCCGCGAAGATTTTCCATCCGAAACCCGTCTTCCTATGTTAATAAACGTACTGGTCAGATAGTCAGGCAAATGAAGAATCTTGGCGGACAGAAGTATATTAATCAGTTTTATGATCAGTAAGCCCGGTATATTATTTATCTTGTTTTCTGGTAAAATGGTAAAATTGTTTGATTAAATTGCATTTGTGTTTATGTCCGGTCAGATCAGTATCTGATACAGACAGTTTATTTTAAACCAGGAAACCTTGACTTCAATGGACATCTCTTCAAGAGAAAATAGAAATAATCAGGCCTTTAGTGCCGTGGAAACCATCAGCCGTTTTTCTGAATTTGATATTCATTTATTCCGCGAAGGGAAACATTATAAACTTTATAATCATTTTGGCGCTCATGTGATGGAGCATAAAGGCGTATCAGGTACTTACTTTGCTGTCTGGGCGCCCAATGCAACTTACGTTTCGGTCATCGGTAATTTCAACGGCTGGAATAAAGAAGGCCATCCGCTTGCAGTGCGCTGGGATTCTTCAGGTATCTGGGAAGGCTGGATTCCGCATGTAGGAAGTGGAGAGGTTTATAAATATTTCCTCGTATCCGGCAACGGACAGCACATTGAAAAAGCAGATCCGTTTGCATACTGGTGTGAAGTGGCACCCCGCACAGCTTCTATTGTAAGAGACACGTGGTATGAATGGGAGGACACAAAATGGATGCAGATCCGTTCCGAAAAGAATAAATTAAATGCACCTATGTCGGTGTATGAAGTGCATCTTTCCTCATGGAAACGTGATCCGGGGGATCCGGAGCGGGTGCTGACCTATCATGAAATTGCCGATTCTCTCGTTCCTTATGTGAAGGAACTGGGTTTTACCCACGTGGAATTCATGCCGGTAATGGAACACCCTTATACCCCTTCCTGGGGATATCAGGTAACGGCCTATTTTTCCTGCGCGTCACGTATGGGTACACCCCAGGAACTGATGTATCTCATTGACAGACTGCATCAGGAAGGAATAGGTGTCATTCTGGACTGGGTGCCGTCTCATTTTCCGGGAGACGAACACGGGCTCTACAGATTTGACGGCACGGCACTATATGAGCACGAGGACCCCAGAAAAGGATATCATCCCGACTGGAAAAGCTATATATTTAACTATGGCCGCAACGAGGTAAGATCTTTCCTTATCAGTAATGCATTGTTCTGGCTGGATCGCTATCATGCAGATGGCCTGAGGGTTGATGCCGTTGCATCCATGTTATACCTTGATTATTCCCGTAATCATGATGAATGGGTACCCAACGAGTTTGGTGGCAGAGAAAACCTGGAAGCAATATCCTTGTTCAGAGAATTGAATTCTGTCGCCTATATTGAGTTTCCTGATATACAGGTCATTGCTGAAGAGTCGACCTCTTTTCCGGGAGTTTCAAGACCGGTTTTTACCGGCGGACTGGGATTTGGTATGAAATGGATGATGGGCTGGATGCATGACACCCTGAAATATTTTCAGAAAGATCCCGCTTTCAGAAAATGGCATCAGGATCAGCTGACATTCAGTCTGGTGTATGCTTTTTCTGAAAATTTCATGTTGCCGTTTTCTCATGATGAAGTAGTGTACGGAAAAGGGTCGCTGTTATCGAAAATGGCTGGAGATGAGTGGCAGAAATTTGCGAACCTGCGATTAATGCTGGCTTATATGTATACACACCCGGGAACCAAGCTGCTGTTTATGGGCGGAGAATTCGGGCAGGTTGCGGAATGGAATTTTGATCAGAGCCTTGACTGGCACTTGCTGGAGAAAAGCCCGCACCAGGGTTTGAAAAAATTCACAACCGCTCTTAACCATCTCTACAAAACTGAGCCTGCACTTTATGAGAATAGTTTTGTACAGGGAGGTTTTGAATGGCTTGATACGTCTGATCGTGAAAATTCAATACTGGTATTTGCGAGAAAAGGGAATAAGGCAGCAGAACAGGTAATTGTTGTTCTGAATATGACGCCTGTTATCCGAAAAGAGTATCGGATCGGGGTTTTATCTCCGGGTCGCTGGATAGAAATTTTTAACAGTGATGCAGAGGAGTTTTATGGCAGTAATTGCCTTAATAGCAGTTCGCTGAAATCCGAGGAAGTTTTCTGGCATGGTCGTGTTAATTCGATAACATTGGATCTTCCGCCACTTGGTGCGTTAATAATAAAGAAAGAAGGATAAAAGTTATGTGATTTTATTTAGAAATAATTGCTAAAGAATATTGTAGTTTATCCAATTGTTCATGTCTTAAATTTTCTACCTTTGCGTTTGGGATTTAAGCAGAACTATGAGAAAATTTAAACTTGTTATATTTTTATTATTCCTTACTGCAAATTTTTCGTTTGCCCAGAGAATCTCAAGAGTATCTTCCGGGGTGGATCTGGGTGTAGGAATTCAGGGGTCGTCCTGGTTGCCTTCCTTCCAGTATTATCAGGGATTACATCCGGCAAAAGCCGGGTGGATGATGTTTCAGTGGGGAATTAAAGGATGGGGATTTCATGATGGTGCTACAGATCTGACCGCACCTGGAAATTTATTGAAATCAGATACTTTATCTTTTAATAAGGTAAGTGCTTACGGGATCAGTTTGATGATAGGGCTGGGTTTTAAATTCGGCAATCTCGAAGCAGGTGTTAATACTGATCTTATATCACTGGCATTTGGTGCCCGTAAGCAAGGGTTATATCAAATCTCGAACTTCAGCACAGCGAGTGAAGAGGTGGTGAAGTATCATAATAATTTTGTGAACTCTTCTCCTAGTTTTTTTAATGTACTACCTGTCGGGTTGAAAGGACAGAACGGACAGTCTGAAGTATATGTCCGCTACAGGATCTCAAAGCAATTCGGGGTAAAAGCCGGTTATCTGATCGGGCAACAAAGTTATACTACGGAGATAAAGTTGAATAATAATCAGAACAGATTCTCAGGTACTTACGGAATGCCATTTGTTTCACTGGCTTTTCCGGTGTTTAATTAGTGATATTCTTAAATATATTTTTCAGAGAAACTTTGCGAAAAATTGTGTTCTGCAAAGAATAGAACTTATATTTGCAACCCCGTAACGCACCCGTAGTTCAATGGATAGAATTTCGGTTTCCGGTACCGACGATAGGGGTTCGAATCCCTTCGGGTGCACAAGCAGGATTTTCGGAAGAAAATCCTGCTTTTTTCTATATCATGAGTCTATCAACGTTTGCTCAAAGTTGATCTAATAGTCAATTTTATTAAGAAATTTAAAGTAAACGACTGGTTCAGGCAACGTTTTGGCTTTCAAATTTCCTGATTTCATCCAGCT
>JBEBXQ010000075.1:0-24233 GCA_040391535.1 Telluribacter sp. | reverse complement strand
GAGAGGGATGTCAGATTCTTTTTGGCAAATGTTTCCGAATGTGTGTTATCAGGATCATTACTCATACGTATTATTAAAAAATGAAAGAAAGCTATTCAAATTCATTCATCATAACGTTGAGTAATGACTTATTCCAAGGGGATGCTAATGGATAAGACTACAATGGTAAAAAATTATTAATACAAAATCAAAAATAAATTACAATTTATAACCCCTTAAAATATTCAATCACATGCATTTGCAAAAGCTTTTCCTGCGTCATAAGGCCGCTGAAAGGCAAGGGCTGAACTAACTTATAGTGAGGCCATCCGTCTTTATCCCGGTGTTCAAACTCATAATAATTGGAAAGACTCAGCACTTTGCATATCCCGATATGCATCAGATCCTGCTTTTGCTCCTTCGAGAAATGCGCAATCCCTTTCCCCAATTCCTGTACACCAATCAAAAACAATACACCATTCAGGTCGGCCGGGCGTTTCCCTATCATCTCTTCCAACTGATCCATTAACTGCTCCCATTGGTATTCCAGGGAGTGCTCTTCTATATTACTCATGATACTCTTCAGATTTAGATTCCCGATAGTACAACAAAGCCTCTCTCCAATTAAGAAAGAGGCTTTGTAATGTATCTGTATATACCTTATAAGTCGATAGCTTCGCCATATGCCGCCTCTGTAGCGCCTTTCACAGCTTCAGACATCGTAGGGTGAGGATGCACCGACCTCAGAATCTCATGAGAGGTAGTTTCCAGCTTTCTGGCCACTACAACTTCTGCGATCATTTCGGTTACATTGGCACCGATCATATGCGCGCCCAGGAACTCGCCATACTTAGCGTCAAAGATTACCTTCACAAAACCTTCTTTCACACCGGCGGCAGTAGCCTTACCTGATGCTGCAAACGGGAATTTCCCGACTTTAATCTCATAACCTGCCTCTTTCGCTTTTTTCTCGGTAAGGCCTACGGAAGCGATTTCAGGCTGACAATAGGTACATCCCGGAATATTTCCATAGTCAAGCGGCTCTGTTTTATGGCCTGCGATTCTTTCCGCACAAATAATCCCCTCGGCTGTGGCTACGTGTGCCAATGCAGGGCCGGGCGTACAGTCTCCGATTGCATAAATACCATCCACACCGGTTTCGTACCACTCGTTTACGACGATTTTACCCTTATCTGTTTTAATACCGGCTTCTTCCAGGCCGATATTTTCAATATTTGAAGTAATACCGGCTGCAGATAATACAACATCCACATCAAAGGTTTTTTCACCGGAAGGTGTTTTCACCAATACCTTGCATCCTTTGCCTGATGTATCCACCTTTTCAACGGACGAACTGGTCAGTATTTCTATTCCCAGTTTCTTATATTGCTTGGCAATTTCTTTCGAAATATCTTCGTCCTCTACCGGAACCACATTGGGCATGAATTCCACAATGGTCACTTTTGTACCAAGGCTTGCATATACATAGGCAAACTCCATACCGATCGCCCCGGATCCCACTACCAGCAGTTTCTCCGGTTGCTTTTCAAGGCTCATGGCCTTCCGGTATTCGATAACCTTAGTACCGTCTATTTTGATATTCGGTAATTCACGGGCACGTGCTCCTGTGGCGATTACTACACCTTTAGATGCGGTATATTCGGTTTTCTTACCCTCTTTATCGGTTACTTCTACCTTTTTTCCAACCTTCACCTTTCCTGCACCGGAAATCACATCAATTTTATTTTTCTTCATCAGGAAAGCCACTCCTTTGCTCATTCCTTCTGCAACACCACGGCTCCTTTTAATGACCGCTCCAAAATCAGATGAATAATCAGATACAGTAATGCCGTAATCTTTGGCATGTTTAATGTATTCAAATACCTGCGCGCTTTTAAGCAAGGCTTTGGTGGGAATGCACCCCCAGTTCAGACAGATACCTCCCAGGTTTTCTTTTTCAACAATTGCCACTTTCAATCCAAGTTGAGAAGCACGAATTGCGGTCGGATATCCGCCAGGACCACTTCCTATTACGATGACATCGTATGCTTGAGCCATTTGATCGTTATTTTGTTATTTGATAGTACAATAATGATTTCAAATATATCTGATACAAAGTGAAAATGTATACATGAATACCAGATATATGATCTATTTCATATAAGTAAAAGCAGGAAAGCCTGCATAAAAGTTCAGAGAGAACCTAAAGTCTACATCATTTCTGGCGCATGACCTGCCAGATGCACCCTATCCATAAAAAAACCGGCGGAAAAATTATCTGGAATATTCCCGCCGGTGTTTCATCCCTTTTGTACGGATGACTCTGTTCTTATGTTATTATTTCAATTGCAGATCAAAGGCTTTTGAAAGCTCTACAAGATCTCCATCGTTCACTTCTTTTTTTACATCTGCTACTTCCAGGAACCTACGATATAACTCATCAAGGGTTGCTTTATCATATTTAAAACCCAGAAGTTCGAAACGGTGTTTCAACGCATGTCTTCCTGAGCGGGCTGTAAGCAGAATATCAGACTTATCTACACCCACATCATGTGGATTCATAATTTCATAAGTCAGGTTATTTTTCAGGAACCCATCCTGATGAATACCGGATGAATGTGCAAAAGCATTACGGCCGACAATGGCTTTATTAGCCTGAACAGGCATCCGCATCATTTTTGAAACCAACTGGCTGGTCGGGTAAATCAATGAGGTATTGATACCGGTCTCAAAGCCCAGCTCTTTATGCACTTTCAAAGCCATTACCACTTCTTCGAGCGAAGTGTTACCGGCTCTTTCACCAATACCATTCATGGTAACTTCCACCTGCCTTGCACCATAGCTGATCCCCGCAAGGGAATTGGCTGTCGCCAGGCCGAGGTCATTATGACAGTGAATGGAAATGGTGGCTTTATGTACATTTTTAACATTTTCAAAAATGTACCTTATTTTCCCGCCGTATTCTTCAGGGAGGCAATATCCGGTTGTATCGGGTATATTCACAACCGTGGCTCCGGCACCAATGACAGCTTCAACGAGCTGTGCCAGAAAAACAAGGTCGGCACGACCGGCATCTTCACAGTAAAACTCCACATCCTCAACCAGCGTTCTTGCGAGTTTGGTGGCATCGATAGCCCTTTCGATAATCTTTTCCCTGGTGGTGTTGAATTTATGCTGGATATGAATATCCGATGATCCGATCCCTGTATGGATACGGCCTCGTTTCGCATATTTCAGGGCTTCACCTGCTGCTTCAATATCACCTTTTACTGCTCTTGATAAAGCGCAGACTGTTGGCTCCTTCACCGCTTTGGAAATTTCGACTACCGAGCGAAAATCGCCGGGACTGGAAACAGGAAAACCAGCTTCGATAATATCAACCCCCAACTTCTCCAATTGCTGGGCCACTATTATTTTCTCTTCTGTAGTAAGCTGGCAACCCGGCACCTGTTCGCCGTCGCGCAAAGTAGTATCAAAAATATATACCCGTTGACTCATTATTATTAAAGTAACAAATGAACTATGAAGTTACGAATTTAAAATTAAAATTTAAAACAGCATTCATTCTGCCTGCATTTCGGAGAAATGTATATGCTGTCCATATGACAACCGGTTTCAGGCGGTAGCTGAAACTGAGCTGTTTTTTCTTAAGTTAAAGTGGATATTTGGATTGCAAATGTAACACATCATCAGCAGGATACAAGTACTTTTCTCAATTAAAACCCTCCCTGATCAAGTACAGAACGCCTGCGGGTAAGTTTCAGATCCTGCAGAATGGAGGACTTGGCTTTTAAGGTAAACATGTAATTGCCTCCTCTGTATGAACTTCCGGCAAAGGGAGTCCAGCTGATACTCATATCCCAGCAATGCAGATCGCGATAGATGGATAAGGTGGTAATGGAAGGTTTCATCGCGGTAAAATCCAATCCGGTCTGCATGCTTATTTTCCATTTGGGTGTCAGGCTCAGATCTCCGGTAACCCCCAGGGTCTGAATCAGCTGCGCGTTGCTCAGCCCAGGCTTGGACACTCCGAATACATAATTAAGATTTACATTCCAGGGGATTTCGAAATCTACGTAGAGGTCGGGATTCCGGTCAATAAACTCCAGCTGTTCTTCTGACGCGCCGGTTTTGGCCTGGTTCTGTTCGGTATTTTTTTTCTTCTTCTCCGGTGAGAAGCTGGTACTCAGTCCCAGGTTCAGATTCTGCATGTTGGCCAGCCCCTGCCCTTTTGTGATCGCGAACTGATTGATCTTCCGGCCTGTTGTGCTCCCCCTTATCTCCTCATAAGCATAAGGGTCGAAGTTCATATTCAGGTTGAGGCTAAGCTTATTACCCAGACGCGTATTGGCATTGACTGAGATATTGGACAGATTCAGGGAGTCGGCAAGCAGGTTGTAACTCCCCGTAAGCCCGAAATTATCCAGCAGCATACGCTTTTCAAACTGTTCGGAGGCGGTATCACTTTTTGCTCGGAGTTTCATTTCCAGGGAGTTGTTGAGGCCGAAAGAAATATTTCCGGATGCCCTGGAGCCTCCTACACCGCCACTTCCTATCCCCTGAAAACGGGATAAGTACCGGTAATCTCCCTTCTCATTAATCTGCACTTTCTGCTCAAATCCATAGCGTTCACCTGAGAAATCAGGAGTATAGGTAAAAGCGACATTGGGAATAACCGTATGCCTGATCGCATTGAGCCGCCTTCCTTTGAAATGGAATAACCCGTAAAAACGAGTATTCATGGAGGTCCCGAACGAATAGCTGTACTGGGTCCCGACCCTGTTTACCGTATCGATATGAATCGTATTGTTCCCTACGTACTCGTAATTGTAAGACCGGGTGAATACTTCTCCCTGAAAGCTGACATTAGGTGTGAGGTTGATGAACCGGAGAATTTTAAAATTGGGTAGAGAGATCGGGATGGAATAACGCCCTGTAAACTGCCCTTCGCCCAATAACAGTGAAAGATTATCCATATTGAAAGGCACTACCTGTGTCTTCCCTACACGGTTAGTATCAATCTCATTCTGGATTTTGAACTTTAACCTTTCATAGGAAGTATCAATGGGAGTCAACGCATTATTTACCGTATAACTTCCGTTGAAATCCATCCCGAAGCGGAAACTTTCATACCATCGTCCACGACCGCCATTCAGTGCAAACGGCGCAATCTGATTAATTCCGAAATTGAAATTGGTAGAGGCATTCGTCTTTCCGTTTTCCCGCCGCTGTGTTTCCGGATTGATCTGCCCGAAGTTCTGGTTCACCCTGAAACTGGCACTGGCCCGTGCATACTGGCCAAAGGTCTTATTATACTGAACAGAAGAGCTGGCGGCATTTTGCGTTACCTTATTCAGATCCATCGAATTGAACTGATTGAAGTTTCCGCTGGACATCTGGACATTGGCAGAAAAACTGGAAGAACCCCTCTGCACCGGTGTGTGGCTCCAGTTAAGGGAAAAATCATTCCTGACGTCCTTCCCGAACATCTTATCAATTTCGTCGCCAGACCGGTTCCGGTTATACTTAAAGTCGAAGAGCCCGCTATGTCTGTAACGCTTGATATAGGTAGACCTTGCCCCTATTCCCCAGCTGCCGGTAGAATAAATCTGTCCGGTAATGATCGCATTAAAGCGTTCACTAATGGCAAAGTAATAACCGCCATCCCGAAGAAAGAACCCTCTTCCGTTGGGTTCTTCACCATACGACGGGACAATAATACCTGAAGTCCCGATTTCTCTTTGTTTAGGAAAAGGGAAAAAACCAAACGGCAACCCCAGCGGCAAGGGCACGTCGCTGATCACCAGATTAAAAGGACCGGAAACCACTTGTTTCTGTTTTCCTTCAACCAGTTTGATTTTGGGTGCATTAATATGAAAGTGGGGATGTTCCATTGTGCAGGTCGTATAGATGGATCCCTGGATATACATATTCCCTTCCTCATCTTTTTTCACTTTATCCCCTCTGATATTCCCTTCCCCCTGCTGGGTTACCACCCCCCGTATCAGGCCTTTCCGGCTTTTGAAATTATACCTGATCTCCTTGGTATTATAAGTTTCCGGGCCATCCTGAAAAACCGGCTCCCCTTCCATTTTCTTTGAGGTGGAATCATAACGTCCTTCCGCGTAAATTTCATTATCCACCCAATTAAGCCGGATATAATATGCTTTCAGGTTAATGGTTCCGTAACTTACCTCCGCATTTCCATACAGGTGTACCATTTTCCCGTCTATATCCTTAATAGTAGAATCCTGGGCAATGTAGGTTACAGTGGTTTGAATGTCAGAAGTTTTTGCAAGCGAATCTATCCGGAGGGAATCGGTACGGAGGGAATCAGTATGAAAGGCAATACTATCCCCCACAGCCTTCGCTCTGAGGGTATCGGATTGTAATGAATCTGCTAAAGGATGCGATGGAGCCGCTTTTTCGTCCGCTTCTTTTCCTGCTTTACCTTCGTTGATCTGTACAGTCTGATCCGCATTGGCGGAGGGCTTCTTTTTTGCCAGTATACAACCTGTAAGAAAAGTTGTCAGCAAAAGGAAGTATATAATATTCGCTTTCTTTTTCAGTTTTAACAAATAGACTATTTTTGCATATAGTAATTACGAGTTGACAAAGTTAGCCGAACTGTACTCCATCCCATAACGCACCAACCGGAAAATAATGTTAAAAGTTCTTAAAATTGTAAGCTTAATACTTCTCTTCTCATTTAGTCTGGCTTTTACCTATCGGATAGAGCCGCCAGTGGCAGAAACAAAGACAAAAAGCAGCATCACAACTGTTGTCCTGGACCCTGGCCACGGAGGCAAAGATCCCGGAGCGCGCGGCCGGGTCGCAAAGGAAAAAGATATTGTGCTAAAAATTGCACTAAAGCTCGGAAAAAAAATAAAAGAAGATCTCCCGGACGTCAAAGTGCTCTATACCCGGTCTACGGATGTATTTGTAGAACTGGGGGAAAGATCAGCTTTTGCCAACCGGAACAAAGCCGATTTGTTTATTTCCATCCATTGCAATGCAACTGCCCGTTCGAAACAGGTAAAAGGAACAGAAACCTTTGTAATGGGGTTACACAAGTCAGAGGATAACCTTGAGGTAGCGAAACGGGAGAACTCGGTAATTCTTCAGGAAACGGATTATAAACAAAAATACAAAGGCTTTGACCCTGATTCTCCGCTGGCTCATATTATGCTTGCTAATTATCAGAGTGCTTTCCTGAGCAGCAGTCTGTTATTAGCCGGCCAGGTAGAAAGTGCTTTCAGCCAGAACAATAAAAGAGACAGCCGTGGTGTCAAGCAGGCCGGATTCCTTGTGCTTTGGCGCGCTACAATGCCCAGTGTGCTGGTAGAAACAGGGTTTCTGAGCAATGCGCAGGAAGAAGCTTACATGAACTCTGAGAAAGGTCAGAACGAAATAGCTGAAGATATGCTGAAAGCCCTGAAAAAATATAAACAGAATATCGAAGGTTAACACATAACAGGCAGAGACCAGTGTTTTATAACTTAATAAGATGATATGACGATCTCTAAAGAAGCAAAAGTCGGAATAATGAGTCTGGCGGCGATGGCGATGCTGTATTTCGGATTCAATATTCTGAAAGGTTCAGACATCTTCTCCAAGAATTATACTTATTATGCAAGATACACTGAGATTGATGGTCTCACAGCATCCAATTCCGTATTACTGAACGGCCTTACTGTAGGGAATGTCAAATCGATTGAACTGATGCAAAACGATGGCAACTCACTGGTAGTAACGCTTGAAATCCGCAAAGATATTGTTTTAAGGGCCGGTACACAGGCTGTATTGGGAGACGGCGGACTGCTGGGCGGAAAAATTATTCATCTGAATATTCCTGCTGAAGGCAGTCTCCTGCAGGAAGGAGATACACTTGTACCGGTACAATCTGCCGGCATCGCCAGTATGCTTCAGGAAAAGGCGCTGCCAGTGGTTACGCATGCTGATTCACTGGTGCTGAACCTTAATGCGGTTGCTATCGGGTTTAAAGAAACCGGCGAGATCCTGAATACCGTACTCCGGAACTATAACCAGACCGGCACCAGCATTAATCATCTGATCGCATCAAATGAAAAGAAAATCGGTCTGTTGCTTGAAAACATGAACACCCTCTCGGCGTCGCTCGTAGCTACTGAAAAAGAGCTCAAACCATTACTGGCCAATGCTAACAGTTTTCTGGATACGCTCAATCATCTTCAGTTAAAACAAACACTGACGCTGGCTCAGGAAGGGCTGGGCGATTTCAAAAAAATCATGGCAGACCTTGAAAGCGGCAGCGGGTCGGCTGGTAAGCTGTTAAATGATGAACAGCTGTATAATAATCTGAATTATACTTTAATCAGTCTGAACCAGTTACTGGCCAATTTCAGGGAGCACCCTAAGCGGTATGTGAATGTTTCGGTGTTTGGCAGAAAAGACAAAGGACCTTCTGAGTCACCGGTTGACACTACGCTGAAGTTTAAGGAAAACTGATCAAAGCAGGAGCTTATCAACATTATTTTGCTTTAGAATTCCGCACAAGCCGGTTTCCTGGCAACTATGTTATTGTTATACTGAATCCTATGAAATATCTGCTTTCAATATGCTTCGCTATAGCTACCGCTGCTTCGCCGGTAGCGCAAAACATACTGCCGGCCCTGAAAGTTGAGAAAGGGAAACGCTACATTACCGGCAATGATCAGAAACCATTTTTCTGGCTTGGTGATACCGCCTGGGAATTATTTCACCGCCTTACTTTCGAAGAAACCCGGTATTATCTTCGTACAAGAGCAAAACAGGGATATAATGTAATTCAGGCAGTAGCACTTGCCGAATTTGACGGACTTAATCAGCCTAACCGGAATGGCGACAGGCCACTCATTAATAACGATCCTGCACAGCCCAATGAAGCCTATTTTCAACATGTCGACAAAGTAATTGATGATGCCGCGAGCCTGGGAATGTACATAGGCCTGCTACCCACATGGGGAGACAAATTCAGCAAAAAATGGGGTATCGGGCCCGAAATATTTACTCCTGCCAATGCCAGGGTATACGGAGAATTTCTTGGGAAAAGATATCAGGGAAAAAACATTATCTGGATACTTGGCGGAGACCGCAATCCGGAAAGTGATGAACATACCGCTATTATCAACAGTATGGCAGCAGGGATTACCAGTGTTGCGGGGAGTAGTCAGCTGATTACTTACCATCCCGGCGGAGAAAATTATTCTTCCAGGTTTTTTCATGATGCAGACTGGCTCAGTCTTAACAGTTTTCAAAGCGGTCATGCCCGGAAAAACGGCCGGAACTACAAAATGCTCCGCCACGATTACCAGCTTACTCCTGTCAAACCCACCTTTGACAGTGAACCGCGTTATGAAAACCACACCATCAACTGGAAACCGGAAGATGGCTATTTCAACGATTTTGATGTGAGGCAGGCGGCTTACTGGTCTGTTTTATCCGGAGCCTGCGGACATACCTACGGCTGCCATGATATCTGGCAAATGTTCGATATCAGCCATAACCCACCCGTTACCTGGGCAAGGACCCACTGGAAAGCCGCACTTCATTTGCCGGGGGCAGTACAGATGGGATACCTCCGCAAGTTAATGGAGTCGGTATCATGGTGGAAACTGGAGCCGGCGCAACAGCTAATCACCAATGAAAATCCGGAAGACGGCGGTTATCAGGTGGCCGCAATGTCTTCTGACAAGGATTTTCTGCTGGCTTATACACCTTTTGGCCGCACTCTCCAGTTAGATCTTACACAGCTGAATACGAATAAGCTACAGGCATGGTGGTTTAATCCCCGTGACGGAACGGCTTTCAAAATTAACGAACCGGATAACTCATCCATCACCGGATTCAAACCTTATGTTCAGCATCCTGAAACCGACTGGATATTGATAGTGATGGATAAAAATAAAAACTGGACAGCCCCTCAAATCAGTTACTGAGTATCCCGGTTTTGCTCCGTACTCATTTATATTTACTTCAAATTTCTTCCGGATAGTTATACTTTCTGCCAATTTTGCCGTTAGAATATTCCGGCAAACCATTATTCCCGATCATGAAAGCGATACTGTTTAAAAAGCCCGGTCCGGCCAAAGAATTATATATAGGCGAAGTGGAAATGCCTGTTATTTCATCTAAAGAAATACTGGTAGAAGTAAAAGCAGCAGGAATTAACCGTGCTGACATTCTGCAGCGGGAAGGGCATTATCCGCCACCGCCAGGGAGCAGTCCGGTTCTGGGGTTGGAAATTTCAGGTGAAATTGTAGAAACGGGGGACGGTGTTACCAAATGGAAAGCCGGAGACAGGGTTTTCGGATTATTATCAGGAGGCGGGTATGCGCAATATGCGGCTCTGCACGAAGACATGGCGATGCCGGTACCCGAAACCATGGATTATGCCAACGCTGCTGGTATTCCTGAGGTATTCCTCACCGCATTTCAATCGCTGTTCTGGTTGGGAAAAATACGGGAGCAGGATCAGGTACTTATTCATGCGGGGGCAAGTGGTGTTGGAACCGCGGCCATCCAGCTCGCCCGGAGCAAAGCAGCTGACGTAATTGCTACGGCTTCTTCAGGAAAACATCAGCTCTGCAAAGAGCTTGGAGCCCGCCATGTTATTGATTATAAAAAAGGTCCCTTTGTTGAGGAATTAATGGATGAAACCAATGGTAAAGGAGTAAATCTTATTCTGGATCCGGTTGGCGGCACTTATTTTTCTCAAAATCTGAAAGTCCTGCAAACCGACGGACGGCTGGTGATGATTTCGGTAATGGGCGGATACAAACTGGCAGAAGTTGATCTTCGTCCCATTATTTTTAAAAGGCTTGAAATTACAGGCTCGACCCTTCGTTCCCGCAGTAAAACCTATCAGATTGCCCTGACCAGGGATTTCTGGGAATTATTCGGAGAAAAAGTACAGTCCGGGATACTTCACCCTGTTATTGATACCATTTTTGACTGGAACGAAACAGCCGAAGCCCACCGCTACATGGAAGCTAACCTGAGTGCCGGTAAGGTTATTCTTAAAATCAGTCCTTAGCTTTATCTGCGATGAAAAACCCTGATGACCACCAGAACATACCCTACAAAAACAATCACAAGACCCGCCATAACTGCATAGTTGGCATAAGGAGAATTACGCCATAATAATACAGCCCCGATAATGACCAGAACCATTCCGAATAATACGATCAGAATTGCCGATAAAATATTAAGTTTCAATCCCTGTCAGATTTCGTCAAACCATATTGTACGCTATTATGAAAAAGTAAAACAGCGGAAATTATACTCGAATATACGTATTTTACTGATTTTGTTACACATACCTGCTTTTGTTTTTGCCCAGAGTACAAGGTATGTATTTCACAAGCCACTCATGGGCTCTCAGTTCAGTATTACACTGGAGGGTACTGACAGTACCCTGGCCAGACAGGCCGCAGACAGCGCTTTCTCACGGATTGCTGCATTAAACACGATCATGAGCGATTACCTTGATGGCAGTGAGATCAACCGGTTATCGGCAACTTCCGGAACCAATAGCTGGGTAGCGGTGAGCCCTGAGCTTTTTGATATTATTGAAAAATCCGTGGACATCAGCAAAGCTACTCATGGTTATTTTGACATTACCATTGGCCCGATCGTGCAGGAGTGGCGCAGAGCGCTCCGAAGGAATTACTTCCCTGACAGGAAAACGATACGCAAAAAGATGAAATTGGTCGGATACCGGTACATCCTGCTCGACACACCCAATCAACGTATTCAACTTACGCATCCGGACATGAAACTGGATGTGGGGGGAATCGGGAAAGGGTATGCCGCTGATGAGGCAATCAAGGTATTAAATGCCCTGGGATATACATCTGTGCTGGTCGATGCGGGCGGTGATCTAACGATAAGCGCCCCGCCAGCAGGTAAACCTGGCTGGGAAATTGAAATTAATTCCGGTACGAATCAGGACTCCCTCTCCGGTTTTATTATTTCCAATGCCGGAGTAGCTACCTCCGGAGCCAGTTACCGGTTTCTTGAACGCAAAGGCAGAAAATATTCTCACATTGTCAATCCGCGGACCGGCATAGGTTTACAGCACCATATCCGCACTACGGTTATTGCATCCAGCGGCACTCAGGCCGACGCCCTCTCGACAGCTGTAAGCATTGCAGGCATCAGAAAAAGCCGGAAAATACTAAAGAAATTCCCCGACGTAAAAATATGGCTGCTGGAAACCAAAAACGGTAAAGTACAATCCTGGAATTCGATCAGCCCCTAACCGGTCCGGATAATATTATCATCTTTCAACACAAGGCTGGTCTGTAACCGCAGGTAAATCCGGCTTAAGACCACCACATCTTCCCGACAGTACCGGCTTATCTTTTCAAGGTCATTTTCTTCATAAAAAACACGTGTCACCTGATCACCGGAGATTTCCGTTTTACTGCTGTCAATACCTAATACCGCTGCCAGAAGATCCAGGGAAGTATAACTCTTATAATCTCCGAATTTCCACATTTCCATCGTATCCTGATGAAGGATTTCCCAGGGTTTCTTACCTGAAATCCTGAGGCAATCAGGTATGGGAATACCCAATATCAGCATTCTCCTGCATAAATAAGGGAAATCAAACTCTTTTCCGTTATGCGCGCACAATACGAGTTGCTGCTGAGGATACTTCTCCAGTAAAGCTGAAAAATCATTCAAAAGCTCCGATTCATTTTGCCCTGAAACAGATTTTACTTTTAATGATAATTCATCCTGTTCATTCCAGAAAAATGCTCCGAAGGCAATACATACTACTTTTCCGAACTCGGCATAAATCGCCCCTCTCTCATAGAAAAAATCCGCGGCGGGCTTTTGATCCGGATTCGGCAGCTGTCGGGCCTTTTTCTCCCAGAGTTGCTGCATCCGGGGTGTTAACCGGGAAAAATCTTCAGTAGCTGAAACCGTTTCAATGTCGATCAGCAATAAATTTCTTGCTCGTTTTCTGAATTCCTGATCCATAAGTTCCTGTGTATGTATGATGGCGATAATAATAAAGAAGCATAAAAGCACCTTTACAAATATCATGAAAATTAACTTATATTGCGCTTCACAAACACGAAACATCCTGTATAACTCTACTGTATGAATCCATATATTGCCCTTGGAATTCTGACCGCCTACTTCGGAATGTTAATTATAGTGTCCTTTTACACCTCAAGAGGAGCCGATACCAATACTTTTTTTACAGCCAACCGGCAGTCACCCTGGTATCTCGTAGCTTTTGGTATGATCGGCACTTCACTTTCGGGAGTCACCTTTGTTTCTGTTCCGGGGGCCGTTGCCAATATACAGTTTTCATACTTTCAGGTGGTGATCGGGTATTTGCTGGGTTATCTGATCATCGGCACCGTTTTAATGCCTTTGTATTACAGGCTTAACCTGATTTCCATCTATTCCTATCTGGAGAGCCGTTTCGGAAAATGGTCTTACAAAACCGGTTCAGCCGTATTTCTGCTATCCCGTACGATTGGTTCGGCGGTAAGACTTTACGTAGCAGCAGGTGTATTGCAGATTGCGTTATTTCAACCACTTGGGGTTCCTTTTGAAATTTCAGTAGCGATCACCATTTTGCTGATCTGGCTGTATACTTTCAAGGGCGGTGTTAAAACCATTATCATCACCGATACCCTTCAAACCGCATTTCTGGTAACAGCAGTGATACTGACGATTATTCTTGTTTCCAGAGAATTAAACCTTCACAGCTTTTCAGAAATCGCGGGAGCTGTCAAAAGCAGTGAGTATTCCCGGATTTTCTTCTGGGACGGGAATGATTCCAAAAACTTTTTCAAGCAGTTTTTTGCCGGGGTATTTATAGCAATCGTCATGACCGGGCTCGACCAGGATCTGATGCAGAAAAACCTTACCTGTAAAAATATCGGAGAGGCTCAGAAGAATATGTTCTGGTTTACCATTACCATGACGATTGTCAATTTCCTTTTTCTTTCCTTAGGGGCGCTTTTATATACATACGCTTCGGCCAAAGGAATAGAGCCGCCGGTCCGCACAGATGATTTCTATCCGATGCTGGCCCTGAATCATCTGGGAGTTGTGGTGGGCATCACCTTCCTTCTGGGTATTACTGCTGCTACCTATGCCAGCTCTGACTCTGCTCTTACAGCACTTACTACCTCTTTCTGCATCGACTTTATGGATGTCGAAAATAAAGTGGAAAAAGAAAGGTCCAAAATCAAATTCATGGTTCATATTGGCTTTTCTGTACTGTTCTACATAGTGATTATGATTTTCCACAAGATGAACAACAAGGAAGTCATTACAGCAATCTTTGATCTGGCCGGCTATACCTATGGCCCTCTGTTAGGCCTCTTTTCATTTGGTATATTCATGAAGTCAAAAGTGGCGGACAAATGGGTCCCTCTGGTTTGTATTGCAGCGCCGGTTATGACCATCATTATCAGCCATAATTCAACTACCTGGTTTAACGGATATCAGATTGGATTTGAACGGTTGATACTGAATGGTATCCTTACGTTTGCAGGTATGTGGATTATTTCAATCAGGAATAAAAAAGACTTTCAATCTATCGGATAAATACTTATTTCCCGGCCACCCGGGCAGTCATCAGCCAGTCATAGGTATTTTCAGGAACGGGAAGATTCTGATTATCCAGACGCAGGAACATGAAATGAAGATGGGTATCTGATCTTCTTCTTGTAGCATTAAGGCCTGTACGGCCGGCTTCTCCGATTTTATCTCCTCTGTTAATCCAGTTTCCCGGTTTAACGGTGATCTTGCCAATATGGGCATAATAAAACAATCCGTTCAGGCAAGGATCGTAGATCCAGATATAATTACCTCCCCTGCGCCCACTTGCAGGTACCCACTGACTTTCGATGTCCAGTACTATCCCCGCCGAAAAAGCCAGAATATCCACAGGTTTGCCCGTCCGGTCATCCCGCAGATCATGGTTTTTATCCCTTATGAACAGATCATGAGCCGGATGGCTTCCTTTCACATTCCTGTCAAATAAATCAAACCCTTCAGGTCTGTAACCACGTCCTTTCCCACCGATTGACTCCACGGGTGTGTACCCTCTCAAGGGAAAAACCAAACGCAGACTATCCTGATAACAACTATCCTGATGAAAGGCAATATGCCTGATACTTTGCATAGTAGCAGAGAAAGCTCTGGAGGCCGAATCAGGAGTGACAGATCCGGTTGCAATATTTTCGTACAGTTCTCTGAATTGGAAGCAATAAGATAAAAGAAGGTCATTACTGCCACTGGAACTACGCCAGCCCACAGTTCCAAAAATCACCAGAAAAGCCAGTATTTTTTTCACCCTTCCAGTGTGATTTTCGCTTTATTGCACACTCCGCCAATAGGAGGATTATACTTGCTCACACTCACCACTACCTTTAATACAAAGGGATAAAGACTTCTTATATCTTCTATAATCTGAAAAGCAATATGTTCCAGCAATCTGGATTTACGGGACATCACAACTGCAGCTATCCGATACAAATCTTCGTAATTGACCGTTTCCGATAGTTTATCCTCTTCAGCGGCCTTTCTCAATCCGGTCTCTACAGTAATATCCACCGAATATTTATTACCTACCTTCTGTTCTTCTTCGTAAAAACCGTGATAGGCAAAAAATTCCAAACCCTCTAACGTAATGAAACCCAAATCTGTAGTCTGATTTAATAGTATATCAACAAATTGTTATTATCCAATCTGATCGAAGAAAGAACCGGTTGCTTTCCTTTTTGGAATTTCCGCATCTTCTGTTTCCTTATCCGGAACATGTCCGTCATTTCCGGAAGATTTCAGACGTTCAATTTCGGCCATTGTTTCATCTGCAACATCTTTTCCAGCCGGTTGTATTTCCAGTTCATTGATGATTTCCTCCTCAACAGTCTCCTCCTCATCAGCGATACTATCTTCATTTTCAGCCTCCTCAGCAGGCTCAACCGATTCTTCGGCAACGTAAGCATTGTCTGCCGTTTCTTCAGCGATTCTGTTCTCTTCAAAATCAATCTCTGCCTGATTCACGTCTTTCACCGGCTGAGTATCATCATTATCCAGTTGCTTGCGGATTTCAATCATTTTAAGCTGAACTGATTCCTTACTGAATTTTTTATCAAAACGATCGATAATTTCTCCGGTGTTATTCACCAGGGTTTTCAGTTGTACAATCAGATTATCCCTGTATTTCTCAAGTGCTTTGAAATCTCTTTCCTGATTTCTGAGCTCATTGGTAATTTCATCTTTTATGGACTTGGCATGTGACTCTGCGTCCTGAACCATTTTTGTAGCTTTGAGTAAAGCGGTATTAATCAGTTCATCTGACTTCTTCACTGATTCGCTCAGCCGTAGCTCTGCTTCTTCTGAAGCCTGTGAAGTTATTTTGGTACTGGCTTCTTCTGCCGTTTTCAATGTCAGATAAAGCGTTTTTTCAATATCCTTCATCCGCGCCAGATCTTTCTCTGCTGACTCAAGCTGTGCCCTGAGTGCTTTATTTTCGCCTGACACCCTCTCCCATTCCTGCGAAAGTGAGTTCATAAATGCATCCACTTCATCGATGTCATAGCCTCTGAAACCCTTTTCAAAGGTATGTTGCCGAATGTCAATAGGGGAAATCTTCATGCGCTGTATTTATGTTATTAATGGATATATTATTGATGGAAATGTACAGATAATTTAAACAATTGTCAAAACCTTCTCCTGAAAAGCATATAATTTTTAGTATTACTACTACATTTCATCCATCATCTGTCAGTTAATCATTTAATGCCCAGACCGATACCATTCTGTCATCACTGGCTGAAAGCAGCAAAGACCCGAAATCAAGCCATAGGAGTTTGTTAACAGAGGTGGCATGGCCGGCATGTCGGGCACGATCTATAACCTTGATGAGTTTCAGACTATTAGCATCCCATATCTTGATGGATTTATCCATGCTTCCGGTAGCCATATATCTTCCGTCGGGACTAAAGATAAGATCATTAATCGCATACATATGGGCCGCGATCTCATCCGTTTGCTGATAATTATTTTCTACATCCCAAACCCTGATTTTTGCATCTCTTCCCACAGAAAATAATAAACGGCCGTCCGGAGAGTACCTTACCGCAAAAACGGAGTTGGTATGCCCGCTGATTTTTTTTACCAGGCCAAATCCATCCATATCAAAAATACCGATACTCCAGTCACTGAAACCGGCGGCAAACTGATGCCCCGCAGGATGAACCTTCAGAGAACGAACGCTTTTTACCGATGCTTTAATATGTTTTTGTACCGCAAAATTCTCAATATCCATCACCACGATCACCCCGTCACCCGTTCCAATAAGCGCCTTGCCATCATGTAATTGTATATCGAATAGAGCAGAACCTGCAATTTTACTGGAAGATACCATTTGTTTACTTTCCGGATTCACTACCTGAATACCTTCAAAATTATGCCCGATCCACAAATTCCCGCTTCGGTCATCGCGCGCTAATGCATAAACCGAGCCATCCAGTTTGGCTACCAGTTCTCCGAGATCAGGTTTTCTTACATCCCAGCATACAACAAAACCATCTCCACCTGCTGAAAAGAATCTTTCAGGCCGTTGATCAGGAATTAATGTATATACACAGTCGCGATGACCGGAAAAAGTATCTAATTTGCGGACTTCCATAAAAGTTGATATTCTTTAGCAGGATTGAGATGCCATTAATATATACACAAAAAATTGACAAAGACGGTTCATTGCTGGTTTGGAAAATGACCGAAGATGATACCTTTTTTGAAAAAAAATTACTTAAAGGCCACAATTGGAACGAATTTGAAACAATATCGCATCCGCAGAAGCAAAAGGAGTGGCTTGCCGGCAGGTTTATGTTACAGGAAATTGCCCGTCATACCGGCCTGACGTTTCAGGGCATATATAAAGATCCGCACGGGAAACCTTACCTCACAGGCTCTACAGTCCATGTTTCCATCAGCCATACCGCTGATTACATTGCCGTCGCAAGTCATCCTTTTTCGCCTATCGGGATTGATATGGAAAAACCCAGTGAGAAGCTCATACGGGTTACGTCAAAATTCCTTACCCCTCCGGAAGCAGCGCACGCAGGTACGGTCTTATCCCGGCTGGTCAGGTACTGGTGTGCCAAAGAGTCATTGTACAAGCTCAACGGAAGAAAAAAAGTAAGCTTCAACCAGATCCTGATTCAACCCTTTCAGGAAGATGACGAGAGGATCAGGGGCAGCCTGGAGGATCAATCCATGATGATTTATGCAGACATCCTCCTTTTGCAGATTGAAGACTACTGTCTTTCGGTAGCGCTTGAAAAGTCACGGATCAGGACTCAATCATAGCCAGGAGCAACCGCTCCAGCTCCTGAATTTTCTCAGGTTCACCTGCTTTTTCATAAGACAGAATCAGATTACGAAGCACTCTCTGAATAATCTCAAGATGAGAACAGGGCTGATAAAACGATTCCTTTGACTGAATATTTAACTGAGCGATATAATGCTCGATATCGGTTTTGGAAAATATAATACCCCTGTTGAACACATTGATATAAAACTGCAGATTATCCTTCTTATAAGTCAGCACGAAAAGATTGGGCAGATTGACGCCATACAGCGGCAAACCCAGCTTGCGGGCAATGAGCAGATAAATCACACATAGTGTAATGGGATTCCCCTTCCGGTTATTCAATACGATATTAATCATGGAATTGGAAGCCGAATGAAAGCTTTTGGTATTAGCCCCGAAATTCATCTCTCCGTAAAAAACACTGTTGATTGCCTTAATCTGATCTACCGGACTCATATCATCACCCACGTGCGGCCATACTTCAAAATACAACTGATCAATATCGGCTTTCAGTGTTTCCAGATGCACCTCCGGATACTGATAAGTAGCTACAATCCACATTCCCTCCAGCAAATCAAGCGCGCCACCGTTTTTCCATTCGAGCAGACGGCTCTGCATTTGCGAAAGTTGTAGCTCATGTATCAATTCTTCTATTTTACGTTGCACAATGGGATTAAAGCTATTTTCCCATTCTGTCTCAAGAAATGGAATAATACCACACCCTAATGAGCGTATTTTCTCCTCTACCAGTGCTGACACCTCTGTGTCTTCATCATCAAGTAATGAAACAAGTGCCTTGATTTCAGTTCCTGTCATGCCAATCCGCTATCTTATTTTATAATGTCCGGCTAAAGAAAAACAATTTTTATATACCTGTCAAATTTTCTACTTTTGTTGAAATCAAAAACAACCGATCCATTCCATATGAAAATATTGGTAACTGGTGGGGCTGGCTTTATCGGTTCTCATACAGTCGTTGAACTCTACAATGCAGGGCATGAACCTGTGATCCTTGATAATCTAAACAATTCCGACATAAAAATACTCCAAGGCATCAGGAAAATACTGGGCCGGGATGTATCATTTTACCATAATGACAGCAATGATACTGAAGCATTGAGGGAGATTTTCAGCAAAGAGAATTTCGATGGTGTAATTCACTTTGCCGCCTATAAAGCTGTGAATGAATCTGTATTAAAACCAATCAGTTACTACGAAAACAATCTGGGTTCCTTATTGAAAATCCTAAGTGTTATGCAGGATTTCAACGTAAGGAATTTTGTATTCTCGTCATCCTGTACAGTATACGGGCAGCCCGATGTATTACCTGTAACAGAAGCGACACCCAGGCAACAGGCAGCCTCTCCATACGGCAACACGAAGGCCGTAGGAGAAGATATTATTACTGATCAGGTAAAGGCTGATATCGGCCTCAAAGCCATCTCACTCCGTTATTTTAACCCGATCGGAGCACATCCTTCAGCTGAAATAGGTGAACTTCCACTGGGTGTTCCCAGTAATCTGGTTCCGTTTATTACCCAGACTGCCGCGGGCCTGCGTGATTGCCTGACAATTTTCGGGAATGACTACGATACACCGGACGGATCCTGTATAAGAGACTTTATTCATGTGATCGATCTGGCCAAAGCGCATATAAAAGCGTTAGAATTATTGGAGCGTCAATCAGAAAACAACTATTATGACGTTTTTAATGTCGGAACCGGCAATGGAAATACGGTGCTGGAGTTAATCAGAACATTTGAAGAAGTGAACCAGCTGAAACTCAACTATAAGATCGGTCCGAGGCGTGCAGGGGATATAGAGAAGATTTACGCGCAGGCCGACAAAATTAACCAGGTCATGGGATGGCAAGCCGAAAAAACGATTGCAGAAGGTTTGAAAGATGCATGGAGATGGCAGCAGCAATTAGCTGCCGGGAAATAAATATCCACTTAAAATTTAATTTATAAACAGTATTTTATGTCGAAAAAGATTCTGATCACTGGAGGAGCCGGATTTATAGGCTCACATGTTGTCCGCAGATTTGTTAACAATTATCCGGAATATCATATATTCAATCTGGATGCTCTGACCTACGCCGGTAATCTTGAAAATCTACGGGATATTGATCAAAAAGAAAACTATACTTTTGTAAAGGGTGATATTGTAGATGCCGGTTTTCTTGATAAACTCTTTGCTGAACATAATTTTGACGGGGTTATACACCTTGCAGCCGAATCACACGTTGACCGCTCTATAAGCGACCCGCTCGCTTTTGTCGTGACCAACGTCATTGGTACCGTCAATTTGCTTAACGCCGCCCGAAAAGCCTGGAAAGATGATCTGGAAAACCATCTTTTCTACCATGTTTCAACGGATGAAGTATATGGGGAACTTCATAACCCTAACGAGTTTTTCCTTGAAACAACCAAATACGACCCCAGGTCTCCTTATTCAGCCTCAAAGGCTTCGTCCGACCACTTTGTAAGAGCCTATAACGCCACTTATAAAATGCCGGTTGTGATTTCCAACTGTTCTAATAATTATGGGCCAAATCATTTCCCTGAAAAGCTGATTCCGCTCATGATTCACAATATTCTCCACAACAAGCCGCTTCCTGTATATGGGAAAGGAGAAAATGTAAGAGACTGGCTGTATGTAATTGATCATGCAAGAGCCATAGACCTGATTTTCCATAAAGGAAAAAATGGAGAAACCTATAATATTGGCGGGCATAATGAATGGAAGAATATTGATCTTGTGCACCTGTTGTGTAATATCATGGATGAAAAGCTTGGACGTGAACAAGGCACTTCCGCCCGGCTGATTACCTATGTTACGGACCGTGCAGGCCACGATCTCCGTTATGCTATTGACGCCACCAAGCTGAAAGCAGAACTGGGCTGGGAGCCTTCGCTTCAGTTTGCACATGGCCTTAATGAAACCGTCGACTGGTATCTTGAAAATCAGCAGTGGCTGGATCATGTTACTTCCGGTGCTTATCAGCAATATTACGCTGAAATGTATACCGACAGATAAGTTCCATCAGGGTCAATCAAAAAGTTATTAAGTCTATTAAAGTAAAATAATGAAAGGAATAATACTGGCAGGCGGTTCCGGAACTCGTCTGCATCCACTTACACTGGCCGTAAGCAAGCAACTGATGCCTGTGTATGACAAACCCATGATTTACTATCCTTTGTCTATCCTGATGCTGTCGGGGATTAAGGATATTCTGATTATATCCACGCCGCACGATCTGCCCAATTTTGAAAAACTACTCGGAGACGGCAACCGGATTGGCTGTAATATTACTTATGCAGTACAACCAAGTCCGGACGGACTTGCACAGGCATTTATTATAGGTGAGGAATTTATCGGTGATGATAAAGTAGCACTAATCCTGGGGGATAATATCTTTTACGGGTCAGGTTTATCTAAACTCCTTCAGGCTAACAATAACCCGGAAGGAGGCGTTATTTATGCTTATCAGGTGCATGATCCGGAAAGGTATGGTGTTGTGGATTTTGATGCGCAATTCAACGTTAAATCCATTGAGGAAAAACCGGAAAAACCTAAATCAAACTATGCGGTTCCGGGACTGTATTTCTACGATAATGATGTGGTAGAAATCGCTAAAAACATTCCGCCTTCTCCGCGGGGTGAGCTCGAAATTACTGATGTAAATAAAGTATACCTTGAAAGGGGTAAATTGAAAGTAGGTGTACTTGACAGAGGTACTGCCTGGTTAGACACAGGTACCTTTGCTTCGCTGATGCAGGCCGGACAATTTGTTCAGGTAATTGAAGAAAGACAGGGATTGAAAATCGGATGCATTGAAGAAGTGGCTTACCGGATGGGATATATTAATGCTGAAAAGCTAAGAGAAATTGCGAAGCCCCTCGTGAAGAGCGGTTACGGAGAATACCTCTTGCGCCTTTTACACTGACAAATGAATGGGATTACTTTCTGCTGATATTGAAACTTACATCAATCATCACACCGAAGATGAAAGCGAGCTTCTTGAACAACTTAACCGGGAAACTCACGCCAGGATTTTAAAACCCAGAATGTTATCCGGAGCATATCAGGGCCGGCTTCTGGCTATGCTCGCACGTCTTGCAAAGCCACGGCGTATTCTTGAAATCGGGACTTTCACGGGTTACTCTGCACTTTGTCTGTGTGAAGGGTTGACAGAAGACGGGTGTTTGTATACAATCGATGTCAACGAAGAACTAGAATCATTTACACGTTCATTTTTTGAGCGCTCCGTGTATAGCTCAAAAATTGATTACCGGATCGGGAAAGCAATGGAAGTAATCCCCGATATTGATGAAGTTTTTGATTTTGTATTTATTGATGCAGACAAATTAAACTATTCTGCTTACTTTGATCTGGTTATTGATAAAGTCAGTCCCGGTGGGCTTATTATTGCCGATAATGTTTTGTGGGATGGTAAAGTAACCACCCCCGCAAAGGCAAATGATAAAGATACCAAAGCACTCCTCTCATTTAATGAAAAAGTACACAATGACAATCGTGTACGAAACGTTTTGCTTCCTGTCAGGGATGGCTTAATGTTACTCGAAAAGGTTTAATATTTGAACACAACACTGAAATTAATGCAAAATCTTAATAGGTTTTTCGTTGGATTACTGGTTTTTGTACTGGCATTCAATGCTCATGCGACATCCTATCAGGTACCGGAAATCCCTGCAACAGTCCGGTTTGCCTCGTTAAATGTCAAATTTGACAATAAGGCAAGAGCCATCATTCAGACCGAAATTAACCGTCTGACAACTAATCAGAAGTTCTGGGAAGAAAAACTCGACAGGGCCCAGCTCTATTTCCCGATTATTGAAACCGTACTGATAGACGAAGAAGTTCCTATTGATTTTAAATATCTTGTTGCACAGGAAAGTTCATTCAGACCCGAAGCCGTTTCTACTTCCAATGCCGTAGGATTCTGGCAAATGAAAAAAGAAACCGCACAAGGCCTGGGATTCAGAGTTGATGATACGGTGGACGAAAGAAAAAACATTACATCTTCAACGCAGGCGGCAGCCCGTTATCTGAAGCAGAACAACCAGCAACTCAACAACTGGATTTCTTCACTTTATTCCTACTATCTGGGATTGGGAGGGGTAACAAAAGTGATTCCTGCCAACTGGAAAAATGCCCGGGAGATTACCCTCGACAGTAAAACCGATATTTATCTGTTACGTTTTTTTGCCCATAAAATCGCTATAGAATCTGCTCTTGAAAGCTTTAATTCCAAAAATCCTATTATACTGCTTGATAGCCCGGTAGGCAATGGCAAGTCATTTCTGGATATTTCAAGAGCACTGAATATTAAACTTGAAGACCTGAAGAAATACAATACCTGGACAAGTACAGAGATTTTTCCCGGCGACAAAAATTATTTTGTAACACTGCCCGTCAGCAAAGCATATCTTACTGAAGTCAGAGAAAAACTATACCTGGTCACTTCAGCCGGCCCTGTTTCTGCTTCAACAGCACCGAATTATGCTCTTATTAATCCAAAAGGTATATACCCGATTCTGGATCGTAAACCCAAACCTACCAGCGACGGGCATACCCTCTATACCATTAATGGCTTACCGGGCATTCAGGCACTCAACGGCGACAATGCCAAAAACCTGGCCAGCGCAGCACAAATAAAGACTCCAAAGTTTTTGCAGTATAATGATATGGGCGTTAATGACCCCATTGTGCCCAATGAAATTTACTATCTGGCAGAGAAAAAACGTGCTGCTCCTGTCAAATTCCATACGGTAAGAAAAGGGGAAACCCTTCAGCAGGTATCTCAGATCTATGGAATACGTTTACGTGACTTACTGAAATATAACCGTAT
>JBEBXQ010000074.1:0-24537 GCA_040391535.1 Telluribacter sp. | reverse complement strand
CCAGCAGGGCTCTTTCGTTTTTGCAGCCACCGCGGTCGGCCCGCCATTTCACAAGGTCAAGATCTCCGAGTTTATCGGGTGGAGATGAACACCCTGTAACGATACTAATAAAGAGAAGAAGGATCCCCGTAAAACCATAATGACTGCATCCTTTGATACTACTGCTTATATAACTCATGAATTTATGCCCTATTTCATTTTCACAAAAATAGGGCATTTAAAACAAGGTTGTGTTCTTTAACCCAGAATTTGACAAGTATCTTTTCAGCTTCTGCTAATTGCCCAGCTCAAGCACCCAGGTATTCCGGGCGGGGATCTTTATACCTGACAAGTCCTGCAGCTGCTGATTGGTGACAAGATTACGTGCAGTTGAAAAACTTTTTATTCTTTCTGTAAACCGCGATGTTTCCACTGTGGTTTCTTTACCGGAAGTATTCATAATCACCATTACGGTCTTTTCATCATCGTACCGGAAATAGACGTACACGCCATCGACCGGCACATAATGCATCAACTTCCCGGTTGCCAGTACATCGTATTTTTTCCGGTAAGCTGCCAGTGATTTGATGAGATCAACGATTTCATTTTCGGCCGGGGTTCGTCCTTCAGACGTAAATTTATCAACCGTATCACCCGGCCATCCGCCAGGAAAATCGGACCTTACGAGCCCGTCAGGGTTACTGAAATTTTTCATCAGAATCTCGGCACCATAATATAGCTGAGGAATACCCCGGTAAGTCAGCAGCCACGACAAAGCTGCTTTGTATTTATCATGATCCTCTCCGATGACCGAGAAAAAACGGCTGATATCATGGTTATCCAGAAAAATTACATTTTTTGCCGGATTTTTATAAACATAATCTGAAGCCAGCACACTATAGAGTTTGTTCACACCGGTAGTCCAGCCGAAGTCACCGTTCAATGCTTCAATAATCGCGAAATGCAGCTGAAAATCAGTTACTCCCTGCAAACCGGTATCTATTCCCTGTTTCATTACATTTCCTTCCGTAAACGCCGCCTGATTGGGAACACCGTGTACCCATGTTTCGCCGAAAAAAGTAAAGTCAGGAAACTCGTCGGTAATCTTCTTTGCCCATTCAGCCATATAGTTCAGATCATTGTAAGGATAGGTATCCAGCCGGAAGCCATCGATACCGGCATATTCGATCCACCAGATATGGCTTTGGGTAATGTAGTTTCTGACAAAACGCTCATGCTGATTCATATCCGGCATGGAAGGCACAAACCACCCGTTAACCATTGTGCTTTTATCTGAATCAGATGCATAAGGGTCGAAGATGGCCTGGTCTTTATAATTGGTATTGGTATAGGAAGGCCATTGATTCACCCAGTTTTTAAAAGGAGGATTTACCACTGTCCAGTGATTAAGGCCGAAATGATTGTGCACAATGTCTTTGATCAGTTTCATTCCTCGCCGGTGCAATGCCTCTGAAAGTTGCAGATAGGCTTCATTTCCACCAAAACGGGGATCAATATGATAATTTTCTGTCTGGGCATAACCATGATACGATGCCTCTTGCATATCATTGGTCAGCACGGGATTCAGCCAAAGGGTTGTAACACCCAGTTCCTGCAAATAGTCCAGTTTGCTGATAATACCTTTCAGATCACCGCCATGACGATAATACATG
Source organism: Telluribacter sp. (assembly GCA_040391535.1). Lineage (GTDB taxonomy): Bacteria > Bacteroidota > Bacteroidia > Cytophagales > Spirosomataceae > JBEBXQ01. The sequence goes on along the minus strand of JBEBXQ010000074.1, from coordinate 22,885 downwards.
GAATCCCGACGGATTTCCTTATCCAGGAGACCGGGAATCACATCATTGCCGGTATCGCCATTGGCAAACCGGTCAGGCATAATCAGATAAATCAGATCCTTTGTGCCTACTCCCTGCGCCTTAATGCCTTTGTTCCTGGGCTTCAGCTCGTACGCATACTGAAGCTCATTATTGTCTGCGGATTTAAAGCGGATAGTAAATTTTCCGGGCTGCGCTTCTTTACCAACTACCAGATCCAGAAATAAGTAATCCGGATTTTCTACCTGATGAGCCTGTTTTATTTTAACACCCGGATGATTTATTTCAACCGCGGTCTTGCCTATATTTTTACCGTAAACCATCAGCTGAACTTCAGGATTATTCATTCCTGAGTACCAGAATAAGGGCTCGATTCGCTGCAAAACGGGTTTCTGCGCATTAAGCTGTGAGGCAAATGCAAGTAAAAATACCAGAAAAAATGGTTTCATACATTTTGGAGTTAAAAGAGAAGCCCCTACGAGGCTTCTCTTTCTTTTTTATTGTTTGCTGATGGAGTAAGTGTAACCTGACACGTCAAGGGTAATTGTATAGGTGCCTGCTTCTGCAACAGAAATATTATCACCTCCGTCGGTAAGTGTTCCGTTGCTGCCGCCAAGGTTTGCACCCCAGTCATGGTCTTTTCTGAATTTAAAGGCACCGGCTTTCATGGCAGCCGTTACAGACCAGACGCCTTCTGCATTGTTATACTGCATGTCGGTATCGGTGTCCCAGCCACCGGGTGTGGCATCACCGATAATTCCCCATACCAGCGGTTTCATAACAATGGTATTTGTATTGGTATTGACTGTCAGCAGATAAGAGCCCGCCGCGGGGGCCTTGATATTTTCACCTTCATTCAACCCCACTTTTCCTTCACCTGTAAGTCCGTAAGCGTTTTCCCAGCTTCGGGCAGTTGTCACTTTAAATTCGAGATTACCGGCACTAAACAGAATTACGCCTTCATAAATCCCATTACTGGTCGGAGAAATCAGGCTTTCAGCCGTAGCCGGATCCCATCCCTGATAAGCACCGGGTACATACAAATAACTGATGGACGCATAAGGTGTTACCTGCATTTCCTGTATGTTGGAATAAACCGCAGAAAGTGCTGAAGATACTGAAGATTTTATCCTTGCTTCCACAGAAGCCGCTTCACCGGTTTCCAGGTTCAAAGCCAGCACCAGCGCATTGAATTCATGATGCGTATAGGAAACTTCAAATTGTCCGGCCGGCACAGCCACTTCCTTAACGGTTTCAAAATTATCGCCTTTGATACCCAGTTGAAGTACATAGGAAACCGCGGCCTGATAACCAAAATCAGCTGGTTCCCAGGTAAACTTAACAGCGGGCGTCTCTGCTTTTTCCAGACTAAGCGGAAGATCGGTAGCAGAGGATGTGAATGTCCCAGCCACGCCATCAGTAGCCACCGCCCTGATTTCATCTTTTTCACACGACCAGCAGAACATGGCAAAGACACCTGCTAAAAGGACAGGCCATAGGGCAGTCCTTCTTCTATGAAACATCTCAGTAATTATCATTTTGCAGAAGATTTGGATTGGCAATAATATCAGAAGCAGGAATAGGGAATACAGTACGGTAAGCCGGAATGGAAGTACCTTCAGGAACACCACCTTTGAAAGGCCATAAGTAGCTGTCACCGGTATATTTACCAAAACGGATTAAATCAGTACGGCGGTAAGCTTCCCAGTGCAGCTCCCTCATTCTTTCTTCCAGCATAAAATCCAGGGAAAGCGAAGTCACATTACCGGAATTATTCCCGTAAGCCCGGGCCCGAAGCTGATTTACATATTCCAGTGCTGTAGCATTGCTTCCCCCGTTACCACCTCTCAAAACGGCCTCAGCATACAAAAGGTAGATGTCGGCCAGCCGGAATAACGGGAAGTCTACCGAACATTGTGTTCCATCGTTGGAAGGCGCAGTGGTACCATCCGAAAGGGTATTCTTAAATTTACCTACTGCCAGGCCATCCGTAAATACGCTCATGTCTTCTATTCCGGATGTTTGTCCGAAAAACATCGCCCGCTTATCCGTGGTAGTGGCCAGCTCACCGAAAGCACCGGGAAGTGTTGCACGGCTGCGGTTACCGCCCCATCCGCCATTCGGAATACCAAAAGAAGCAGGATTCATGGCGTTATTCACAGAAGAATTAATGATAAAGGTGGTACCACCGTAATTCTGCGTATTAATCGCATCATAATTAATGGAAAGAATGGTTTCACGGTTATCCTTATCGTTATCAGCGATGAACAGTTTCTGATAATCTGTTTCCAGTGCATAACCTGCACCTATTACTTTATCAGCATAGGTAATGGCTTGCGTATATTTCGCATTACCGGTTCCGAGATATACTTCGGCGTTCATATACAGGCGTGTCAGCAGTGCCCACACAGCCCCCTGGTCAGCTCTTCCGTATTCATTCTGCCGTGGTGCCACCAGCTTGCTTTCGATATCCAGCAGTTCCGATTCCACATAACTGAATAACTCAGTACGGGTAATACGGGGCGGAGCCGTTTTACTGATTCCGCTTTCTTCGGTAATAAAAGGAGGGTTTCCGAAAAGATCCATCAGCACCCAGTATTGATATGCCCTTAAAAAACGGGCTTCTTCCCGATAAACGCTTATCTCGCCGGCATCAGCACCTGTAATATTTCTGGAAGCAAGTTTTTCTTCTGTGCTTTCTCTCAGGAACTCATTAGCCACTGTAATCTGGTACAAGGAGCGGGTATAAAGTCCTCTCAGCATTACATTATTGGAATTCCAGTTCTGAAAATTCAGCTCTGAAACACCCGGATCACCCACCCATGCACAGGCGGCCTCATCGGTTGTTAACTCCTGGGCATTCCAGTAAAGACGGAGGAAATCAGAGGTACCTGCATCAATTCCTCCAAGATCAGACGAACCCGAGCCCGCACCACCTGTCAATGCAAAACTTCCGTAAATTTTGGCAAAAGCCATTTTATATCCCTCAGGTGTGGAGTATACTACATCCGCTGTAATATCATTCTGTGGCTGCAGATTCAGATCTTTATGGCAACCGGACACCCCTGCTGTAAGGCAGAATGACAGGAAAATTTTTGTTATATTTTTCATAATCCGATACTGATTAAAAACTAAGATTCAGACCAACGACATAAGTTCTCGGACGCGGGTAAAAACGATTGTCGATACCACTGTAAATTTCCGGATCTACGCCATGGTAATTGGTCAGAGTGAATACATTCTGAATATTTCCGGACACACTCAGGTTACTGCCTTTCCACACTTCACCCACATTATAGGATAGCGTAAGATTATCCATTTTCAGAAATGAAGCATTGTATACATAATAATCGCTCATGTACTGATTTACCTGAAAATTGGTATTCAGCAAATCTGCCGGCGCGTTATTAATGATATTTACCGGATTAAGGACATTACTGCTGATCGCCATGTTGGACGACACATTGTCATATACGTAGTTATCAAGATTGGAACGCAGGGTAGTGGAAATATTCCAGCGCTTATAATTTACACCGGTCGAAAAGCCCAGGATGTATTTAGGCATAGGAGATTTGAAATAATACCGGTCATCATCTGTAATTTTACCGTCTCCGTTCAGATCGGCATAAACGCCTTCCAGCGGCTTGCCTTCTGCATTGTATACCTGTTTGTAGACACGGTATGAAAAAGGTGCTTTGTTGATCGTATGCGCCTGTATATTATTTCCGGTACTTCCTTCAATCCAGCCCTGTTCCACCAGAAATCCGGGATCATCAACGGCTGTCAGGTTGGTTACCTTGCTGTTATTGTAAGTAAAGTTAAAGTTCATATTCCACTCCAGATCGTTTTTCAGGACTGGTATAGCCGAGATATTGAACTCAAAGCCTTTGTTTTCCATATTCCCGACGTTAGTCAGCAACAGGTTGCTGAAATTCGTACCGACAGCAATAGGAATAGTACTTAACAGATCGCGGGTTTTCTTGTAATAGACATCCAGACTACCGTTCAGGCGACCCCGGAGGAGTCCGTAATCAAGTCCGATATTGGATGTAGCCGTACTTTCCCACCGGATTTCGGCATCATAGGCAACGGGAGAATACATATTGTAAAAACTGCTTCCCAACTGATACCTGGACTCATTCACACTGTAATTGTAATTAGGAAGATAGGAGTAATTGGCAATACCATCCTGCTGGCCTGTGATCCCGTAGCTTAAACGAAGATTGAGATCTGACAATACCGTGGAATTTTCGAGAAATGACTCTTTGGCAAGCCTCCAGGTAACCGCTGCCGAAGGGAACACGCCCCAGCGGTTTTCGGGGCTGAAACGGGAGGAACCGTCAGTCCGTAAGGTCCCTGAAACAATATAACGGTCATTCAGTGTATAAATAAGGCGACCGAAGTAGGAGATCAGGCGGTTTTGCGGTACATCTGTTGCAAAAGCAGGTGTAGTAATCACACTTCCGTCAGCCCGTAAAGTCGGGAAATTGAATACTGTCTTTTGATTGTCATAATATCCATAACCGGCAGTCACGTCAATCTGACTGTTGATGGAAGAAATCGCTTTGTTATAATTGAAAAAGAATTCCAGTACTTTATTACTGATCTCCTCCTTGTAATTAGTGATGTTTCCCTGAGTATTGAAATTCTGTGCGGCAAAAGCAGGTACAAACGTATCTCCTTCACCCCTTGAAATATCATACCCCAGGTTAAGATTTGCTCTTAATTCAGGAAGAAAATGGAAGGCATAATCCAGCTGCAGGTTTCCGAAGCTTCTCAGCACTTTACCGTTATCTTCTTTCTGCTCAATAAGGCCAACCGGGTTCCTCGGGGCTAGCGGGTGCGGGTTCTCGCCCTGCTTCCATTCATAAAAATTACCGAAGCTGTTCTCTTCATATACCGGCTTGGTAGGATCCATCTGGATGGAAGTAAAAATAGCTCCCTGATTGGCAAAGAATGATTTTTGCATGGACCCTTTAAGGTTAAGATCGACCTTCAGGTGCTTATCAAAGAAACGGGGATTCAATGTCACTGCCCCACTGATGCGATTCAGATTATCCCGTTTCAGGATACCGTCCTGATTCAGATAGCCAACACCTACCCGGTAAGGCATATTTCCGGCGGATCCGCTTATGCTCAGGTTATTATCCGTGCTGAACGCCGCCTGGTAAATTTCATCCTGCCAGTCGGTATTTGCTGTTCCCAGCATCGCTTTCTGAGCCTCAGAACCGTGCTCACTAACATACGTTCTCAATTGATCCGGAGATAATACTTCTATTTTACGGTTGATCACTGAAACGGCATTCTGGGTCGAAAAATTAATCTTTGGCTTCCCGGAAACTCCTTTTTTAGTAGTGATCATGATCACACCATTGGAAGCTCTTGACCCATAGATGGCGGTTGCGCTGGCATCTTTCAGCACAGTAAAGGTTTCAATATCACTGGGATTGATCAGACTCAACGGATTAGGGCTGCCGCTGATTCCTTCACCCGAAACCGGAACACCGTCAATGACAATCAACGGGTCATTACTGGCATTGAGTGAGGCTCCTGCCCTGATACGGATGGTACTCCCCGAACCCGGACGGCCCCCATTAGGGGTAATCTGTACACCAGCGACTTTTCCAGAAATCAACTGGTCGGGTGTGGTAATAACACCTTTCTGAAATTCCTTTGCAGTAATCGTCGAAACGGCGCCGGTCAGCTCATTTTTTTTCTGCGTTCCATAACCAATTACGACGATTTCGGAAAGCAGCTGACTGTCATCTGCAAGAGATACATCCATAACCGTACCGCTCACCGGAGTTTCCTGGGTTTGCTTTCCTATATAGCTGAAAACAAGTACCGCTCCCTGCGGCACATCCGGTAAAAGATAATGACCTTCATCATCGGTCTGGGTTCCTGTTGTTGTTCCCTTAATCAGCACATTCACACCGGGCATCGGAGAGCCATCATTCCGGTCGGTGACCTTCCCTCTGACCGCTTGCTGCCCCATCGCGGAACCAGCGGCCCACAGGATCAGAAGCATCAGATACCCACATCTCAAACAATAGATTTTTCTCAACATACTTTTAGTCTGGTTAATAAATAAGTTACCATTTACAGTATTTTGTAAATTATTTCCAGCAAAAGTACCATATACAAAAAGGCAAGTCGCCCCACTTCACTAAAACCTTATTTTTTAGAAATATGATAAGAAATAACAGGCAAATCTGTATTAATCAGGGAATTTACAAGACAAAACAACAGACCACTTTATAAAGTGGCACCACTTTACCGGGCTATTCTGTCATTTGGATACCCTGAAAATACTCGGAAGGAGTAACGCCCGTAATCTTTTTGAAAGAGCGGTTGAACGCGGTTTTAGAATTAAACCCGACATCATAGGCCAGCGCCAATAGGGTAAAATGCCTGTTTTTCGGATCTTCTACCCTGCTCTTAAATTCTTCGATCCGGTAAGTATTGATGAAGTCAAAGAAGTTTTTCTCAAAGCCGTCATTGATCGCTTTGGAGAGCGTATGCGGAGGCAGTTTCAGTTTTCCCGCCAGTTCATTAAGACTAAGCCTGGGATTGGTATACGGGCGGGCCTTCAGCATGAAGGCATGGATTTTCTCTTTCAGTTGCTCCAGTTCTTCATTTCCGGGCAAATCGGCTTTACCGGTTTCTTCGTCCGCCAACGGTTCTTCAGGAACCGGCTCTTTAAATACAGAAAATGTCTGCGGAGAGACTTTGAAAATTTCAGGCTGGTGAATGGCATAATAACCCACAAAATAGGTAATGGCCGAAAATGCAAGCCAGATAACATCCACACATCTTTCTATAACCACCAGCACATCCAGGTCAAACACTCTCCAGAGACCTATCAGGACATAGGTCAGCAGCCAGACCCCCAGACAAATCGCCTGTATGAACAATACCGTGTTAAGGTAATTCAGATTTTGTTCGTAGGAAAAATTACTCTGGTATTCAATGCTGTAAAAGCGAAGCATTCTCCTGAACAAAAACCAGTAATAGATATTCCAGATCAGTGCAAGAAACCCGGTGGAAACAAACAGCAATTGTATTTTCCAGTCGAGGCTCATTAACTGCAGCTGTAAAGAGCGGTTATCTGACAAAAATAAAGGCAGATAAACCACAATCTGCACGATCAACGGTATGAAAAGATAAACAATGCGACGGTTAAAATGGAAACCCGAGCTGAACAGCAGCTTCTGCAGGTACAGATAAAACAACGGGGCGTATAAAAAAAGAATGAAATCAGGTAACAGCAGAATTTTGGTAAAGGGCAGGGTGACATCTCTGAAGCCCCCCAATAACCGCAGAAAAATCATCACTGATGCTATCCCGATGGTAATCACCAGCCAACGGTTCGCATTGCGGTTATAATTCTGAATTCCCGGGATGGCAATAATCAGCAGTAAGCCCTGAAAAGCGGAAAACAACAGTAATAAGTCGTATACGGAGAAGAAATGAAAAACACCGGACATATCTTCCCAGCCTTCAATCTGAACGTCAATAATCTGTTCTGAAGCCTCCTCAGGACGGTGTACTACCCGGTTAGAGCGTGCCTTTCCACTGGGTTTACCCTCCACTGACTTCCAGTTACCCCGGGTAAATTTATAATCAATTTTCGGGAGATCAGTGTAAATGGTAGCCCGCCAGGTACCGTCAATGCTTCTGTATAACTGAGCCTGAGGATCTGCTGCATTCCAGTCATTAAAATTGCCCGTCACAAACAGCGACATATCATGTGGAGAACTTTCAGGCAATGACCGGACAATAAAGGTATAGGCTCTTTTCGATTCCCAGCCTTTGATCCTGACTTTAATATGTTCCGGGTTGTCTTCCTGAGCCGGATCATACCTGCGGTTGACGATTGGCAATCCATCTTCACGCCCTTCTACAGTAGTCCACGATCCCTGTGTAAACTTATATTCAAAAGCATACGTAACCGGCAAATCAATATAATAATGCCCGTCAATAGATTTCTGAAGCACATAATTAGGGTCACCCGGATTCCAGTTATTCAGGGAAGAAGCCAGATATACAGGCTTATCTGTCAGTAATAAAGGCGGTACCTCTACAATTTCAATACGCAGTCCTGCCCATGCGTGCATGCAGAGGATATGCAACAAAACGGTAGAAATCAGCCGGGTCATAAAGTCAGATCGTCAAAGGACTAAAGTAACTCTTTTCCCTTTAAAATTTAAATAATTATTGTTTCAGAACAATGGAGAAGCTTCATTGTAGAGTACCTGCAACAGAGTTTGTCCTACTGCCTTTAACGTTTCAGGGTCAATATTCTCTAATGTATCCTGTGTTGTATGCCAGTGCTCAAAAAAGGTGTGATCTCTGTTATTGACCTGAAGATGTACGATATCGACCATCGGAATTTTAGCAGTCCTGTTCACCGGCAGATGGTCGTCGGTAATCCCCGGACCATCCACATTGATAAAATAACGGTCATACCCCAGCTGACTGGCCGTACCCCAGATCTTTTTCACGACCTCTCCGGCATACTGTCTCGAAATACCTTCTTTGGGGAATGTTGCATTCTTTGCACCTACCATATCCAGCAACACCCCGAAATAAGCTGAATATCCCGGAATATGCTTATTTTCTGACCAATACCGCGAACCCAGACAATAGCCTCCGTATTCATCATCAGATTCACTGGTATTCCCTGAATCTTCTGCATCAAAAAAGATAATATCTATACCCAGATCAAGGGAATCTGGTTGTGTATTCAGGATTCGGGCTATTTCCAGCAACACAGCAACTCCACTGGCACCATCATTAGCTGCAGGTACCGGGCTGGAAGTTTCCTTGTCATCTTCATCAGCCCAGGGACGCGAATCCCAGTGCGATGTTAACAGAATGCGTTTTTTGATTTCAGGACGGTAGGTGCCGATAATGTTACGTGCATTGAGCATTTCGCCCTTATAATTCCGGACCTGAAACTGCTGCTCGGTTATCTGCCAGCCATAGTTCCGCAAAGTATTTATCAAATAGTCCCCGCAAGCCTTATGAGCTTTTGAGTTAGGTACTCTCGGACCAAATTCCAATTGTTTTTGTATAAATGCAACTGCAGAATCTGCTTCAAAAACCGGTGTATTTACGATGTTGACCTGTGCGGTGGTAGTTGTTTCATTCTCATTACTTCCGCTCCCGCAGGAAAACAATATTCCGGCCGTCAGTATAACTGACAAACAGGACCAGATCCGTTTTAAATTCATGCTAATCCGTTAATTTACAACACCCAACCGGCAAATGCCCGAAAAACAAAATAGTAATAAAACCCAATATACTTGCTGCAAAATTAACCCAAGCGCTGAAATAAAAAATTTTTATTCAATTTCCATCCTTATCCGCCATTCTTTGGGCAGGTAATTATTGACGCGGTTTCCCAGGTTTTTCACCCATCCCAACCCTAATCCTTCATAACGGATCAGCAACCATCCTTTTTCAGCTTCCGGCAGTGCTATATTCTCTTTTTTAAGAAAATGCAGGCAATCATCCCGCTGCAAATCCACAAAAGGAACTACCCTGTTAAGAGAACTGCTCAATGCCAGCGAATGGGAAGGCAGGAAAGTATCCCCCTTAAACTGACCGGCTTCAAAGCACCACACCCCTGCCGGCAACCCGGCTCCCAGCATTTGAAAATCTTCTTCATTCTCTTCAGGAATACCCAAAACGGTACCGTCTTGTTGCAGATAAAAAATAAAATCATCCGGGCTTTCAAACCACCTGCTCATTTCAAGCTGCTGTCTTTTATAAAGCGGGCTCAGTTTTTTGTTTTTTCTTCCCGGTTTTAACGCTGAAGCCCGGCCGGTTATTTTCCTGAAAATACTGATGTAAAACCCTTCTCCTCTCACCTTGTGCGGATAACACTGATATCCCAGTCCCGTTTTTTCCACGCCCCACGCTGCAGGAGGTTCCATTTCTACAGCTTTCATTTTCAGCTTATTTTCAAGCCATTCCGCATTACCTTCATTCTCGGGGAAATTATAGGTACAGGTACTGTAGATCAAAGCGCCACCCGGTGTCACCAGCTTTTCAGCTGCGGCCAGAATCCTTTTCTGACGATCAGCGCAATGCAGTACATGCTCTTCAGACCAATGCGCTGAAGATCCTTCATCTTTACGAAAAAGTCCTTCTCCCGAACACGGAGCATCTACTACCACAAGGTCGAAAAAGCCCTCCATTTTGTCAAACACCACCGGGTCATAGCCAGTTACCCAGGTATTGACATGCCCCCATTTATTGAGGTTATCTTTCAGAACAGGGATACGGTTTTTGACTGTTTCATTGGCAATCAGCATACTGCCGGGAGGTAGTAAAGAAGCCAGCAGAGTACTTTTCCCACCGGGAGCCGCACATAAATCCAGTACGCGGATGGGATAATTACCCGGGAATAAAGTTTTGAAGGCTTTGGTGAGCAACATGGAAGAGGCTTCCTGTACATAATATGCGCCTGCATGAAACGCAGGGTCGAGTGTAAAAACAGGTCGTTCGGCAAGATATAATCCGCTATCACACCATGGGATTACAGAGGTTGAAGGAAATGGCAGCGATATTTTCTTTTGATCATTGATTCTGATACTTACAGGCGGCTCCGATGCCAGAGCCGCCCCGAAAGCCTCGAAGTCAGTTTTGAGCTGATCCTTCATTCTGTTGACGAATGAAGAAGGTAAGTTATTTCTCATGGACGATTACTGTGCTGCTTTCATTAGGTTGTCAGCTTTATGCCGTCAACAAAAACCCTTATTCTTAGCAGAAGCGGCTATCATTGACGGCTCTTTACTGAAAGCTGATTATGGCTTATTACTGTCTACCTTAATTCGTTCCGGGCGGTTTGCCAGTTCCCATGCTGTGTAGAAAACCAGTTTCACAATAGGAGCCTGTTTGTCAAACAGAATCTTATCGACAGTGTCACCCGGCCGGTGATAATCTTCATGAACTCCTGTGAAGTAAAACGCTACCGGTATACCTTTTTTGGCAAAATTATAATGGTCAGAACGGTAATAGAAGCGGTTAGGATCGTTAGGGTCATTAAAGGTATAATCCAGTGTATAGCCGATATGCTGTGTATTGACTTCTTCACCAATCATGTGCAGCTCAGAGGAAAGTTTATCCGCCCCGATAACGTACACATACTTATGATCGTCCTTATGAGCTTCATCTACCCGGCCCACCATATCGATATTCAGGTTAGCGACCGTATTTTCCAGCGGGAACAACGGATTTTCAGAATAATAAGATGATCCCAGCAGTCCTTTTTCCTCGCCGGTTACCATCATGAAAAGTATACTTCTGCGCGGGCCGTTTCCATCCTTTTTCGCTTTACTGAATGCCTCCGCTATCTCCAGTACAGAAACCACACCCGAGCCATCGTCATCAGCACCATTGTTGATTTGTCCGTCAGGATTCACACCTATATGGTCAAGATGCGCCGTCACTACAACGATTTCTTCCTTTTTATCAGAACCTTCCAGCAGACCGGCTACATTTTCGGTTTCGATGATATGTGAAGTACGTTCCGCTTTGATGGCTATCGTACCTGACGGGCGCTTTTTGGCCGGAACCCTGCCCTTTGCTACCAGCTTATTTTTTAATGCTGACAATTTCTCAGGTGTTGTTTTCAGCAGAGCGGCACCTGTTTCTGCCGACACCATAAATACAGCCTGATTAGAGAGCGATTCTTCAGCAGGTTTAAGCGTCATTCTGTTAAACCGGCGATCCATTACCGATCTGCGGCGTACTTCCTGCTCAAATTCTGATCCGGTTTTCTCTGCAATCATAATAACAGCTGTTGCCCCTTTGGAAAGTGCCAGCTGTACTTTTTGCTGCCAACCCATCGGTGAACTCCATTTTGAGTTCTCTGTAAGGCCATTCGCCAGATTTTTTCCTTCAGCATCTTTGGGTTCCCCCTCGAAAATCACGACGGCCTTATCCCTGACCGAAATACCGGCATAATCATTATACGACGGTGACTCAATCCCAAAGCCTGCCCAAACTGTTTTCAGCTCAGTCTCGGCAGGAATATTGATCAGCCCGTTCAGAAAGAAATCTTCCTGCAGCTTATACGTATTTCCGTTGGCTTTCAGGTACACTTCACCCCATGCTCCCTGATACAGATTATAGGGTTGAAAATAGGACGGTTTGTCATCCGCATTTTTCGCGGCAGGCAGTAGTCCGTAGGAAGCAAAATGTTTCGCGACATAATCAGCCGCTTTTTTCTGTCCCGGAGAGCCTGTGTCTCTTCCTTCCAGACTGTCAGAAGCAATAATCAGCAAATGCTTTTTCAGATCCTGAGGAGTAATAGTTTCAGCATACTCTGTGGCCTTATTCTGTGCAAATCCCTGAAGAGAACAACACAAAAGAAGCCCGGCAATAAGTTTTTTGTTCATAGTCAGTGACTTGAAAAATTGAGTTAAGTTTTTGTTAATGAAGCATTTCTCAGATAAAGAAATAGCAGAACCCTCAAAAATAAGGTTCAAAGTTAGAAGAAAAAATTCAATTGAAGGGTGGGAAGTATCCTAAAAAGCAATCAATACCCTTACTGTCAGCCCCATATCTGCCATAAACCATAACTACTGATAGCCAGAATGGAAGCAATACTTATCCAGAAGAACACATCGTACAAGGCTGTCGGCATAAGAGATTCGGGTAAAAACCGGTAGCGGAAAATCAGTGCGGCCCATACGACCAGCAACAGTAATATGGAAGTGGCTATTCCTCCGAGTATTACCATCATCACCGGTGCCTGAACAAACCAGAAGAGTATACACCATACAGCAGGAAATATCCATGAAAAAACCCCGATTGCCTTCTTTTGTTCCTTTTCAGTGCCGAATCTGATCCATCCCAGCTGTGAGAAAGCATCTCCCCATAAACGTGCGCAGCTGGCAGTAGCCGTAAATACAGTGGAATAAAGCACAAAAAAAGCGCCGATAAGAAATACGATTTCTGACCACGGGCCCAGTGTTTGCGTAAAAATGCCCGACAATGTTCCGATCATATCATACCCTTCCGGCACACCGGTGCCACTGCTGCTCAGCAGTGCTGCACCCAACAGATAAAAGGCGGCAGTTACCAGTGTATAAACCACCATCGACAAAGTAGCATCCAGATACATTACCTTAATCCAGCCTTTAGCCCGTGCTGCCCATTCAGGAGTACCATCATTCGGGCCGGTATAGGTAGCATACCCCTTTTCAATACACCAGTAATTATAATACATAATTTCATCGCCGCCCACACCCGTAATACCAAAAGCGCCAATGGCAAAAGCAACTGCATAAGGTGGCAGCTCAAAACTCAGTCCTTCACGGATGTCAGCCCAGGTAAGGGCATTGGGCGTATACTGAAGCAGTATCAGCGATAGCAAAACCACACAGGTAAACAGGATAATCATGACCAGAGAACCCTTCTCAATAGGACCGTAATAGCCACGGTACACCAGAAACGATGTAACTAACGCAGCCACGGCAGCCCACAGGTTTACACTGAAAACAGGAAACATCATGTGCAGTACAATGGCTGCGCCTCCTATAATCCCTCCAACCTGCAATAATTTCAGTCCCTGCAAAGAAAGCCACAGCCAGATACTCCAATGCGCCTTACCCAACCTGAGGCCAGGCATACGATTGAAGTTTTCCATGGTATACTTTCCTGAATAAATCGCGTTTTTACCGAATTCCAGTTGAATGGCTACTTTCACAAGACAACTGACCAGAATCACCCAGAATGTCACGAAACCCGCTTTTGCGCCCAGCGAGGTGGTGGCAATCAGTTCACCAGAACCGACAATGGCAGCCGACAGAATAAATCCTGGTCCCAGATAACGAAGCTTTCCTGCAAAAGTCTGAGGTGGGTCTAAAACCGGCATACGACAAAACGTTAAACCTTTTCAGGCAGTAAAGCTCTAAATATTACTCTCAGCAATTTGTTTTTTGAGTTCTCTGAGCCCTCTTTCAGCATCTTTCTGCAAGTCACTGATACGGCACTCCAGGGAAATGGAACCCTTATAATTGATTTTTCTCAATGCACGCAGATAAGGCCTGAAATCATCTCCGTCCGTACCCGGAACCGTTCTGTTGGCCTTTTCAGCTATATGAACGTGACGAAGGTATTTGCCGGCTTTCTCAATAGATTCAGGGCCTTCGTCTTCTCTGAGCATGTGATAAATATCCGCCAGCAGCTGAATATTGGAGTGGTTGACTTCTTTGACTATTTCCAGTCCTTCGGATACCGAGTTAATAAAATTGGTTTCTCCTTTGTTGAGCGGTTCAATTACTACGATCACCTTATTCTTTTTTGCCAGTGGACCCAGTTTTTTGCAGATCTCCACAAATTGCTTCCGTGCTTCTGCAGGGTCAAATCCATCCGGGATTTTACGGGCGGTCCCACTCCCCAGCACAAAAAAACGGGTATTGGATTGCTTTGCCCGCTCAAACGCCTTTTGCGCAAAGGCCAGGACGGTATCCATTTTTACATCCGGACCGGTAAGTCTGATATTTCCCGGAAAAAAACCGTTGGCTGCAGGCATAGACAACACAGCAGCATCGAGTGTCACTTTATTTTTCTGAAAATCTTCATCAGACTTAAAGGGGGCAAAAAATCCGGAAATATTACCTTCAAGATATTTAAAACCCAACGCTTTCATATTGGCACTTTCTTCCAGTTTGGTACAGATTCCGATATTTTCCAGAAACTGCGCCGAAACGCTCTGGGCATTGATAATAAAAATGGCAAGTATACACCAAAAAATGGATTGGATTCGGTTCATGGTCATATAGGATTAAAACTACTCTTTTTAACAAAACGTGAAATATTGTGATTTCTACTGACAGAACAGATACTTTATCAAAAGCCGGAAATTATTCAGTCCGGAGGTGATCTCAAACGTATGCCCGCCAAGGGTAGATTTTGGATAGGGATGCCTGAAATGTGGCATCAAGTACGGACCGTACAATAAATTCATCAATAATTTCCTCATATTCAATAAATATAATCGGGATACTTCGCATTATTATCCATTATTAAACTCTACTTTTACAGCCTGACCCAAAACCCTTTTACTACTCAAACCAAACAAACAACCCTTTACTACTCAATTACTTATGAGAACTTTATTTAAAATCCTGGGCTATGTAGTTCTTGCACTGCTTTTTCTGATGGCCGGTGCGCTGCTGTACCTGAAGTTCGCCTTGCCCGATGCGGGTCCTGTTGAAGAAATTACGATTGAAAGAACGCCGGAAAGAATTGAGAGAGGCCGGTATCTTGCTTATGCGGTAACTGCCTGCGTTGATTGCCACAGTACGCGTGACTGGAGCAAATATGCAGGTCCGATCAAATCAGAAACTTTCGGAATTGGTGGTGAAATATTCAATCGCGAAATGGGGTTTCCCGGTGTTTTTTACTCTAAAAATATCACCCCCTATGCCCTGGGTGACTGGACAGACGGCGAATTACTGATGGCTGTGACCGGTGGTATCAACAAAAAGGGAGAAGCGCTGTTCCCGGTTATGGATTATCATAATTACGGCAGACTGGACCGTGAAGATATTTACAGTATTCTGGCCTATATCCGTACACTTGAACCGAAGCCTTCTGATATTCCTGCAAGAGAAATTGATTTTCCTGTTAATTTTCTGATCAACACGATGCCGCGAAAAGCTGAATTTTCGACACGCCCGGCTATTACCGATGAAGTGGCTTACGGAGGTTATCTGGTTACGGCATCGGGATGCGTTGTTTGTCACAGCCAGAAAGACAAAGGCGCCACTATCCCCGGTACTGAGTATGGCGGTGGTATGCAGTTCAGGCAACCGGGCGGTATTGTAACGGCTCCTAACATTACTTTCGATCCTGAAACGGGTATTCGTTTTACGAAAGAAGAATTTATCATGCGTTTTAAAATGTATGCGGATTCCAGCTATGTACTTCCGGATGTTACCCCGGGTGATCTGATAACTCCGATGCCATGGACCAATTACGCACAAATGACTCCTGAAGACCTCGGAGCAATTTATGCACATTTAAAAAGCATAAAACCCATTTCAAACCCGATAGAAAAGTTCAAGGCAAACTGATTATCGGTCTTTTAGAGGCATTGATTCCAATCAGTTTTATCTCCATCCAACCTTAGCCGCAACAATCTGCGGCTAAGTCTTTTATTGTTCTTTATGTGTATGAATTAAAGAGGAAATTATAAGTAATAATGTCTTTGATCATTAAATAGCTTTCAATCACATCTTTATAACAAAGGACATTAATTTTAACTTTATCCGCCATGTCTCAGCGCAGTTCAATTTACGTGATCGGTAGTTCCAATACAGATATGGTCATCAAGTCCGGTAAACTCCCTTTACCTGGTGAAACGGTGATCGGAGGAGACTTTCTGATGAATCCGGGAGGAAAAGGAGCTAATCAGGCCGTAAGTTGTGCACGCCTGGGAGGAAAGGTCAGTTTTGTATGCAAACTGGGTGATGATCTGTTTGGTAAACAGGCTCTGGAAGAATTCAGGCAGCAAAATATCAATACTCGCTATGTCTTTATTGACCCGGAACGGCCTACCGGTGTAGCGCTGATCAATGTCGATAAACATGGCGAGAATTGCATTTCCGTTGCACCCGGGGCTAATAACGCATTATATATTGAAGATATCAGTCAGGCATTGGAATCCATTTCGGAAGAGGATATTGTATTAATTCAGCTTGAAATCCCTCTCGAAACTGTCATGGCAGCAATCCTTCAAAGCAACGGGAAAGGCGCCAGAGTGATCCTGAATCCTGCTCCGGCCCAGGAGTTACCGGAAAGCCTGTATCAGCACCTTTACCTTATTACCCCTAATGAAACCGAGGCATCTGTATTGACCGGAATTCCCGTTGTGGATGAATCATCTGCCCGGGCAGCTGCAGCAATATTGATCGGGAAGGGGTGTCAGCATGTGATTATTACGCTGGGCAACAGAGGCGCTTTGGTATACAGCAGTGAATATACCGGAATCATTCCTGCCACTGTTGTAGAAGCTGTCGACACGACTGCCGCCGGAGACTGCTTTAACGGCGCATTAGCCGTAGCGCTTTCTGAAAACAATCCGCTGAAAGAAGCTGCAGAATTTGCCTGTAAGGCGGCATCGATCAGTGTAACCCGCATGGGGGCGCAGAGTTCCATTCCTTTACGTCGGGAAATACAGTAATTGTCTCATCTGCTTCAGGTAACCTTAACTTGATTTGGTATGTTCATTATAGAAAACTATTACCTCGCCGTAGCCTTCTGCTTCATAACCATGATCTGCTGGGGATCGTGGGCCAATACCCAGAAACTGGTACAAGACCGCTGGAGGTTCGAATTGTTTTACTGGGATTATGTCCTTGGTATTTTTGTACTATCCCTGCTGGCTGCCTTTACAATGGGAAGTACCGGTACAACAGGGCGTCCGTTTATAGAAGATCTCAGTCAGGCAAGCCCCGTCAACCTGAGAAGTGCCCTGTTTGGTGGTATTGTATTTAATCTGGCTAATATTCTGCTTACTGCGGCCATTGCAGGTGCAGGAATGGCAGTAGCATTCCCTGTTGGGATTGGCCTTGCCCTGATCATCGGTGTGCTGATCAATTATCTTTTATTAAGCAAGGGGGATCCGGTTTTGTTGTTTTCGGGAGTTGCATTGGTCACCCTGGCTATTGTATTGAATGCTGTCGCATTCCGGAAGCATTCCGGAGTTTCCGGAAATCAAAAGACAGGAAAATGGATAATAGTTTCTGTGATTGCAGGTATCCTCATGTCTGTCTTCTATCCCTTTGTGGCCTCGGCTATGGACCTGGAAAACTTTATCAACCCTGCGCCCGGGAAAATGACCCCTTATTCGGCCTTTGTTTTATTCGCCACCGGAATTCTGATCAGCAATCTGCTCTTCAATACGATGCTGATACGCCGTCCGCTGGAAGGTGCTCCGCTTTCTTATTCCCAATATTTCAGAGGTGCTTTCGGTATTCATATTATAGGTATCACCGGCGGGATGATCTGGGGAACCGGTAATCTTTTCAACCTGATTGCAGCTGGAAAAGCTGGCCCTGCCATTTCATACGGATTGGGGCAGGGAGCCACGCTTATCGCTGCTTTGTGGGGTGTATTGATCTGGAAAGAATTTAAAGGAAGCAGCCCTTTCGTTAACCGATTGATTATAGCCATGTTTCTATGTTTCGTCTCTGGTCTGGGGATGATTATCCTCTCCGGAAAATAACTCTATATCGCGCTTTATCTTACGGATTTCCAAAGCAGCATTACCAAAATATACTTTAACAAAATTCTGAAAACAATGCATCTGAAAAAGATCAACTGCTTATTACTGGCCCTTACGGCGTCTCTTTACCTTTCGGGGTGTACTACTTCTGAACAACATGCACCTCAAATTCCCAAAATCATCCTGGATACAGATATTGGTCCTGACTATGACGACGTAGGGGCAATGGCTGTTTTACATGCCCTGGCCGACAGCGGTTATACTGAACCGCTGGCCGTAATAGCGAGCAATGCGCATCCGCTGGTTGTTCCGAGTATTGAAATTATCAATACGTATTATGGAAGGGCCAACCTGCCCATCGCTGCGCCTAAAGGCGAAAATGCACCCAACGAAAAGGCGGTACAGGGGTGGCCTGAAATGCTGACAGAAAAGTATCCGCATACCCTGCAATCATCAGCAGATGCGCCCGATGCTATTGAAACGTACCGGAAAATCTTATCAGCACAACCGGATACCAGTGTAACCGTAGTAACGGTTGGATTTCTTACGAATCTCGCCCGGTTACTGGATTCCCGGCCAGACGAAAACAGTCCGCTGGATGGCAAGCAGCTGATTGAGAAAAAAGTAAAACGACTCGTCTCCATGGCCGGAGCTTTTCCTGAAGGCAGAGAATATAACGTTTATATCGACTCTGTCGCTTCTGAAAAAGTATTTAATAACTGGCCGACAGAAATCATTTTCAGCGGATTTGAAATTGGTAAAAAAGTAATTACCGGCTTAACGCTGATCAATAATCCCGACATAGAATCTCCTGTTAAAGATGCCTATGCTAAAGCCATGCCCCACTGGAAAAGTGACAGCCTGGGCCGGATGAGCTGGGATCAGACGGCAGTACTGGTGGCCATAAAAGGACCGGACCCCTATTATACCCTGCAGAGAGGTAAATTCATTACAAAAGGTGGTAACAATAGCTGGGAAAATGATCCGGACGGACCCCATGCATACCTGGTCGAAAAAATGCCGGTTGCCCGGGTAACGGAAATCATTGAGAACCTGATGATGCATACTGATAAATAAGCCTTTTAGGTATCTCAGCAGGAAGTTATTGTTGACAACCTTCCTGCTGAGGTACGCATTAATTCCCGCTCTGCACGTCGTCATTTCTGATACCACGTTTATTTTTCCTGATGGCCTCCTTCAGTTTTCCGAATTTATAATTAAGGCTTATATTAAATGAACGGAAGTACTCAAGACGATAGTTTTCCTGAAGGAATCCCGTACCAAAGGTTTCACGGTAATCATTTCTGAATTTTGAAAACGGATTATTTACAGCCGCAGCCAGTGTCAGCTTATCTTTCAGAATATCCTTATTGACACTGAATGAAGAATTCACCCGTACATTGGTCGTCCCCTGAAAAGTAAGGTTAGGCCCGTTTACATTCAGATTACCATTGACCCGCCAGTTCTTTTCAAACCGATAACCACTTGAGAGATTCACAAAGTACATAAGTCCACGGTTCTTTATCTTCACATCATTCACAATTCCCTCTACCATACCATAAGCTGCCCGTGCATTCAGACTGGCATTCCACTTTTTGGTAAAGGGGTAATTCAGGCTCATATTCACCATAGGCAACTTTGCCTGTCCTGTATTACCATAAGAAGTGCGGGTAATCTGTGTTGCCGGATTATAGACCACAACCGGGAATATCAGTTCCTTAAAAAATGCAAAGCCAATCCCTGCGTTCAATGAGTACTTTTTTGTCAGGTTATAACTGATCTGCAGATCATTCACCGTTGAAGGCCGAAGGTCCGGATTTCCCGTCCGCTCAAAATTAGGGTTGGATCTGTCCACAAACGGATTGAGCTGATATATACCCGGCCGCTGTATCCGCTGTGTATATCCCAGATTGATACTACTCTTATCATTCACTTTACGGTTCATTGAAAGTGAGGGAATAACATTAAAATAATGTTTGTCCACTTCCGAGTCCGTCGAAATAAAATCCGCACTGATGATCGTGTTTTCAACGCGCACGCCCCCCTTTACACTCCAGTTTTTAAAACTGTACTGATACGTATTGTATACACCATATACATCCTGCGTATTAAAAAACTGGTTGGTCTGTGCAGGTTCCGGTTTATAAACTCCCGTTTCATCATCAAAAGACAGATATTGAAAATCACTGCTGTTGCTGCGCATGATCCCTTTTATTCCGGCCTCTACAGTAAGCTTACGGACAGGATATACGTAGTCAATCTGAAAGGTATGTTCTGAAAAATGCTGCTCATTCAGCTGATGGTAATCCGGTAAAGGATAATCAATACGTTCTGAAATACCGATCTGGTTCTCCTGGTTATTATTGTACTGAAAATACCGGTAGGAAAACGTAAGCAGCCTGTTTTTATCAGCCCTGAACCCTCTCTGATAATTTAATGCAGCATCAAATCCGTCACCCTTACCCTGATTCCGGCTGATCAGATGGTAATTCTGCAACGTTTCCTGTGCGGCTGTAAGCGCTGAGGCCTGGGTAAAAACACCGTCAGAGTTGCTACCGTTGAGGTTCAGTTGTCCGGATATCAGATTTAAGCTATCAAGCTCATAACTTACTTCATAACCCACATAGCCACTTTTACTGTCTGATTTATCCGTTCCGTTCTGCCTGAGAAGCGTAGGCATATCACCATCAGTAAACCGGTTAATGGAGTTGGAAGTTTGCGGATTACGATACAGGCTCCCCCCTGCGAAGGCCGACATTCCCCATTTGCCGAATTTACCGGAAAATGTGGCTCCTGCACCTGGTCCTCCCACCGGAAACCGTTCATTCACATTCACCGACCCGTTGAATCCGTTGTCCATCTTTTTATTTGTAATAATGTTGATAATACCTGCAAGGCCTTCAGCATCATATTTAGCAGGCGGCGTGGTAATTACCTCAATTCTTTCAATAGAAGAAGCGGGCATACTTCTCAGAATCTCCTTATAGCTCCTTTCCACCATGCTTGATGGCTTGCCGTTGATCAGTATTTTGAAATCGGTATTTCCCTTCAGAAGTATATTATCATTGGCATCCAGCGAAAGATGCGGTACTTTACGCATCATCTCCAACACACTGAAAACCTTACTTTCCGGGTCGGCCTGGAGGTCATAGGAAATACGGTCAACCTCTTGTCTGATAATCGGTTTTGCTGTCGTAATGGTCACTTCCTTTAACGCTGTTTCCTGCTGATTCATGAAAATGCCAGGGAGCTCAAAGGTCCGTTGACGGTGGCGGGTTAAGTCAACATCAATCCGTTTAGGCTGATGCCCCACCCCTACCACCACAATCGTGTAGAGACGGGGTTTCAGGTCTGCAAAAGCAAACGATCCATCCTCTTTGGTATAATCTGATTTAAGCACAACAGCGGAATCGGTCAACAGATTGACCGTAAGAAAATCCAGCGCTTTGCCGGAGGCAGAATCTGACACAATCCCTTTCAGCAAAATAGTAACAGGACCATCCTGTGCCTTGACTGTTCTGTTAAAACTCAAAAGGGATAAAATAAAAATAGCAATAGCTAGGATTAAGGCTTTCATTTTAATTTTTCGATGGCTAATAGATAAAAAAGACAATAAGTATTCAGAGAATCTTAAAGTTCAGCTACTGGTTAAACTGATAAGGTTAGTTCAGATAAAATTTAAATTTTCAACGGCTTCGCAACAAAGGTATAAAAAGGTATTATGTTATGCAAGGTACTTTGTGAAATAAATTTTCAGGATACTTAAAGGCACTGTTATGAAATCCTGTGATTCAAGGAAAAATATTCCGCAGAAATGGTATTTGATAGTCAGAACAGGAATCAGCTTTCCCTTTGCATTTCAATTTTAGCAAAAAGCTTTTTACCTTGTTGTTTCAAAAAATACACACACACACTTCTTGAAAACAACAGGATCTGTGCACGATACCTTTATCCGTGCCATCTTATCAGACATTACGCTGGCGACAGACTACTTCCGGAGCAGTCTGCCTGCAAAGGTGAGTGAAAAGCTGGATTTTTCCAGTATCGTTCAGCTTCCCGACAGTTACGTATCCGACGATTTACAACCCACCATCTCAGACATTGTATATTCCTGCGCGTTGAAGGACTCGAAGCACCAGGTCAGGATCTGCTTACTGGTAGAGCATAAAAGTTACCGGGACAAGTACAGTCCTGTGCAGATCGGCGGTTATATTTTTTCAGGCTTACTGAAACAGCTGGCCAATAAGGAAGCACTTTCGCTGATCATTCCGGTGTTGCTGTACCATGGCAAAGGACAGTGGAAGTACAGAAAACTATCCTCATTATTTCAGCATATTGATTCAAGCTGGAAATCATATTTACCGGATTATGATTATATTTACCATAATCTGGGCGAGATCAGCGACGTTGAAGTAGAGGAGTTAAACAACAAGTTTCTGGCAGCATCGCTGCTTGCCTTGAAGCATACGTTTAACCGGGAGTGGCTGAAAGCGAATTTCGGCAGGCTGCTGACCTTTCTGACAGAAGCCACCGACCACCAGGGCCGTCAGCTGATTGTTTATCTGGTAGAGCGGGGCGAAATCAGAGAAAAGGAAATTATGGAAATTATTGAAATAT
>JBEBXQ010000073.1:0-24937 GCA_040391535.1 Telluribacter sp. | reverse complement strand
CTTCGTCTGTCAGGATCAAGAATACCAAGGGCCGCGGTATCTCCTCCTATAATATCATCGAACCAGGAAACTTCTGCTATTCTCTGAGGAGTTCTTATTTCGTATGACGTGATTTCGGTTGGCATTTTTAACTGGTTAATTTAATTGATAAATGGTTTTACCTTGTTTGATGGTCTCAAGGACTTTAATATCTTTTATCTTAAGCGGATCAACGGAAGTAGGGTCTTCTGACAGAATCACGAGATCAGCCAGTTTCCCTTTTTCGATAGAGCCTTTTTCATTTTCTTCGAAGTACTGGTAGGCGCCATTAATGGTGATCGCCCTTAGGCCTTCAAGCGGAGTGACACGCTGATCGGGCCCTATTACCTGATTGGAACGTGATAACCGGTTTACGGAAGATCCCAGGAGAAACAACTGACTGATAGGTGTAATCCCAAAATCTGTATGATTAGTAAATACGATATCGCGGCTGAGGGCAGCTTTTAGCGGACTGGAAAAGAAGGCACGCTCTTTTCCCAGATTTTTCACGTGCGTATCCCCCCAGAAAAAAGTGTGGTTAGTAAAAAAAGAAGGAACAAAGCCCAGTTCCTTGTATTTATCCAACTGGTCAGCTCTGACAAACTGTGAATGAATTACCACCGGCCGGTGCTGATTACCCGACGTTTTCAGTACTTCATTGGCATTTTCAACAGCCCGGATGTACATATCTACCGTCGCATCTCCGTTACAATGAACAAACGGATGAATATTCAGCTTAAATCCTTTTAAAACAGCAGCATTCAATTCTTCCTGATTTACCGTGGGCTGCCCGGCACAGGCATCATGCCCGCAGCCCGGAACCGCAGTAAGATAAGGCCTTGAAAAAAAAGCGGTTTTCCCTTGCGGAGAACCATCAGCTGTTACTTTAAAACCGCCCAGCTTCAGATGATCATCATAAATGCCAAACTTATAGGATTTGTTATCCAGAATGTTATCCAGGAAAGTATAGTATGGCAATGCAATAATATCAATATAAAGCTCTCCGGCATCAGCTGCCTTTTTCAGTAATTCTATCGATTGAAGATTTGATAGCCCGTCCTGAGCGGTCGTTATCCCCACACTTGCGTAAAGCCGCTGTTGTTCCTTTATCAGCTTCAGCTGCTCTTCCCACGACAATGGTTTGGTTTCTCCCCGCTTGATATAACGCATAGCCGTTTCCTGCAACAAGCCGGTAGGCTCATTTGAATTCTGTTTTCTGACAATAGTCCCCCCTGGAGGATCAGTGGTTTTTTCGTCAATTCCGGAGAGTTTCAGCGCCAATGAATTCGCTACCAGCATATGCCCGGAAGCATGCGTTATAGTCACCGGGTTATCGGGGAAAGCCTTATCAAGATCTTCCTTCTCCGGGTGTCGTAATTCTTTCAGCTGATCAGTGTCATAGCCAAACGCTCCTATCCATTCTCCGTCTTTGATTTTATTATCTGCCTTGTAGGCCAGCAGTACCTTGATGATATCAGGAATATTCTTTACCGTTCCCATCGGAGGTGGAGACAGGTTGGCGCTTTTTCCTCTGGACAAACCCATAAAATGACTATGGCCATCAATAAAACCGGGTACCAGCGTTTTTCCTCTCAGATCGATGAGTTGGGTGGCATCCGATTTTAGTTTCAGGATTTCATCGTCAGTACCTACCGCTACGATTCTGTCTTTATAAATAGCAACCGACTGAGCAACCGAATTTCCCGCATCAACAGTAATCACGTTTCCGTTGAAAAATATCTTGTCAACCGGTTGGGCCAGTACATAGGTTAAGGATTGGAATATAATAACCTGAAGAACAGCCATCCGTTTCAGCCATCCGCTTTTTCTGAAAAATTTCATATATATCATTGATTACTTTTTGAAATGGTTTTATCTGGGTGCGAGTTTATTATAGGCCAGTTCATTGCTCGGGATTGCCCAAACATAGTTTTCCGCAGCAGGCTTAATTTCCGGGGCAGTACCGGCATTACCTACTTTTCCGGGAAGAGGTAAAACTTTTCGGAACAAGTCATGTGTCCTGAACCCTTCCCCGACCAGCTCAATACGTCTTTCGGTTTCAATGGCAGCAATTAAAAATGCAGCATTTGCGGTATCGCCGGTATATGAATAATTTGCATCAGAACGGTTTCTGACCGCTTTCAGCAGATTAAGCGAAGTAGCCAGATCGCCCGTCTGGGCAGCGGCTTCAGCATAATTGAGAATAACTTCGGCATAGCGGATCACGGGGATATAATCCGTAAAAGGTGCCGCATTCTTTGGAAATTTATTCAGCAGTTTTTGTCCTGAAGCATTTTCCCTGATCAGGTTTTTTCTTTTATCGGTTGATGTTTCTCCAAATACAGGATCAGCGATGATACCGTTCGTATTAAAATAAATAACCGGAGACAGATAATTTGCAGCCAGCGAACTTTGCAACCCGGGCGCTTCTGACGGTAGAGCAAACGGAATATAGAAGATCGCTTCATTTCCGGTATAGTTCCCGCTGAAAAGCACGGAAAGATCGCCTTCAAGATTCAGCTCAGTACCCCCTGATTTATAGGAATACGGTGCAGAAGACGAAACAATTTTAGCCGCTTCCTGAACCACTTTCTGATAATCTCCTTTGACAAGATATACCCTGGTTTTGAGTGCAATTGCCGCGGCTTTTCTTGCCCGCGAAATACCCGAGAGCGCATCCGCATAACTTTCAGGCAAAAATGTTTCGGCATCGTCCAGATCTTTCAGTATCTGGGTATAAACGGCACTTACCGGTGAAAACCCGAAATCATTGTTTCCGCCGGATGTTTCTCCTTTTAAACGCAGGGGTAAACCTGTCCCCTCACTGTTCTGCGCATAAGGTCTGGCATAGGTTTGTACCAGACTGAAATAGCTGATGGCCCTTATAAATTTAGCTTCGCCTATATAGCGGTTGCGTGTAGCCTCATCTATTACAGAGGTCGTTTCCAGGTTATCAATAAGGATATTGGAATAGTTGATAGTGAGATAAGCCGCATTCCAGACTGCGTTCACAAAATCTCCCGAACCTGATATGGACTGATTCCAGACGTTCGCACCAGTAGAATTATTCCCGTCATTCTGACTGAATTCATCTCCTCTTTGCTCGTTAAATACTAAGTAACGTCCGCCATAAAACGATTCACTACTAAACCGGGAATAAAGCGACCTGACCTGGGAGAGTATTTTCTCAGGAGTGCTGAATGCAGCAGCATCCGATATGGTGTTAACGGGTGTTAATTCAAGATAGTTGTTTTGGCATGCACCCAGCGATAGCACCAGAACGGAACCTCCAAGCAGGTAACCTTTTATATTTTTGCTGAATATTGAAAAAACAGACATGATTTTTAACTTTAAAGATTTACGATAATTCTCTTAAAACCCAATGTTGAATCCGACGGTATACACTGCTGCATTTGCCGGTACATTCTGGTCCTTTCCTGAATTAATAGAGTTACCATTGATTGAGATTTCAGGATCTGATCCTCTGTATTTTGTAAAGGTCAGTATATTGGAAGCCTGAACGTATACCCTGACTGACGAAATGAAGTTCTCCAGCGAAGATCCTTCCAGCGGTATTCTGTAATTCAGTGCGATATTCTTAAGCTTTACAAATGAACCGTCCTCTACATATGAGCTGTTGGTTGATGAAAAACCACCTGTAAAACTGTCGCCCCAAACCAGTTTGGGAATATCCGTAATTTGACCTGGTGTAGTCCATCTGTCTTTAATAAAAGTTCCGTTATTGAAATACCGTTGATCAGAAATGGTAGATCTTGTACCGTTATACAGCTTATTACCACCAGAAAAAATGAAGTTAACTGCCAGATCAAAATTGCCTAAACTAAGGTTATTGTTCCAGCCACCGAAGTAAGTAGGCAGGGACGGGCCTAAAATACGGCCGTCAAGGTAATTATCGATTCCTGGTGCTGTTTCACCGGTCAGATAGCTGAAGGATTTATTAACGGCATCGTACTGTACCCTTTCGTCATTGCGGTTAATGTATATTTTATTCCCGTTTTCAGGATTTACCCCGTCGGTCAGAACTGCAAAAATCGATCCTACGGAGTAACCGACCCGCGTTACATTCTGAATACCGAAAGTACTCAGTGAGGACGGGTAAATATCCCCTCCGCTACCCAGGGAGCTGACGGTGTTTTTAAGTGTTGAAAAGTTAATATCAGAATTCCAGCGGAATTTCCCTTTCTCTATAATAGCTCCTCCTACGGATAATTCAATGCCTTTGTTACTCAATGAACCCACATTGGCGGCAATAGAATTGCCCGGTATTCCCTGTGAAGGAGCCTGTGGGGCATTCAGAATCAGACCGTCAATGTTGTTCTGATAATAAGAAGCCTCCAGATTAATCCGGTTATTCAGCAATCTTGCGCTGATTCCGATGTCCAGCTTTTTGCTTGATTCCCATTTCAGAGAAGAGTTCCCGGCCTGACTGAAATATAAGGTAGGTTGCCCCACGTATGTACCTGATCTGTATTGGGACAAAGAGGCATAATCATCCAGGCTGCTGTTCCCGACAATCCCGTAACTTCCCCTGATTTTGAGCTCATTGATCACCCCCGAGATTTTGCTGTCTCTGAAAAACGATTCTTCCGAAATATTCCATCCCAGTGATCCGCCACCGAAATTCCCCCATTTATTACCGGTTGCCAGGGCAGAGAGCCCGTCTCTTCTGAAATTAAAGCTGAAAAGGTATTTTTTGTTATAGTCGTAGTTAACGGTTGAAAAATACGAAAGAAGCGCATTCTCTGTCTGGACATTGCCCGTTTCTGTGATAGTAGTAAACCCTCCCTGATAGCTGGAGTAAAACGGGTCTGACAAACCTGACCGCACGGCACCCCAACCTTCAATCTTCTGGGAGATCCGCTCCTGACCGATCAGAATTCTCAGGTTATGTACCGCATTAAAAGATTCATCAAAAGTCAGTGTATTTGTAAAACTGGAACGTGAATATTTTGAGTTGGTATTGGTGGCAGTGCCTTTATTAGGAAAGCCCTCACTGCTGAAAGGATTCCTGAAAGATAAATTCTCAACAACTAAATTATTGATTCCGTAAACAGTTCTGAATTTCAGGTTATCCAAAAAGTTCACTTCAGCAAAAACACTACCCAGCAAGGTATTGTTTTCTGAAGAATTCTTATCCAGATCAAGAATGGTCTGCAAATTATAGGCATTGAAAACGCCCAGCGTGGGACTGTTGGGCCCGTATCCGATATTTCCGTTCGCAGCATTAATATTGTAAGAACCGTCTTCATTATAAACCGGAACATTCGGTGGTAAAATGTAAGTAAGACGTGCCAATGGCTGTAAACCTATATATTGTGTATTGACGCTGTTTCCTGACGGAGACGCGATGGAGTTAGGACTTATCCCTCCGGAATTAGGGCCGCTATTGTATGAATTCGAAAAAGCAGCGTTGGTACCTACCGTCAGGAACTTTGCTAACTTGTGCTCAAGATTCAGCCGCACTCCTTTTTTTGTAAAGTTATTGGTTTTAAGAATTCCGTTCTGATCTGAAAAGTTAACCGAAACAAAATAGTTGGTTTGTTCCGTAGCCCCTGAAAAACTAAGGTTATGATTATGAGAAACGCCGGTCTGATAGGCCACATCATACCAATCGGTACCAATAGGGCTGCCATCTGCATTTTTACCCAGCACAAATCCCGGAGCCAGACCAGCGTTGACCCGTGCTTCGTTTTTAATGGCCACATAATCTTCAGGATTTAACAGTTCCGGTAAATTGTAGGGCGTACTGAAACTTACCCAAGCGTCATAATTTACCTTCGCCTTACCTGATTTCCCCTTTTTCGTAGTGATTACCACAACGCCGTTAGCGGCACGCGATCCGTAGATGGCCGTTGCCGAGGCATCTTTCAGAATATCAATAGAGGCGATATCATTGGGATTGATGTCAGCCAAAGGATTATTTCC
The DNA here is from genome assembly GCA_040391535.1 of Telluribacter sp. Lineage (GTDB taxonomy): Bacteria > Bacteroidota > Bacteroidia > Cytophagales > Spirosomataceae > JBEBXQ01. Next base: position 18,973 of record JBEBXQ010000073.1, on the reverse strand, counting down.
GACCGCCCCACCGGCAGATCCCGTAAAAACGGTCACACCGTCAATGATAAACAACGGATAAATGGAAGAAGAAATGGAGTTGATACCACGGATTCTGAAAACCGGCGTGCTGTTCAGTGTTCCGCTGGGTTGTACAATATTTACACCGGAAGCCTGACCGCCCAATAACTGATCAAGACTCTGTGCCGGACGGTTTTCTAACTGATTACCCTCTATTTTTGAAACAGAACCTGTAAAAGACTTTTTGCTTTCGCTTCCGTAACCGGTTACAACAATCTCATTTAACTGCTTACTGTCAGGCAATAAACGTACAGATAAATCAGTCTTCCCGGCTTTCAGTTCCTGCGTAATATATCCCACAAAACTAACGACCAGCACCGCGTTTCTGTCGGAATAGTCCAGAGAAAAAGCACCTTGTAAATCAGACTGAGTGCCTATATTACTTCCTTTCAACAGAATATTTACACCAGGTAACGGTTCTCCTTTTTCATCCACTACCCTGCCCGTTACTTTATCCAGATGATTTGCAGATGTGTTTGCAAACAGGAGGCTTTCATTAGAAGCAAGTGCCGTTTCCTGGGAGAAGAAATATCCGCTTAGGGTGATGACGGAAATAAACTTAACCAGTGAAGGTCTTCTACTTCTGAATCGTAGAAATTTTAAAATTTTCATAATACTTGTAAATATGAGATCATTGCTGAGTTTATATATTAATTCTATAGGATAACTTATATTTAATATAAGACCAGAGCGTTAACATCGCGTAATCAGGGCAGTCATACATCAGAAGGGGGTTAATTTGTTAAAAGATGAGTTGATAATCCGAAATAAATACTCTATAAATTCTATAGGCAAATATATAAATTTTATTTTCGGCCAGACAAATCCGGAATCACGAAAAATCGTCAACACCCGCAAAAACTTAAATAATTACTTAAATTTATTGTAATAACATAATTTATCAGCGAAATTACCCGGCAAACCTCCTTCTCCAAAGGGACTCCAATTCCTTTAAAGCATATGATTCCCATTTATGCAAAATACATTTCATGATATAATAGTCTATAAAATTAATAGCCTATACCCGATACTTTTCAGCATTTGAAATCCTACATTCCTAAACCTTACCTCTGTTTTCCTGAGAATTTAATTCAGTCCGGGTTGGTAATCATATCATCGCTTCGCGGTTTAATTAACGGGTATCCTGTCTGTCTTCTATAATACGGTCAGACCTTCTTTCTATAACACTGTCAGTCCTTCGGACTTAAAATAACCACGAAGTGGTGGGAAAACGCGAGAAGATAATGCCGGCAAAACCCTGAAAAGGTGATATTGTAAAGTTGTGAGCTTATTCCGAACTGACGTTAATATATGAATATTCACTTCCAACCTTTTGACGCTATCCGGACTCTATTCATCATGGGAGTCAGCATTTGACTAATCTTTAACATTTCAGGCATCATGCTTGTTAACAGGCTACCATAATGACCTGTTTTATAAATGAAATCTTAACGAAAACGTTGTAAATATGAAAAGGCTAATCATTGGAATGATCGTTTTAACAGCAACTGGTTGCGATGATCGTGAGATTGAACGGAGTTGTGAGGAAAAAGAGAGAAGTGAAGTAGCGTGTTATCAGGTATATGATCCGGTATGCGGATGCAACGGTAAGACCTACGGAAACGATTGTGAGGCTATTGCCCACGGGATAACACAGTTTACTTCCGGTGCCTGCAAGGAACAGCAGGAAGGTCATTAAAAGTGAAGTAATGAATAAGCAGTATATTCAAACATTGAGGAACAATGAAAAACTTCTATGAAATGCATAGCTGGTAAAACAATGCCTTTCTACCGGCTACTCCATCAAAAAAGGCTACTCCGTAAAGAGTAACCTTTCAATATGATCAGAAAATCCGGAATAATTACAGTCCGAAACTTTCCTTTATTTTTCCAACATAATCAAGCTTCTCCCAGGTAAACAATTCGACCTCTACGCTCTTCTCAGCACCATCCACATTCCTGAAAGTCTTTCTGACCACCTCATTTTTTCTTCCCATATGTCCGTAAGCCGCTGTTTCAGAATAGATCGGATTTCTGAGTTTCAGGCGTTGCTCAATGGCATAAGGACGCAGATCAAACAACTCACTTACTTTCTTCGCGATTTGTCCATCCGTCAACTCCACTTTTGATTTACCATAGGTATTTACATATACACCACATGGCTCGGCAACACCGATTGCATATGAAACCTGTACCAACACTTCATCGGCTACACCGGCTGCTACCAGGTTTTTGGCAATATGACGGGTTGCATAGGCAGCGGAACGGTCAACTTTGGAAGGATCTTTTCCTGAGAATGCCCCACCACCGTGAGCACCTTTCCCACCGTAGGTATCAACAATAATTTTACGGCCGGTTAGACCCGTATCCCCATGTGGTCCACCGATCACAAATTTCCCGGTCGGATTAATATGATAAGTAATATCGTCAGTAAACAGCTTCTGAATTTCAGGTTCAAGCTTCGCCTTTACCCTTGGTATAACGATGTTAATGATATCCTGTTTTATTTTCTGAAGCATCACTGCTTCTTCTTCAAAATCATCATGCTGAGTAGAAACAACAATAGTATCAATCCGCTGAGGCACATTATCATCACTGTATTCGATGGTCACCTGTGACTTTGCATCCGGACGCAGATACCCGATCAGATTTGCCTCACTGTTACGGATCAGAGAAAGTTCCTGAAGGATTTTATGGGCGATATCCAATGCCAGCGGCATGTAGTTTTCTGTCTCACTGGTGGCATAGCCGAACATCATACCCTGGTCACCGGCCCCCTGAGCATTTGCCTTTGTTTCGAAATCATCCTGAGCAACCACTCTGTCCACCCCCTGGCTGATGTCAGCACTCTGGTCATGAATAGCGGAAAGAATTCCACAGGAATTCGCTTCAAACATGTATTCACTTTTTGTATATCCGATTTTACGGATCACTTCTCTCGCGATTTTCTGTACATCCAGATAAGTAGACGTTTTCACTTCACCGGCCAGAACAACCTGTCCGGTTGTCACCAATGTTTCACAGGCAACTTTACTGTCGGCATCCCATGCAAGAAAATTATCAATTAAAGCATCAGAAATCTGATCAGCCACTTTATCCGGATGTCCTTCAGAAACGGATTCGGATGTAAATAAATAAGCCATATTTAATGTGGTATTTGGAGCATATATAAACGGCTCCAAAATTGTCTTTTTTTTATAAAACAAACAAAAATTCAGGCAGATAAATTGAGATTTTACAAGATTCTCCCGCACTTCTCCATTTATCTGCCCTGAGTATGATCAGATAGGAACATTTACATGACGCTCGGCATGATAACTTGATCGCACCAACGGACCCGATTCGACATATTTAAGGCCACGCCTTAATCCTTCTTCTTTATATGACTCAAACATCTCCGGGGTTATCCACTCAATTACTTCATGGTGCATTTTGGTGGGCTGAAGGTATTGACCTAAAGTAAGGATATCCAGTCCGTTTGCAGCAAGATCATCCATGGCTTTATGAACTTCATCCTGGGTTTCCCCGAATCCCAGCATAATACCGGACTTCGTACGCTTGCCCAACTCTTTGGTGCGTTTGATCTGTTCCAGGCTGCGGGCATATTTTGCCTGCGGACGCACGGGGCGGTAAAGCCTTTCAACCGTTTCCATATTATGCGAAACCACTTCCTGCCCGCCTTCCACCATCCGGTAGAGGGCGTCCCAGTTTGCTTTCACATCCGGAATCAGGGTTTCGATGGTTGTCTCAGGACTTTGCTCTTTGACCTGCACGACCGTCTGATACCAGATCTCGGCGCCCTTGTCTTTTAGTTCATCACGGTTTACGGAGGTAATCACAGCATGTTTAACCCCCATAAGCCTGATCGCTTCAGCGACACGCTGAGGTTCCTCGGTGTCGTATTCATTGGGCCGGCCAGTCGCTACTGCACAAAAGGAGCAGCTGCGGGTACATACATTTCCCAGAATCATGAAAGTGGCAGTACCGGCACCCCAGCACTCGCCCATATTCGGACAATTACCGCTTTCACAGATCGTATGCAATTTATAATTATCTACCAGGTGACGGACTCTTCGGTATTCAGGCCCCGTAGGGAGTTTCACCCGCAACCAGTCCGGTTTTTTCCTGCGTTCTGATGGTATTACCGGTAATTCAATCATATTTCTGTTACTTAAGCTACCTTGGTGGCAGCATATAAAAAATCTCTACTTTGTTCTTCCGAAGTACAAAGAGATAAACCCTGATGTATAAAAGTTCTTATTATCGGCATTCACCATAATTTCAGCCTTCCTTGTAAATGCTTCAGCAAGAAACCCTACTTCCACTCCGGTTACGGAATTACGGAACGCGCTCAGTTCAAAGGCCAGCGCCGCTTTCACGTGCACTCCCGGAATGATTTTTGTTTTATCAAATCCTCCGAAAAAATTAGCTCCTACTATATTTCCATAATTATGCACTCCCGGGTCATAAGGGACATTCACGACCCTGTTTCTTGTTTCCTGCACCCGAACCATATTCGGCTTTTCAAATCCGATAGTCGGGCCGGCTGCAAAAATAGCACTTACGGCAATCCCTTCATCATCATTACGGTTAAAAAGCACAATCTCCCGCCCATATTCAGGACGTAAGGCAAACAGGTAATTAATTTTATTCCGTGTAAAGCGGGCCGCATAACCTACCTGTTCCGAGTATTCTTTCGGATGCTTTACATTCACCAGCTCCAGTGCCATATAACGATACTGCTTTTTCCCGAAGAGGCTCTGTGACAATAATTGTGAATGCCGGACTACGAAACCACCCAGAATACCTGAGTTGGTATTGGTAGTAACACCACCCGAAAGCATGGATTCGTAAGCAGGGGTTTCACTGTTCTCCCTCGCATTTCTGCTTTGCATCCCCCTTTGAGCAGACACCTCCAGGACGGCCATACAAGCCATTAGTCCAATAAGTACAAACCGGATATTCTTTTTCATAGTGGGTCTATCATTAGGATTATAAGCCTCTTTTAATGAAAATGGTTCCTTTTGAATTTCGCAGCGGATGAATAATTCCGCAAGTACATCAAAACCCGAACAAACCTCCTTTTTTGGATTTTGAACCGGTGCTTTTTCCACTTAGCATACCAAAAATTCCCCTGACAATCTCTCTTCCTATTTGCTTCGCTATTGGTGAATTAATAGCCGTTTCCAATACAGACTTCTCTGCTTTACTTCTTGAAACGGCTTTTTTAACCTCTTCCTCGCGTTCGGTTTCTTCAGCAGCTTTCCGGGTATAGTCCTCCATCCGCTTATTTAATATCTCATAGGCGCTTTCAGGATCAACCGCATCTTTATATTTACGATACATATCCGAGCCTGTCACCAGATTATGATATTGGCTTTCAGGAAGCGGTCCCATATCAGATCGTGGTGAAATCAGATGAGTGGCCGCCACTTCAGTAGGAATTCCCTTTGCGTTAAGCACAGTAATCAATGCCTGCCCGATCCCGAGTGTAGTCAGCACTTTATCAATTTCATAAAAAGCTGATGTGGGATAGGTTTTCACTGTCTTTTTTAATCCTTCCGCATCCTTTGGCGTAAAAGCTCTCAGCACATGCTGCACCCGGTTTCCCAATTGTGACAGAACACTTTCCGGAACATCCTGCGCCATTTGAGTACAGAAAAACACACCCACACCTTTAGAACGGATTAAGCGGATAATCTGCTCAATCTGTTCCAGAAAAGCCTTGGGGGCATCATTAAACAAAAGATGCGCCTCATCGAGAAAGAAAACCAGCTTGGGCTTTTCCAGATCCCCGGCTTCAGGCAGACTTGAATAAATCTCCACCAACAGGCTTAACATAAAAGTAGAATACAAAGCAGGCTGATCCTGTACGTCGGACACATTCAGCAGGCTGATCACCCCTTTTCCGTCTACCTTACTCAGCAAATCTTCTATATCAAATGATTTTTCACCGAATATATTGCCCACTCCCTGTTGCTCCAGTGCAACAATTTTACGGAGTATCGTACTGGCTGTAGTCGTTGAAATTTTACCATAATCAGCTTTGATTTCCTCTGCACCGGGCCCTTCTGACAAATACCAAAGCGTTTTTTTTAGATCATTCAGGTCAACCATTGCCATACCGTGGTCGTCGGCGTATTTAAAGATCACAGCCAGTACTCCCGACTGAGTTTCGTTCAGTGAGAATATCTTCGATAAAAGGATAGGCCCGAATTCCGAGATTGTAGAGCGCATCTGAGCGCCCAGTTTTCCACTGAGTGAATACAGTTCAAGCGGGAATCCTGTAGGGTCAAAAGTGATACCAAGTTTTTCTGCTCTTTCTTCAAGTGCGGCATTACTGGTACCCGGAACTGCAATCCCTGACAGATCTCCTTTGATATCGGCCATGAAAACGGGGACTCCGGCACTGGACAATTGTTCTGCAAAACCCTGCAAAGTTCTGGTTTTACCGGATCCCGTAGCACCTGCCACTAAACCGTGGCGGTTCATCATCTTCAGAGGTAAGTCAATTCTGGCATCTGTAATTATTTCACCGTCTAAAATAGCTGATCCCAGATGAATGGAAGGCAAGCCGGTTTTATATGATTTCTGAATTGCTGCAATAAAGTCTTCGGTTCTGCTCACAGTATTTTAAGGCTTTAAAAGTCCTGAATAATTCAATAAACGTCAAAAATATAAATTTTCTTCCTGCTTATAGCATTGTAAAAGTGTTAAAATTAATAATCCGCCGGCACAACGGTTGTTTCGCTTTGTTTTTTAACAAATCATATAAAAATTTTAAACCTTTCATGATTTTATGAAAAATGGAATTCCGTGAATCATAAAATCGTTAAAAAATACAAACCAGACAACGTTAGTTTTAATTCACCACAATGAACACTACAAAATATTACATTGCAGCAATTGCAGCTTTTGTAATTTGGGGCTTTTTCAGTTTTGCATTGAAACCCCTGGCCGGCTATGAATCACTGGATATTCTGTTTTACCGTATTTTTTACGCTGCCATTATTCTGGTGGTTCTGCATCTTTTTGCAAGACGAAAAGTCGTAAGAGAAAACTATGAAATATTCAAAAGCAAATCCGCGTCAGAAAAGCGGTCATTTTATGGACAAATCGTTGGTGGCGGTATTTTCATTACAGCGAACTGGCTGTTTTTTATCTATATTATTAATCAGATAAGTGTCAAAGCAGGATCATTTTCATATCTGATTTGTCCAATTATAACCTCTGTACTGGCGGTATTTATCCTCCACGAGAAGCTGAGCAAATGGCAGTGGATTGCAGTCGGGCTCAGCTCGGTCAGCTGCTTCCTTCTGGCCATGAACCATTGGACGGATTTATTCTATAGTCTGATTGTTGCCTTTTCTTATGCATTCTATCTGATCACTCAGAAAAAATATAACGGAATTGATAAACTGATTATGCTTACACTGCACACTTGTTTTGCGGCAATAATGATTTTTCCCTTTTTCCCGGCCTACTCGGGTCCCATGCCTGACGAACCTTTCTTTCATATTTCATTGTTGGTAATTGCCATTTTCTTTACCATTTTACCTTTATTTCTCAATCTTTATGCGCTGAAAGTTGTCAGTTCTTCTACTGTTGGAATAATGCTATATATAAACCCCATTATTAACTTCATACTGGCCGTATTCTATTACCACGAGGAAGTAACCGAAATTCAATTGCTGTCCTACACACTTATCATTGTTTCCATTGTAATGTTTAACAAAAATCTGCTTCTCAGACAAAACTATAAGGTATCTGCAAAAATAGATTAGGATTTAAATAGCTGTATTATTAAATACACGCTGAAATTACCTGTATTAAACAATTCGTTAACTATAATTGTATATCAGTTAATTACATGGTACATAATAAAGCACTTTAAGACAGAAAAGATACGGCAAACATATTTGAGTTATATTAGGGTTAATATCCAACCTATTACGGAAAGAAAGATAACACAAAACTTAATCATTCAGAGAAAGGTTATAAAAAAGATATGGCTGAATGAAAAAATACTGCCATTTTCTTGATAACATCATTTACACAGCCTGACCGATCCGGAGAATCATTTTATTGCTGCACGTCATAAAATACAATATTATCTTTTTAGCAATTACCGGAAAACACTTTAGCAAACACTATACGTTAAGATGCGTTCTATTTTCAACCTCTCATTTTTAAATTCCACAATTTCACAGACCCGCTTTTGACAATTATTTCAAATGAAGAGCAACCCTTTTCTGTTCAGCTCATCTATAATTTTTTCAATAAGCCCAATAAACTTCTGTCTTCCGTATTTTACAATGATCCTGAACCTGATGTTACGGGCTCACTCCTGATAAAATCAGGAAAAATCATTAAACTGCATTCGTTATCTTCCCCATTATTTACTCCACATACGAGAAAGTAATATGATGCAGAGACAAGCATTTTCAAAAGATGAAATATTAAAATTATACAATCAGCAAAAACCTGATAATTTGTATTCCATAAATCAGGGCTACCTCTTGCTGTCACTGTGATATGGTGCCATAAAATCCAAAAACCACATTTTATCCTAAACCCGGAAAGTATTAAAAAAATATAATTTAACCCTTCTGGTTCCACGGAAGCATAACTTTCAGGTTGAGAGATTATTAAAATATTTTCATTAATTTGGCCATCATTTAATAAATTTCTTTATAATGAAAAATTACCTCTCTGCTCTTGTTCTGATGCTCATAATCTTACCGGCATCAGCCCAGAAAAAACACCGGACTGATGTTCTCGCCTACTATGCCGGTGACACCAAAAAGATTGACCAGTATGACGTTAAAAAGCTAACGCATATTATTTACAGTTTCTGCCATCTGAAAGATGATAAGCTTTTTGTACGAAGTACTGAAGATTCTTTAACGATTAAAAAGCTGGTATCCCTGAAAAAGCAAAATCCTGACCTGAAGGTAATGCTTTCATTAGGCGGCTGGGGCGGATGTGCACCCTGTTCTGAAGCATTTTCCAGAAAAAACGGCCGGGAAACTTTTGCCAGGTCAGTAAAAGAACTGAATGATTATTTCCAGACCGACGGCATTGATCTGGATTGGGAATATCCTACTATTGAAGGGCATCCCGGTCACTTATACCAGTCTCAGGATAAAGCAAACTTCACAGCACTCGTCAAAGAATTGAGAAAAGTACTGGGTAAAAAGAATGAATTGAGTTTTGCTGCCGGGGGTTTTCAGAAATTTCTGGATGAATCCGTTGACTGGAAAGCCATTATGCCACTGATGGACCGTGTAAATATTATGAGTTATGATCTGGTAAACGGATATTCCACAACAACCGGCCACCATACTCCCCTCTATAGTACACACGAAAAGGAAGAATCAACTGACAGAGCTGTACAGTATCTGTTAAAATTGGGAATTCCCTCTTCAAAACTTGTGATCGGGGCTGCCTTTTACACCCGTGTATGGAAAAATGTTCCGGATGCTAAAAATGGTTTATATCAATCCGGTGAACACACAAACGGTGTTAATTTCAGAAACTATGCGCAGACATTTACGCCGGAAAACGGCTGGCAGGAATATTGGGATGATCAGGCAAAGGCCAATTACTGGTATAATCTGAAAGAACAACGTTTTGCTACCGGTGACAGTAAAAAGTCAGTCACAGAAAAAACCAGGTATGCCAAAAATCTGAAGCTGGGCGGCATTATGTTCTGGGAACTTACACTGGATACCAGTGAGAATGGGCTTCTTGATACTATTTATGAAGAAGTAAAACGTTAGATTTATGACAATCTGAATATATAAGGCGGGATTGGTAAATGGAATTACCAATCCCGTTTTTTTTATTTATCAAGCTTTAAAGGTTTTGCCTGCGCCTGTGCTTTTAATGTCATTTCGGTTGCCAGAAAGCAGTGTTCCTGTGTCATAGCAGTTTCTGTACGATTCACAATATCGTCAACCAACTGTCGGCCATACGGCAAATCCACATCCTTGCAGTCAATATACCGCGTAGACTTATTATCTACCAGGAACAAGTGGCTTCCGCCCTCACGGCCATCAATGTCGATATACTTCCGTAACTCCATGTACCCGTCTGTACCTAATACAGTCAGTCGTCCGTCTCCCCAGGTTTTGAGCCCGTCAGGTGTAAACCAGTCGACACGGATAAAACCCGTTCCGCTGTTACCGGTAATAACGGTATCTCCGTAATCCTCAAAATCAGGGTATTGCGGATGATGCACATTCCCTACCTGTGCAGAAATAATTTCGGCTTTGGTAGAACCTGTAAAAGCCAGAAACTGGTCAAACTGGTGTGAACCGATATCACAGATAATACCACCGTACCGTTTTTTATCAAAGAACCATTCAGGACGGGTTTTGAAATTACTTCGGTGAGGTCCGGTACCCATGGTCTGAATCACTTTGCCGATAGCACCCTGCTGCACCAGCTCAAGGGCTTTTACAGTAGCCTTATTTTCAAGACGTTCACTGTAAAGAATCGAATAAATGCGTTTTGTCTGCGCCTGCACCTTTCTTACCTCGGCCAGTTGAGCTAATGAAGTAATCCCTGGTTTATCTACCATAAAATCCTTTCCGTGCTGCATAACCCTGATACCCAACGGAGCGCGTTCATCCGGAATGGAAGCACTTACCACCAGCTGAATGGACTTGTCTTCCAGGATTTCCTTTTCACTTTTTGCCGCTTTTGCATTTGGATATCGCTTGATAAAAGCAGCCGCAAGATCAGGTTCTTTGGCATAAAACGATACCAGCTCACCGCCTCCGCGGATAACCGACTCGGTTTGTCCGTAGATGTGACCATGGTTCAGACCTATGACCGAAAATCTGATTCTGGGAGGCAGGGGCATTGATGCTTTTCTTGAATGAATAGCCGGGGCATCCATAGCAAAACCAGTAACAGGTATTGACACCGCCAGTAAACCGGCGGCAGCACCGACTGAATTTTTTAAAAAATCTCTTCTGTTATTCTCTGTTTTGGTTTCCATCATTCTATACCGACATGAAACAAGGTTGTATGATCAATAAGTTTTTTCTGATAATCAAAGATGAGTATCATCAGAATTTACTGATTACCGCATTTATTTCTATTCTCTGATTCCAGGAAATTATATAAGGTAAATTTGTATCAAATTGCTGTATATTAACAATGTTAAATATAATAACAGATATAATATTTTCACTTTATCAACATGCTACTGTATTTAAGCATATTTTCCCGCTAATGCGTCAGCGCAACGCTCCCCGTCCATGGCTGCTGACATAATTCCGCCTGCATATCCGGCACCCTCTCCACAGGGAAATAATCCGGCAATCTGCGGATGTTCACAGCTTTCTTTATCCCTTGGGATTCTGACAGGGGAAGAAGTACGGCTTTCCACTCCTATCAGTTGCGCCTCATTGGAAAGGTAGTTTTTCATTTTACGACCGAAATCCTTTAAACCTTCTTTCAACGCACCGGAGACGAAATCAGGTAGCACTTCGTACAAATCGGCTGTTTCAAGTCCGGGCTGATAAGAAGTGTTATTCAGCTTTCCTGAAAATTTCTGTCTGATAAAATCAAGGGCTAACTGTGCGGGTGCTGCCTGCCGGTTACCGGCCATCTGACAAGCCTTTTGTTCCACTTCTTTCTGAAACTGCAGTCCTGCCAATGGTCCGTAGCTGCTGTATTTTTGCAGATCTTTTTCTGTAATCTCTACGACCATCCCCGAATTCGCCCATTGAGAATCCCTTCGGGAGGGCGACATGCCGTTAACGACAATTTCACCAGGTGCGGTAGCCGCAGGCACAATAAAACCGCCCGGACACATACAGAACGAAAATACACCCCGTTTTACATTTTTGACGTATGTCTGGGTCACCAGACTATAAGCAGCTGCCGGAAGATACGGGCCGCGGTCGGTTTCGCAATGATACTGGATCCTGTCAATCACGGTTTGCGGATGCTCTATCCGTACACCCAGCGCAAAGGGCTTGCTTTCAATAAGGATTTCGTTTTTATGAAGCAGATCATAAATATCCCTTGCGGAGTGGCCGGTAGCCAGGATTACCCCAATACCTGTAAATTCCTTTCCGTCTGCAGTAGTTACTCCGCAGATGGTATTTTCCCGGATAAGCAAACCTGTTACACGCGTATCAAAATGCACTTCCCCGCCACATTCCAGAATTCTCTCCCGTAACCCCACCATCAACGGAGGTAGCTTATTCGTGCCGATATGCGGATGGGCATCGTATAGAATCTCTTCACGCGCGCCATGCGCCACCATAATTTCCAGTATTTTCCGAAGATTCCCGCGCTTATCGGAGCGGGTATACAGTTTTCCGTCAGAATAGGTCCCGGCTCCTCCTTCTCCGAAACAATAGTTGGAATCAGGATTCACCACATGCTCCTTATTCAATGCTGCCAGATCCCGGCGGCGGCTTTGCACATCTTTTCCCCTTTCCAGTATCACCGGTTTAATACCTTGCTCGATCAACCTCAGCGCTGCGAATAAACCTGCAGGCCCTGCGCCTACAATAACAGCGGTAGGTTTATCGGAGACATCTTTGTATACAGGTACCTGCGTAACGAGCCCCGGAGGTGTTTCTCCTGCAAAAACCTCTACTTTCAGGTTAACCTTGACTTTCTGGCTTCTTGCATCAATGGATTGCCTTAGTTTCCGGATAACGGCATCATCCGGGTGATCCAGTTTCAGCTTTTTAGCAAGAAAATCTCTCAACCGGTTTTCTTCAAGAGCGATTTCCGGTGCAAGCACCAGTTCCATTTGTTTGCGCATAGACGAAAGGTAGCTATCCTTTAATTAGGTGAATCACAAAATTACAGTTTTTCGGGCAAATCCCGGCCGGTAACTATTGATCATATTTAATATCCTGCAACCGCTTTATTCGTATCCATACTCAACTATGACGTAAATACGACCTTTTACTTGACAATCTCCAGCGCATCTTTAATGTTGCCTTCCGGATCAAGGCATTTATATTCCAGCTTGTTACCATCTATTTTAATATACTGATACAAAGGCCCGCCTTTATACCGTACTACAGCATAATCCTCATCCGGCCATTCTTCCTGTTTACCCTCAATACTGATGGACATCGTATAAATGGTTCCCTCTGCCGGAGTTGCAACCGGTTTTTCATTAAACATAGGCTTTGTACGCAAATAATAATGCATATGCCCGCTCATGACCATATCCACGTGATACTTATCAAAAATACTGCACCATTTCTGACGGATTTCCCAATAATCTTCACCGAAATTATAAGGCGGGAAATGAAACATTACGAATTTCCATTTTGCTTCTGAATTTTTCAGCTGCTGCTCAATCCAGTCAACCTGCGCATCGAGCGACTGGGTACCATCAATCATCAGAAACAGCGCATTCTGATAATGGTAGGCATAAGTCATTTCAGAAGGAACATCAGCAGGCCCATTCTTTGGGAGACTGAACATCTCCTGGTACATCCAGGCACCGAGTCCATCCTGGCTGTCATGATTCCCGGGAATCGGCATCAGTGGTTTATAGCGGAATATATCCCCGGTATTATAAAAAAGCTTATCCCAGTCATCACGGTTCAATCCGGTAGATACCAGGTCCCCGGCAATCTGATAAAAAGCAATATCCGGATGTTTTCCAAGTGTTTTCTGTGCCATTTGTCCGAATACCGGAGAGTAGTGCGTATCCCCAAACCAGATGAATGAGAATTTTTCTTTCTCCTGAAATCCGGTTGCAAATGTAGCTCCTTCAGACCATTGACCGTTTTCACCACCCACCTGGTAATGATAAAGCTGGCCGGGAATCAGGTTGCGTAACTGTGCAGTATGCCGATGGATATACCGGTCGTTTCTGAGCAAACGGTCTTCCATTAGAAAATACTTCGCGTCAGTTGTCAGTGTATCTGACAATCCATCCGCCCAGTATTTCACCTGTCCGGCCCGGACCGTCGGATTGGTTCTCCATTGAATATCCATACTGGTTTTGACATCATCACTCCAGGTCAGCAGAATCTGATCGGGTTTTTCAGAAGAAGGATGAGGCGTATCCCTGAATGCCTTAATCACATGTGCCTCCCGCGCCCGGCCGCGGATGGTGGTAAAGAGGGTTTGACCCAACAACGCATCCGGTACTTCAGTCAGTATCAATCCATCCCAGTCGTGATAGGTAAAAGCGCCTGGCTTAGTGATTTCAAAATGCTGACCTGCCGGGAACACATCCGTAATTTTCAGTTCCTGCGATTGGTCTTTCGGGCCGACAGAAATAAAATACACCGGCCTGTGTTTATCAAAACCGTTTATACCCAATTCTACTTTTCCGGCCACAAAATCCTTTTGCCAGACTTCATACGTATAATTTTCATTTTTGACGATCAGGTCTGTTTTCCGGAAATCACCTTCAGACAACCAGAACGGCACGACTTTCTGGTCCACATGTCTCATTACAGAAACGGTCACAGGTACATTGACTTCAAAAGTCCAGTATTTAGTTGCCAGCACTTTCCTTTCCTCTTCACTCAAATAACTCAATACATAATCCTCTGTCAGCGTATCCATCTGAGCAGGGGTTAGTTCTTCATAAAACCGGGTAACCACCCCATCCATTACTGATTTTATGGTAAGGTCATCCTGCGAAACCTTCGTCCGGCAGGAGGCGTTGCCAAGCACAATGGCCATTGCAGCAATACCTATAAATGATTTAAAACGATTTTTCATACTGAAAGTAAAATTTCTGAATTGGGTTAACAGTAATACCTCAACCATTGCCTGAAAGCCTATTCCCGGATAAATATTACTTAATAAGGACAATAATTTCATGCATGTATCCTAAAATAACCCTAACTTGCAGTTTTGCCTGTCAACACAAAAAACCTTATGTCCGGATTAACACCAGGCCAGCGACTGAGAAACGCGATGGCTGAAGAACAGCCCCTTCAGATTGCGGGTACTATGAATGCTAATCATGCCTTACTGGCCACACAGAGTGGTTTTAAAGCGATTTATCTTTCAGGAGGCGGTGTGGCTGCCGGATCGCTGGGCATCCCGGATTTAGGCATTACCACCCTTGATGACGTACTTACCGACATACAGCGCATCACCAATGTAACCGATACGCCTTTGCTGGTAGACGCGGATACAGGTTTCGGGCCTTCTGCCTTCAACATGGCCCGGACTGTTAAATCGTTTATCCGAGCGGGTGCAGCAGGGTTGCATATTGAAGACCAGGTCGGTGCGAAACGCTGCGGTCATCGTCCGAATAAGGAAATTGTAAGCAAAGACGAAATGACAGACCGGATCAAAGCTGCTGCGGACAGCCGTACTGACGATACTTTTGTGATCGGTGCAAGAACGGATGCATTGGCCAGTGAAGGTATTGATGCCGCAATTGAGCGGGCCATTGCCTATCAGAATGCCGGAGCGGATTTTATTTTTGCAGAAGCCGTGACTGACCTTTCCCAATACAGGTTATTTGCTGAGGCCACCGGGTTGCCCGTACTGGCGAACATCACCGAGTTTGGAATGACGCCCCTCTGGACAGTGGAAGAATTACGAAACGCAGGTGTAGGGATAATTCTGTATCCTTTATCTGCTTTCAGAGCGGCCAATAAGGCAGCTTTGGAGGTTTTTCAGACCATACGCAGCAAAGGCACTCAAAAAGATGTGATTGACAAAATGCAGACCCGTGCCGATTTATATGAAAGTATCGGCTATCATACATACGAACAGAAACTTGACCAGCTATTCAGAAAAAACAAAACAGAATAACTTATTCCGCTTCCAGGATTCCTCCTTTCAGATGATAAATGGTTTTGTCACTCCATGAAGCCACACGACAATAATCCATGGCTGCTACTTTGCTTCGGATGCCGTTGGTACAAACGACTATAATCGTATCAAATGCTGCCAGTTCGTCTCTCCGTTGACGGATTTCAGATAAGGGAATATTCATACCACCAATATTGAATTCCTCAAATTCCCAGTCTTCCCGCACATCAACCAGCACTGTCGCTGCTTTATTTTTTAACAATTCTGTTTCCTGAAGGGTAATATCCTGATATTCCATAAGGTATATTCATTTTCTAATGAACAAACATACCTCCCTTTCCTTTTCGTTCCGTACCAGACTTGCAAATGGTGATTATTTCCCTGATCTTTGCAGGAAATATCTCAAAGGGGTGCCCTAAAGTACGGGCTGAGATCATACCCATAATACCTGATCCGGGTAATGCCGGCGAAGGGATGGAGAATCACAAGTTACTTAATTTTAACCGATCGATAGGTTGGCCCCTTGCCTGTTTGTAAACTTTTATTGTAATGCAAAAAGTTTCGACCTGTCTTTTGGTGCTGTCAATTTTAATTTTGTCAGCATCCCGGACTTACGCGCAAACCAGATTTTCTGGTCAGGTCATAGACGCTGATGACCAGAAACCACTACCCGGTGCCACTATCAGAGTGGGTGAACACCGCGGTACAACCACCAATCGGAATGGACAGTTCAGTATTCAGGACGTTCCTTCCTCCATTACCACTATTGAATTTTCTTACGTAGGTTTTGAAAGCCGGAAAATTGAAATTCAATCTGTTCAGCATCCGGAAGCCATGCTCATTGCTTTGAAAAGAAGTACTTTTCAGGCCGATGAAGTAATTGTAAACGCCACCCGTGTAACCGATAAAAACGCTGTGGCCTACTCTAATGTAGGTGCAAAAGAACTGGGTAAACAAAACTTAGGCCAGGATTTACCCTCACTGCTCAATTTCACTCCCTCCATCGTCACTACCTCTGACGCCGGAGCTGGCGTGGGGTATTCCGGTATCAGGATACGGGGTACCGACGCAACGCGAATTAACGTTACCGTGAATGGTATTCCCTATAACGATGCGGAAAGTCAGGGAGTCTTCTGGGTAAATATGCCTGATTTCGCTTCATCCGTAAGCAGTATTCAGATCCAGCGTGGTGTAGGTACGTCTACGAATGGTGCAGCTGCTTTCGGAGCTACGGTGAATGTCAATACCAATGAATTCCGTAGTGAACCCTATGCCGAAATCAACAGCTCTGCAGGCTCATTCGGGACGTTTAAGAATACAGTGAAAGCCGGGACCGGTTTACTGAATGATCGCTTTACAGTGGACGCGCGCTTATCCAAAATCAATTCTGACGGTTATATCGACCGCGCTTCGTCTGATCTCCAATCGTATTATTTGTCGGGAGGTTATTTCGGCAAGAAAAGTTTTGCCCGTCTGAATGTATTCTCAGGTAAAGAGCAAACCTACCAGTCATGGGATGGAGCACCTGAATCCAGAATTACCGGTAACCGGGAAGATATGCTGGCTTTTATTGAAAGAAATGGCCTGAATGAAGCCGAAGCGGCTAATCTGCTTAACTCGGGCAGAACATACAATTCCTATACCTATGACAACGAAACCGATAACTACAAACAGGATCATTATCAGCTGATCACCTCTCACACCCTGAGCAATCATCTGACTTTAAACGTCAACGGATTTCTGGTGAGGGGAAAAGGGTACTACGAGCAGTTCAGGCCTGATGATAAACTGGCGAATTACAGGATTGATCCGGTAACCATTGGTGATGAAACCATTACACGTTCCGATCTTATCCGCCGCCGCTGGCTGGATAACTATTTCTACGGAACGACTTTCTCACTGGATTATAATAGTTTTAAGAAGCTGACCGCCCACTTCGGTGGTGGCTGGAACAAGTATGACGGCGACCATTACGGACAGGTAATCTGGGCCAGGACAAGCGGAAACAGTGATATCCGCCACCGGTATTATGAAAATACCGGCAAAAAGGAAGATATGAACCTTTATGCCAAGGTGTATTATCAGTTTTCTGATCGTCTGAATGCCTTTGCTGATATACAGTATCGTGGCGTTTCTCACAAAATCAACGGGGATGACAATGCAAGGCTAACGCACCGGGTCAATAAAAAATTTAATTTTATCAATCCAAAGGCCGGATTAACCTGGAAAGTCAATGAGCAGAGTCTGGTATACGCATCTTACAGTATAGGGAACCGCGAGCCAAACAGGGATGATTTTACAGAAGCCATCGCCCAGATCCAACCTAAGAATGAAACCATGCAGGATATTGAAGCTGGTTTCCGGACTTCCCTCAACAATTGGATACTCAGTGCGAACTACTATTATATGCATTACAAAAATCAATTGGTACTGACCGGACAAATCAATGATGTAGGTAATGCCATCCGGATTAATGCGCCGAAAAGTTATCGTACAGGTATTGAGATTGAATCTATGCTCGCCATTGGAAAGCGTTGGAGATGGAACGCCAATGCTACTTTCAGTCAGAATAAAATCAGGAATTTTACGGAATATGTTTTTGACTATGATCTGAACGATTATCAGACATTTGATCATGGAAATACGGATATATCTTTCTCTCCGGGCGTGATTGCCGGTAGCCAGTTCAGCTATATACCGGCAAAAAATCTTGAGATTACCTGGCTGGCCAAATATGTTGGTAAGCAACATCTTGACAATACTTCATCTGAAGACCGTATTATCAAGGCTTATTTCACTAATGATCTCAGGGTAAAATGGGATTTAAATCCGGATTGGATCAAAGGAGTAAGCTTTACGCTGCTGGTGAATAATCTTTTCAATGAAATGTATTCTTCCAATGGGTACACGTACGGGTTCATCGCAGGTGCACACGTACAGGAGAATTTTTATTATCCTCAGGCCGGACGAAATTTTCTGGCAGGGGTAAATATCCGTTTTTGATATTCACTCATATCACAAATAAGTATAGAGCATTTTAACAGAGAATTGGCGTTGGTAATTCATGAAACCAACGCCATTTTTGTTTATCCCCGATGGTCATTTTATGTACAAATCACAAACCAAATCAAAA